>JAGRPN010000065.1 GCA_019449555.1 Ramlibacter sp.
ACCAGCGCAGCTCCAGCGCGCGCAGTGCGGCGCTGACGATTACGAACGCGCGCGCGAAGATCACGCCCGCCGACACGATCGCCACCGCGCGGATGCCCGACGGCGCGAACAGCCACCAACCGGGCAGGGCCAGTGCGAGCAGCGGCAATTGCAGCAGGAACTCCTGGTGCTTGCGGTTCGTGTTCCAGAGCACCGGCGTGGACAGGCCCCAGCACGCCCACGCGGGCAGGCACAGGAAGAGCAGCGCGAGCACCCACGCGGAATCCATCCAGGCCGCGCCGTACAGCAGGCGTACGAGATCGGCGGAGAGCAGCGCGAACACCACGGCGGCGGGCGTGATCAGCACCAGGATGCACGCGAGCCCCAACAGCCAGCCCTGCGCCAGCCGCTCGCGGTCCTGCTGGAGTTTCGCCCCGGCTGCCAGGAACGTGGGCTGCAGCGCGCCCAGCAACAGCACGTTGGGGATCGAGGCGAGGTTGTAGGCGACGGTGTACAGGCCGACCGAGTGCGCGTTCAGGATCCGGCCGATCACGACCCGATCGAGGTTGGTGAGCAACCAGTTCACCACGTTGGTCAGGAACACCGTGCGACCCGTGGTGAGGGCCGCGGGGCCACCGGCGTGGGAGAACAGCGGGCGCAGCGAATGGGGCCGCGCCGCATAGGCCGCGACCAGCGTCACCGCCGCCTGCACCACGCAGGCTGCCGCGAGTGCCAAGGCGCCGTAGCCGGCGAGTGCCATCGGCACGCCGACCGCCAGGTAGCCCGCCGCGTAGGCGGCCAACTGGATCAGGCCGAGCGCGCGGAAGTCGAGGTCACGCTGCAACAGGCACGTCGCCGGTGCGCTGGCGGCCGTCAGCAGGCTGGCGAGCGCCAGCCACTGCACCATGCTCTCCACCCGCGGGTCATTGAAGAATGCCGCGATGGCCGGAGCGGCGGCGTACATCGCGGCGGCGGTCAGCGTGCCGGCGATCATCTGCCAGGTGAAGGAGAAGCGGATGTCGTCGCGCGACACCGACGGCAGCAGCATCAGGTTCCAGCTGAAGCTCGCGCCGGAAAGGAAAGCGGCGAACGTCAGCACCGTCATTCCGATGCCGTACACGCCGAAGTTGCCGGGGCCGAGCATCCGCGCGAGCGCGACCTGCGCTGCCAGCTGCAGGCCGAACCGCGCAACGGTGGTGAGCGCGCTCCACTTGATCGCACGCTCGGCAGAGGCCGCCATCGCGCCTGCCGTCATCAGGCACGCGCGCTGAAGCGCCGCAGCGCGATACCGGACATCACCGCCACGGCGGCCAGCATCATCGCCGGGCCCGCGTGGCGATGCTGCTTGTCGTCCGTCTTCGGGGCCGGCGTGGCCTCCTGCAATCCCGGAAGTCCATCGTCGGCGGGCAGGTTCTGATCGGTCGGCGTCTGATCGGTCGACGTCTTGGTGTGGGTTGCGGCGGACGATGTCCTGATCAGTTCCGGCCCGGTCCGGGCGTTGCCCGCGACGCTCGCCGGGGCGGCGCATTGCGCGTTGGCCGCGGCGGCGGACAGGCAGAGAACGATTGCGATAACTGAGCTGCGCATCCGGCTCTCCTGGCAAGTTGATTGAACCTGATTTTGCGTCAGCCCCCCTCGTAAAGGGGTTCACGCGCATGGCTCTTTCAGGCTATTGCACAGGTCGGGTTGAACCGATGAGCTTCGTTGCGCAGCCGTGGCCGCGCGGCCGTTCGCCGGGCGTCCGACCTCAGGGACTGGGCACCTGGCCGCCGCTCGAGGCTGCCGGCTCGACGGCGCGCGCCGGCATCGGCCGCCCGGCCCAGCGGCGGCTCCACTCGCGTCCCGGCGTTTCGACCCAGCGGTAAGTGAACGCGCTGAATGCGAGCGTCGCCGCGAGCACCAGCAGATACAGCAATGTGCCTTGTGCATTGTCGCGGCCGTAGAGCTGCACGGTCTCCCCGGTCGCGAGCGCGAACGGCGTCCACAAGTCGATATGGAACACCCGCTTGAGCAGCACCGGCACCGTGATGACGACCAGGAAATGCGTCAGGTAGATGGAGTACGACAATTGTCCCAGCCATTTCAGCGGGCGCGAGCGGAACAGGCGGCTCACCGCACCGCCCTCGCCGGCGAACACCAGCACGGCGGCTGAGAACACGAACGGCGCGAGCAGCGACCAGTTGTTCTTGCCGGCGAAGGAAACGAACAGCACGACCGCAGCCACGACGATGAGCTCGACCAGCGTCATGAATGCGGGGCGGGTGGATCCACCGGGGGCCCCGAACAGGAGTTTTCGCTGAGCCGGCACCGGCAGGCCGCGATAGATGCGGCAGCACGCCACGCCGAGCGCGAAACCGAACACGCAGCGGATCAGTCCCCAGTCGTAGGTGACGTCCATTCCGGTCTTCGACAGCTGCAGCAGCAATAGCGGCGCGGCGATCGCGACGGCGAGCAGCATCCAGTTGCGCACGCCGACCAGCACCGCCACCAGCGCGAACAGCACATAAGTCCACCACTCGGTGCTGATCGACCAGCTCGGCCCGTTCCACGTGAGCGTGTCGTGGATGTTCAGGCTCTGCACCAGCAGCAGGTTCGTGAGCACGGCCACCGGGTCGGTGCCGCCGGTGAAGGGCTGCGCGCCGGCCACGCGAGCGGCGCCGCTCGCGAGCTTCACGGTCTCGTACGCCACGAAACAGAACAGCATGAACACATGCAACGGGTACACCCGGCCGACGCGCAGGATGAGGAAGCGCTTGAGCGCCTGCCACGAGTCCAGGCGCGCCGAGTAATTCCACGCGATCACGAAACCGCTCAGGACGAAAAAGAAATCGACGAACAGGTAGCTGTTGCGCACCAGCGGGGACGTGTAGATCGGGCTGTAGCCATGGAAGTGGAAGAGCACGACAAAGCAGGCGCACACGCCGCGCCATGCATCGAGGGCTTCGAAGCGGGCGCCGGCGGGTGCCTGGTAGGGCGGCATGAAAGTCGGTTGTGCAAGACTCAGGTGAGGAGCGCCAATGCTATCGGAGTGCGACCGAAAATGGGGACCGGCGGCGGCGGAACCGCTGGGCGGGACCGCGCCTGCGTGCTCTGTCTGGGTTGTCCTACACGGAGGCGCTGCCGTGCCGACTAGCATGCCTTCATGAGCCTGCCTTGGTCCCGCCGAATTCCCGTCGAGGACACCAGTAGCAAGAGTTACGTCTCGCTGCCGGCGGCGGGTTGCGGGCTGTCCGAGTCGCATGATGCGCTATAGCCGAGCCGAACACGCCA
Source organism: Ramlibacter sp. (assembly GCA_019449555.1). Taxonomy (GTDB): domain Bacteria; phylum Pseudomonadota; class Gammaproteobacteria; order Burkholderiales; family Burkholderiaceae_C; genus Ramlibacter. Next base: position 3,250 of record JAGRPN010000065.1, read on the forward strand.
GGGTGCAAGCCCTGCAGCACGAAGTCTCGCGTGCGGAGGGCGATTACCAGCGGCTGCGCGCGGCGTACCTGGAGGTCGCGCGCAATGAGCCAGGGCACGAAGTCGCGCTCGCGATGATCGGCGCCGACATGGATCGGGCCCACGCGCACCTGCAGGCGCTGATCGGCCTGCCGCGCCTGCCGTTCACGCACGAACCCAGCACCGTCGTGCGGCGCGAAGCCCAGCGGCTGACCGAAGACCACTGACTGGGCGTCGGCATGCGCCGACAAGCACAATGCGCTTGCGCCGAGGCGCTGTCGCCCGCTCAGGCTCCAGCATTTGTGCATAAGGAGTGCGCCATGATCCCGTACGAGATCGATCCCAGCCTGTACACGGCCGAGCCCGAGCCCCCGGTGCTCGACGGCGGCTTTTCGCCACCGCCGCCGAACGAGCATGCCGCGGAACCGGACGGCGACTTCGCCGCCCCGGCACAGGCGCCCGCGGGACCGGCCGCCAGGAGTTCTTCATAGCCATGGCCACCCATCCGGTCGAACCCGAGCCGTTGCCGCCGGACCGCGAGCCGACGGTGCCGAACCCGACGCACCTTCCGGTCGAACCCGAGTTCGCCCCGGAGCTGCCGCCCGCCGAACCCGAGGACCCGCACGGCAAGCCGCCCACGCTTTAGGCCTGGTGTGAGCACGCCCTTATGGAGAGTCGAGCAATGAACCTGGCCATCTCACCCGGCCTCCTTCCGCAGCGCCCCGGGCTCGAACGCGAAGAGCCTGAGATCGCCCACGAAGACGATATCCCGCCGGAGCACGACGAGGACAACGCGCGCCCGCCGCCGGAGGGGGCCGAAAGCGGCGGCCAGCCGCCCCGGCACGCCGGGAGGGAGTAACTCGTGGCGACCGATCCCGCGGCGCCGGCGCCCCACCCTTCGCATCCGCCCAAACCGGTGGATCCGGAGCCGTTGCAGGAGCCGATCGACCCGGAGAAGGGTCGCGTCAAGACGCCCGAGCCGGGCAAGTCCGAACATCCGACGAAGTGACGTTCTAGGCGAGCAGCGCCTGTGCGTCTTCGTCAAGCCCCGCGACCGGCGTGGTCTTGGCCAGCGCCATCCAGACGCCGAACGGCAGCCCGCCCCGCGGGCGGCGCGGCGCCGCGCGCGCCACCACCATCCGGCCCTGCTCGACCACGAGCACGCCGCATTCGGGCGGCACCTCTTCGGGCGCCGCGATGCAGCGTCCCCTCGCATCGCATCCGAGCACGTACCAGCATTCCCCGAGGTGCAGGTACGCCGCGCGCTTGGCGCCCAGACGCAAGTCGCCGAGCAGGTCGGCGCGCCGCACCTTCACTTCGTGCACGATCGGGTCCACGTAGTTGGCGACCGAGGTGTTGCGGATGGAAAACACGTCGGGCCTGGCCACGCACCAGCGCGCGCCCGTGCCATCGTCTGCGGGCACCTGCGCCCGCAGCGCCAGCCCCCGCCAGGCGATGCGCCCCGCGCGGCCCATCTCCAGCGCGATGCGCTCGACCAGCGCTTCATGGGCCGAGAACGCGGCGCGATTGGCCGCGAGCGTGCTCGCGAGCAGGCGCACCCCCGCATCGCTGACGCGCAGCGATTCGTGCCCGGAAGGCGCGGTCACGCGATCGAGCAGGCCGGCGGCGAGCAGCTCGATTTCCAATGGATCCTGGCAAGGCCAGCCCGCCGAGCGGTAGATGTCGCGCAGCCGGCGCGCATGGGCTTTGCCGAAGCGAAACGCGTCGGGGCCGGGGTCGGCGGATGGCAGGCTCATGCCTTTATGCAAGAATGCGGAGGTGCGAGTTTATCGCGGCGGCGGCAGGACGCGCCCCGTAGGCAGGCTCCGACGATTGCTGTGGCGCCTCGCCTATCGCACCCCCCCGGTCCCTGTCCACAATGCATCCATGGCTGAGAAAGCAATCTACGGCATCACGGCCCTGCGCTACGCGGGCGCGCAGCTCGTCGAAGCGATGATGGGCCTGATCGACACCGCCCACGCGAGCTGGGACCTGCGGCCCACACCCACGCGGCTGAGCGAAGTCGTGGACCGGCTGGTGGAGGGCGACACGATCATCAGCATGTTCCCGGACGAAGAGGGCAGGCTGCACGCCGGCCCCGAAGTGAAGGTGGACGTGTTGCCGGAAGGCACCGAAACGCTGGCCCTCGCGGAGGAAGCGCCGGGCCGCAGCCTGGGCGACCTGCCGCGGTTCTGACTTCGGGCCTGCCAACCTCCGCACTCCCTTTACGCCGAGCGCAAAGGAGTTGCAGGGCACGGATGAGGACTCAATGCGTCCTGCGCGCATCGATCCGCGATTTTGGTTCCGGCTTCGGGCGCGGACTCGATCCGAACCTCAGCAGGCCGGTGGACAGCGCCGTGCCGCACACGATCACGCCGCCGCATAACAGCATCCAGCCCGTCACGCCCTCACCGAGGAACAGCACGCCGTAGAACACGGCGAACACCGGCACGAGGAACGTCACGGCCAGCGCACGCGCCGGCCCGGCGTGCTCGATCAGCCGGAAATACAGCACGTAAGCGACGCCGGTGCATACGATACCGAGCGCGATCACGGCGAGCCACGCCTGCAGGCCGGGCATGCGCGCGGGCCAGAACCACAGGGCGGGCAACGCGAGCCCGAGCGTCGCACCGAGCTGGCTGCCGGTGGCGGTGACCAGCGCAGGCAGCCCGCTCAGGTAGCGCTTGGTTGCATTCGCCGCCAACCCATAACACAGGCATGCAAGCAGGCAGGCCAGCACGGCCCAGCCCGGCGCCACGCCCGACGCATCGGGTTTGAAGCTGGCCTTGTCCCACGCCAGCAGCGCCACGCCCGCGAACCCGATGGCCAGACCCAGCACGCGCGAGCCGGCCGGCCGGTCTTTCAGCCAGGCCCACGCGACCAGCGCACCGAACAGCGGGACAGTGGCGTTGAGGATCGCGGACAGGCCTGTCGTGATGGACAGGAGCGCGTACGAAAAGCACGCGAAGGGAACCGCCGAATTGAGGATGCCGATCAGGAACACCGGCTTCCAGTGCCGACGCAATTGCGGCGCCAGCCCGCGCAGCCAGAGCAGCGGCAACAGGAACGCGGCGGCCACCGTGACGCGGACCGCCGCTGTCGCGACCGGGCCGAACTCCACCGTGCCCAGGCGCATGAAGAGAAAGGACGAACCCCAGATCGCCGCCAGCAGGACGAAATCGGCGATCCAGTTGCGCGGCGTGACGGTGGCCTGCGGTACGGCCGTCAAAGCGCCCCCTCCAGCTGCAGCAGGGCGCTCTTGCGTTCCAGCCCGCCGGCGTAGCCCGTGAGCGAACCGTCGGCCCCGAGCACGCGATGGCACGGAACGACGATGCTGAGCGGGTTGCGGCCCACGGCGGCGCCGACCGCACGCGCTGCCGATGGCTGGCCGATGCGGCGGCTGAGCGACGCGTAGCTGGTCGTGCCACCGCGCGGAATCGCGAGCAGCGCCTGCCACACCGATTGCTGGAAGACGGTGCCGCCTTGGAGGTCGAGCGGCAGGTCGAAAGTGGCGCGCCGCCCCGCGAAGTATTCGCCCAGCTGTGCGACCGCCGTGCGCAGCACGGGCTGCTGCGGCTGGTGCGGCCACTGCGACGTGTCGGGCAGATGGCGTTGGCCTTCGAACCAGACGCCGGCCAAACCGCGGCTGGTGGCCGCAATGATCATGGTGCCGAGCGGGCTGACGTAGCGTGTCTGTGCGATGGATGAGTCGAATTTCATGAGAAGTCCTCACAGATTGTCATGCGTAGTGATCGTCACTGCGGGCTGGTTTTCTTTGTCATTGCGGGCTTGACCCGCAACCCGGGAGTCATGGATGCCCCCGGATCCGTTGGTGAGTGCGGGGCAGGCTCCTTAAGCCCGGCATGACAAGCTCCCCACGCGCGTATGACGGCGTAGCTGCGCCACGGCCGCCAGGCCTGCGACGCGCTTTCGGCTGCCCGCGCCGCATTGCTCTCGCCTTGCACGCCGAGGGCCTTGTGCAACGCCACGTCGCCGGCCGGGAACGCGTCGGGCCAGCGCAGTGCGCGCATCGCGATGTACTGCGCCGTCCAGTCGCCGATGCCCGGCAACTGCCCGAGCGCTACGATCGTGGCCTGGACGTCGGCGCCGCCGTGCAATTGCAGCCGCTTGCCGGCGACCGCTTGCGCGATCGCGACGATCGCCGCCTGCCGCTGCTTGACGATGCCCAGCCGCCCGAGCGCATCGCCACCGGCTTGGGCCAGCACCGCCGGCTCGGGAAACAGCCGCGCCAGCCCGGCAATCGGTGTTTCGACCGGCTCACCGAAGCGCTCGACGAGGCGCTGCGCCAGCGTCCGCGCCGCGGCCACCGTGATCTGTTGCCCCAGCACCGCCCGCACCGCGAGCTCGTAGCCGCTCAGCGCGCCGGGCACCCGCAGTCCGTCGCCGCCGGGGAAGCTCGCATGCAGCACGCAATTGATCGCCTGCGGATCCGCGTCGAGGTCGAGCGTGGCGCGCAGCCGGTGGATCACCAGTGGCAGCACCTCGCGCAGCGAATCGCTCACGCGCAGCACCACCTGATGCCGCTCCTGCTCGAATTGCGCCGCGAGCCAGCCCTGGTGCGATTGGCCGCCGGTTTCGATCGACAGCGTGCGGGCGAGGGTGCCGGCGGACGGGTCCGCGAACTCGACGCCGGTAATGGCCCGCTTGGCAAAAAAAACGAGCATCGCCTGCACGTCGTACGGCGGCCGGTAGCCGAGGCGGATCGTGATGCCCTGCGCCGGCCGCCGGGCGCCCTCGCGCCGCAGTTGCGTCGGGTTCAGCCGGTAGTGTGCCAGGAACGCCGCGTTGAAGCGGCGCACGCTGGCGAAACCGCTCGCCAGCGCCACGTGCGTGACGGGCAGGTCGGTGTCCGCCAGCAACTGCTTGGCCGTGAGCAGCCGGCGCGTCTGCAGGTATTGCACCGGCGACACGCCGAAATGCGCCTCGAAGATGCGGCGCACATGGCGATCGCTCACGCCCAGGCGCGCCGCGAGCTGCTCCACTGACGGCGAAGCGTCGCCCCACGCTTCCGGGTTGTCGAGCCAGCGCGCCGCCTGGTGCGCCAGGATGTAGCTCGCGTCCTGCATCGACCAGGCGAGCGACTGCGGCGCCAGTTCGGGCCGGCAGCGCAGGCACGGCCGGAAGCCCGCGCTCTCGGCCTGGGCCGCGTGGCGGAAGAAGCGGCAGTTCTCGCGCTTGGGCGTGCGCACCCGGCACACCGGCCGGCAATAGATCCCGGTCGAGGTGACGGCCGTGAAGAAGCAGCCGTCGAAGCGCGCGTCGCGGGCTTTCAGGGCCAGGTAGCAGGCGTCGGGCTGGAGGGGGGCCGCGTCGGGGTTCATGGCACCGATGATACGCAGCCCCCAGAGGAGGACCAGCCGTTTTCGGACATGTGCCTGGATAAAGAGAGATTCTCAGGCGTCCACGCCCACGACGTCGCCGATGTGCCGTACGCCATCCCTCTCGAGCAGGCGCGCCAGGCCGCTATTGATCGACGCCACCACGCCTGGCCCCTCGTACACCAGCGCCGTCATCAATTGCACGAGCGACGCGCCGAGCCGGATCTTCCGATACGCATCCTCGGCCGTGAAGATACCGCCCGAACCGATCAGGCGATAGCGCGAACGGTCCATCCGGCGGTACAGCTCACGCAATGTCGCATCCGCCGCCGGCGCCGCCGCAGGACCGGAAACCGCGCCCGGCATCACGGCCAGTTGAGCCGCCGGCGTTTTCAGGCCCGGCGGTTTGCCCGGCGGCAGGTTCACCGAAAAGCCCGTGACGCAACGGGCCGGTTCCACCGCCGCAAGCAATGCTTCCAGATCGGCCGGCGACTGGAAGGGCGCGACCTTCAGGAAGATCGGCTTGCGAATGCCTCCTTGCGCCATCGTGTCCAGGCCCTGCAGCAATCGCGCGAGCCGCGCCGGTTCATGAAAGAAGCCGCGGCCTTCCCGGGTATTCGGGCAGCTCAGGTTGAGACACAGGTAATCGGCCAGCGGTTGCAGCCGGCGAGCCGATTCGAGGTAGTCCGCGATCACGGCCTCGTCCGATTCGGGCGGGGCCGATGCGCCGCGATTCGTGCTCACGATGTTGATGCCCAGCGGCGGGCGCGCGCGCAAAGCGCCGACGCGCTGCGCCACCCGTTCGGCGCCGTCGTTGGGCAACCCGTAGTTGACGACGATGCCGCGGTCTTGCGGAATGCGGAACAGGCGCGGTTTCGGATTGCCGGCCGAGGGCTGCGCGGAGATCGAGCCGACCTCCACGTGCCCGAACCCGAGCGCCGCGAGCAACGGCACGGCTCGCGCGCTCTTGTCGAAGCCGGCCGCCAGCCCCAGCGGTGTCGCGAAGCGCAGGCCCGCGAATTCGATCGCCAGGCGAGCGGAGCGGGGCGCGTGCCGCCGCGCGATGTGGGAGCACAGCCGGGGCGACGAACTCGCCAGCTCGGCGCCCCGGATCGCCAGCGCGTGCACGTTTTCCGCATCCAGGCGGAACAGCAGCGGCGCCAGCAACGCGCGGTACAGGTTCATGGCGCGATTGTCGGGCAGGGCGGGCGCGTGGCCTCGCGGGCCCGGGGCCTACAATTTCCCCTTTGCCGGCAGCCCACGGGAACCGTTTTTCATGCAGCTTTCACCTTCCATCTTCAAGGCCTACGACATCCGCGGCATCGTGCCGTCCAGCTTGACGGAAGAGGTCGCGCAGGCGCTCGGCTGGGCTTTCGGCCAGCAGGCGCAAGCCGAAGGCGAGAAGGTGGTGGCGGTCGGGCGCGACGGCCGGCTCAGCGGTCCGGCCCTGAGCGCCGCGCTCGTGCGCGGACTGGTCGCGTCCGGGGTGGACGTGATCGACATCGGGCCGGCGACGACGCCGATGCTCTACTTCGCCGCCAGCACCTTGTGCACCAGCGGCATCCAGGTGACCGGCAGCCACAACCCGAAGGACTACAACGGCTTCAAGATGGTGCTGCGGGGCCGCGCCATCTACGGCGAGGAAATTCAGGCGCTGCGCCGCATCATGGAAGCGCAGGGCCTCGGGCAGCCGGTGGCGCAACCGGGCCGCGTGCGCAACATCAACGTGCTGGCGCCGTACCGCGACCGCATCGTGCAGGACGCGAAGCTCGCGCGGCCGATGAAGATCGTCGTCGACTCGGGCAACGGCATCGCCGGCGCGTCGGCCCCCGGCATCTTCCGGGCGCTGGGCTGCGACGTGGTGGAGCTGTATAGCGAGGTCGATGGCAACTTCCCCAATCATCATCCCGACCCGAGCAAGCTCGACAACCTGAAAGACCTGATCGCCGCGATCCGCACCACGGGCGCCGAACTGGGCCTCGCGTTCGACGGCGACGGCGACCGGCTGGGCATCATCACGCGGGGCGGCAACAACATCTACCCCGACCGGCAATTGATGCTGTTCGCGCGCGACGTGCTCACGCGCGCGCCGGGCGCGACCATCCTGTTCGACGTGAAATGCACGCAGCGCCTCGCCCCCGCGATCCGCGAGGCCGGCGGCAAGCCGCTGATGTACAGGACGGGCCACTCCCTCATCAAGGCGAAGATGAAGGAGGTCGGCTCCCCGCTCGGCGGCGAGATGAGCGGACACATCTTTTTCAAGGAGCGCTGGTTCGGTTTCGACGACGGAACGTATGCGGGGGCGCGGCTGCTGGAAATCCTGTCGCGCCACGAAGACCCGAGCGCCGTGCTGGACGGCCTGCCCACGAGTTATTCGACGCCCGAGCTGAACGTGAAGTGCGCCGAAGGCGAGCCGCACGTGCTCGTGGAGCGGCTCGTGGCGCAAGCGAAATTCACACCGCCGGCGGAGGTGTCGACCATCGACGGGGTGCGCGTGGACTGGCCGGACGGCTTCGGGCTGATCCGCGCCTCCAACACCACGCCGGTGCTGGTGCTGCGCTTCGAAGGCCAGACACAGCAGGCGCTGGAGCGCATCGAGGCGCAGATGCTGGACCTGCTGCGCAGCGTGAAGCCCGACGCGAAGATCGGCGAAGCGGCTCATTGAGGTTTCGCCCGCCCCGGTCCGCGGGCCGGGGCGCGTTCGGAGGATAGTGCGGCGGCAACAGCCGCGAATATGGGGACGTTATGAAGGTCCTGCTCGTCAAGCTCTCTTCGCTTGGCGATGTCGTTCATGCCATGCCGGCGGTGCAGGACATCCGCCGTGCGCTGCCGCATGCCCGGATCGACTGGGTGGTCGAGCAGGCGTTCGCGCCGCTGGTGCAACGCTGCGAAGGCGTGCGGCGCGTCATCGGATGCGAACTGCGGCGTTGGCGCAACTCGCCGCTCGGCTCGCGCACCCGCGCCGAATGGCGGGCGTTTCGCGAGGCGTTGCGCGAGAGCGCGTACGACGCGGTGCTCGACCTGCAGGGACTCACAAAATCGGCGCTGGTGTCGCGCGTGGCCCGGCTGGCGGCGAACGGCAAACGCTTCGCCCTGGCCAACCGCACGGAAGGTTCGAGCTGGGAGGCGCCCACGCGCTGGGCCGCCGACGTGGCGATCCGGATCGAGCCGCGCGTGCATGCCGTCGCGCGCTCGCGCGAGCTGTGCGCGCGGGCATTGGGCTACGACATCCCCGCCGATCTGCTTTATGGATTGCGGGCCGATGCCGCCGCAACGGCAGCCGGCGACGCGCGCGGAACTGTCCGGTGCGTGGCACTCGTGCACGGCACCTCGCGCGAGGACAAGTGCTGGCCCGAGTCGCACTGGCTCGAACTGGGACGGCGGCTGATCGAAAGCGGCTGCACGCTCGGCCTGCCGCACGGCAACGATCAGGAACGCGAGCGCAGCGAACGGCTGGCGGCGAAGTGGGGCGCGGCCGCGCAGGTCTGGCCGCGGCTGGACCTGGGGCAACTCACCGATCGGCTCGCGGGCACGGCCGGCGTCATCGGCGTGGACAGCGGCCTCAGCCACATCGCCGTGGCGCTGGACCAGCCCCATGTGCAGATCTACAACTTCGACACGGCCTGGCGCACCGGCCCGGTCGGCGCCGCACGGCAACGCGCGGTGTATGCACAGCCGACGCCCGCGGTCGAGGACGTGTGGCAGGCATGGCTGCAGGTGAGTGCGGCGTGATCCGGCCGCTTTATTCCCTGATGGTGATCGGCGCGCAGCCGTTCCTGCGCCGCAAGCTCAGGCGGCGCGGCAAGGCCGAACCGGGCTACCTGCACGCGATCGACGAACGGTTCGGCGTCTACCGCACGCCGGCCGAGCCGGGGGCGTTGTGGATCCACGCGGTGTCGCTGGGGGAGACGCGGGCAGCGGCGATCCTGCTGGAGCACCTGCGCCGGCTGAAGCCGGACTTGCGCGTACTGCTCACGCACGGCACCGCCACGGGCAGGGCCGAAGGCGAGCGCCTGCTCGGGCCGCGCGACGCGCAGGCCTGGTTGCCGTGGGACGCGCCGAAAGCCGTGCGGCGCTTCCTGAACCATTTCCAGCCGAGCGCGGGCATCCTGATGGAAACGGAGGTCTGGCCCAACCTCGTGGCCGAGTGCAAGTTGCGGGGCGTCCCGCTGGCACTGGCGAATGCACGGCTAAGCGACAAGTCGCTCGCGCAGACGCGGCGGCTCTCGCGCCTGTCGCGGCCCGCCTATGCGTCGCTCACGGCGGTGTGGGCGCAGACGGAGGACGACGCGGTGCGCCTGGCCCAGGCCGGTGCGACCGTGAAAGGCGTGTTCGGCAACCTGAAGTTCGACGCCACGCCGGACGGCGCGCAGCTGGAACGCGGGCGGGCCTGGCGCGCCGGCATCGCGCGGCCCGTCGTGATGTTCGCCAGTTCGCGCGAGGGCGAGGAGGCGGAATTCTTCCGGCTGG
>JAGRPN010000006.1 GCA_019449555.1 Ramlibacter sp.
CCGAGTCAGTTCACGAAGCGCGCCAAGGCGCGCAGCCGCGAGACCGGACAAACGCAGGCGCCTCGTTTGATCGATGCGACGCGGCCCGCCCGATCCCGCCTTTGCAGAGATGTAGCAGGCGCTCAAACGAACACCCACTATGCTGGCTCGCGGCAGGTGGTGCCCGGTGGGGGCGATTTCTGGGGCGGCTGTGATGCTCGGCCTGGGGCCGGGCGCGACGCGAGGTCCGGAGAAAAAGGGTCGGAGCCGAATTTCGACCTGCGCAACTTCGCTCCGGCAAGACCCCTGTCCTGAATTCGGATCCGACCCCTTTTCTCCTGGGGTGCGGACGCGGCGGAATTCACGACACGCGCACGAATGCGTCGGCCCGCTTGTGCAAGTCCGGCAACAGCTCCAGCCCGAGTCCGGGCTTGTCCGAAAGCGTGATCATCCCGTCTTTGACGACCGGAAGTTCGGTCACGAGTTCCTTGTACCAGCCGGTGTAGAACGCGCGCACGCTCTCCTGGATCAGTGCGTTGGGCGCATGCAGCGACAGATGCGTGGACGCGGCCCACACCACCGGGCCGGTGCAATCGTGCGGCGCGACGGGCAGCTGCCACGCATCGGCCATGCCGGCGATCTTGCGCGCTTCGGTCAGGCCGCCGCACCAGCTCAGGTCGAGCATCACGACGCCGGCTACGCCGGTCTCGAGGAAATCCTTGAAGCCCCACTTGTAGCTGAGCGTCTCGCTCGCGCAGATCAGCGCTTCGCAATCCCTGGCATATTGCTTGAGGAGGTCAAGCGAATCCATGCGGATCGCGTCCTCGTGCCAGAAGGTGTTGAACGGCTTCAGCGCGCGGGCGATCTTCTGCGCCATCGGCAGGCGCCACAGGCTGTGGAACTCCACCATGATGTCCATGCGGTCGCCCACGGCGGCGCGGATCTTGCGAAATGGCTCGAGCGCCGCGTCGAGGTCGGCGTTGCTGATGTATTGGCCATGGCTGGCTTCGGCGGCGGGATCGAACGGCCAGATCTTCATCGCCGTCACGCCTTCGGACAGCAGCGACTGCGCGAGTTCGTCGGCGTGGTGCAGGAAGCCCTGCAGGTCTTCGTACGGTCCACTCGCGTTTCCAAGCCCCCAGTTCGACGAGGTCTGGTTGGCGTTGCTGCGGATGTACTGGTAGCCCGCGCAGGTGTTGTAGATGCGGATCGCGTCGCGGCTCTTGCCGCCCAACGCGGTGTGCACAGGCATGCCGGCGGCCTTGCCGAACAGGTCCCACAGCGCGATGTCGACGGCCGAATTGCCGCGCGTTTCGACGCCGGAGCCGCGCCATCCGAGATAGCCGGTGAGGTCGCGGCTGCGGGCCTCGATCGCCAGCGCATCCTCGCCGATCAGCCGCGGCGCGGCCCATTCGTGGAGGTAGGCTTCGACGGCCTGCGCGCCCATGAAGGTCTCGCCCAGGCCGACCAGCCCCGCGTCCGTGTGCAGCCGCACCCACAGGATGTTGGGGAACTCGCCGAGCCGGATGGTTTCGAGTCGGGTGATCTTCATCGAAGTCGCCGGCGGCCCCTGGGCCGTCCGGCTGATCGTGCGTTAGTTGCGAACCTTCTTCAGCGCGTCCACGACGATGTTGACGGCTTCGGCGCCGATGGTTGGCACGTTCTTCGTGTAGACCGGCTGCACCTTCGCGAACATGCGGCGCTGTTCGGCCGGCGTGACGTCATTGACGACCATGCCCTTGGCCTTCAGGCTCTGCAGCGACTTCTCGTTGAGCGTGCGGTTGGCCACACGCTCCGCGTCGCGGCCGGCAACCGCCGCTTCACGCAGCACGGCCTGCTCCTGCGGATTGAGCTGCTCCCACAGCTTCTTGCTGTACAGCACCAGGAAGGGCGTGTAGGCGTGGCGCGTGACCGACAGGTACTTCTGCACTTCGTTGAACTTGGAGGTCTCGATCGTGACGAACGGGTTTTCCTGGCCGTCGATGGTCTTGGTTTCGAGCGCGGTGAACACTTCCGGGAAGGCCATCGGCACGGCATTGGTGCCCAGCGTCTTGAACGTGTCGAGGAAGATGTTGTTCTGCATGACGCGCAGCTTCACGCCGTCGAAGTCCTCGACCCTGGCAATCGGCCGCTTGCTATTGGTCAGGTTACGGAAGCCGTTCTCCCAATAGGCGAGGTTCACCAGGCCGACCTCTTCCAGCTTCTTGTTGAAGTACGCACCGGCGGGGCCGTCCAGCACGGCATCCGCCTCCTTCTCGTTGGCGAACAGGAACGGCAGGTCGAACACACCCAGTTCCTTCACGATGCCCACCAGCGGCGAGGACGAAGTGCAGACCATCTCCTGCGTGCCCGCGCGCAGGGCCTGCGTGGCCTGCAGGTCGCCGCCGGCGGCGCCGCTCCAGAACGCGGCGATCTTGATCTTGCCACCCGTCTTGGCGTCCAGCACTTCCTGCATCTTCTTGACGCCGACCGAAACCGGGTGGTCCTCGGCGACGCCATTGGTGAACTTGACGGTGCGCTGGGCATATTGCGCGAACGCCGGCGCGGCGGCCAGCAGGGCGGTGGCGGCCAAAGCCACCAGGGTGCGTCGTTTGAACATTGTGGATCTCCTTGGATAGAAAACGACAGTAAAAAAATCTTCGCGTCAGTGCATCAGGAACTTCAGCGGCACCAGGACGATGTCCGGGAAGAACACCAGCCCGAACAGCACGATGAGCTCGGCAATGAAAAACGGCATCACGCCCTTGAACGAATCGTCAAGCGAGATGCGCGCGACGCCGCACACCACGTTGAGCACGGTGCCCACGGGTGGCGTGATGAGGCCGATCGCGTTGTTCATGATGAACAGCACGCCGAAATACACGGGGTCGATGCCGGCCTTGAGCACGACGGGCATCAGCACGGGGGTGAGGATCAGCACCGTGGGCGTGAAGTCCAGCGCGGTCCCGACGACGACGACGATCACCATCATCATGAACATGAGCAGCGTCTTGTTGCCCATGAAGGGCTCCAGCAGGGCGACGACCTCGCCGGGGATGTTGGCGACCGTGATCAGCCAGGCACTGACCATGGCGGCGGACACCAGGAACATCACGACGGCGGTCGTCTTGCCGGCGGCGAGGACCAGCGCGTAGAGCTCGCGCACCTTCAGTTCGCGATAGACGAACATGCCGACCGCGAAGCTGTAGACCGCCGCCACCACGGCGGCTTCGGTTGGCGTGAACACGCCCATCTTCATGCCGCCGAGGATCACCACCGGCAAGGCCAGCGCGAGGCTGCCCTCGGCCGTGATCTTCATCCGCTGGCCGAACCCCATGCGCGGTGCGGGCTTGATCTGGTCGCGCTTGGCGATCCACCACCAGGTGGCGCCGATCGCCACGCCCATTAGCACGCCGGGAACGATGCCGGCCAGGAACAATTTGGTGATCGATACGTTGCCCGCGACCCCGAACACGATGAAGCCGATCGACGGCGGAATCACCGGCGC
>JAGRPN010000066.1 GCA_019449555.1 Ramlibacter sp.
GCCACTGAGCTTCGAGCCTTCGTCCAGGCCGATCAGCGTCACGCCCTGCGTGGCACGGCCCAGCTCGCGGATCTCGCTTACCCGGGTGCGAACAAGCACTCCCTTGTCGGTGATGAGCATGATCTCGTCGTCGGCGTGCACCAGCGTGGCCGCGACCACCTTGCCGTTGCGCTCGCTCTGCTGGATGGCGATCATGCCTTTGGTGCCGCGGCCATGGCGGGTGTATTCGGTGATGCTGGTGCGCTTGCCGTAGCCGTTCTCGGTCGCCGTGAGCACGCTCTGCTGCTCGTCCTCGGCCACCAGCATGGCAATGACGCCTTGGCCCTCGTCCAGGGACATGCCGCGCACGCCACGCGTATTGCGGCCCATCGGCCGCACATCGTTCTCGTCGAAGCGAACGGCCTTGCCGCCGTCGGAAAACAGCATCACGTCGTGCTTGCCGTCTGTGAGCGCCGCGCCGATCAGGTAGTCGCCTTCATCCAGATCGACCGCGATGATGCCGGCCTTGCGCGGATTGCTGAATTCGTCGAGCGCCGTCTTCTTGACCGTGCCCATCGAGGTGGCCATGAAGACGTAATGGTCCGCGGGGAAGCTGCGGAACTCGCCGGTGACCGGCAGCACCACGTTGATCTTCTCGCCCTCGGCCAGCGGGAACATGTTGACGATCGGGCGCCCGCGCGAGCCGCGCGAACCGGCAGGCACTTCCCATACCTTGAGCCAGTACATGCGGCCGCGGTTCGAGAAGCACAGGATCCAGTCGTGCGTGTTGGCGATGAAGAGCTGGTCCACCCAGTCGTCTTCCTTGGTGGCGGTGGCCTGCTTGCCGCGCCCGCCGCGCTTTTGCGCGCGGTATTCCGACAGGGGCTGGCTCTTGACGTAACCGGCATGCGATAGCGTCACCACCATGTCGGTGGGCGTGATCAGGTCCTCGGTGGCGAGGTCCTGTGCATTGAGTTCGACGACGCTGCGGCGCGCGCCTGCTTTCGTCTGTCCGAACTCCTGCTTGAGCGCCGTGAGTTCGTCGCCGATGATGGCTGAAACCCGTGCCGGCTTCGCAAGGATGTCGAGCAGGTCATCGATCTCGGCCATGACTTCCTTGTACTCGGCCACGATCTTGTCCTGCTCGAGCCCGGTGAGCCGTTGCAGCCGCATCTGCAGGATTTCCTGGGCCTGGGTGTCGGACAGGCGGTAGAGCCCGTCGCCGCCCATGCCGAACTCGCGCCCGAGCCCGTCGGGCCGGTAATCGTCCGCATTGATGAGGCCGCCGTCGGCGCGGGTGCGGGTGAGCATCTCGCGCACCAGCTTGCTGTCCCAGGACCGCTGCATCAGCTCGGCCTTGGCCACCGGCGGCGTCGGCGCATTGCGGATGATGGCGATGAACTCGTCGATGTTCGCCAGTGCGACCGCCAGCCCCTCGAGCACATGGCCGCGTTCGCGCGCCTTGCGCAGGTTGAACACGGTGCGCCGCGTGACCACTTCGCGGCGATGCTGCAGGAAGACCTCGACGAGGTCTTTCAACGTACAGAGTCGCGGCTGGCCGTCGATCAACGCCACCAGGTTGATGCCGAAGGTGTCCTGCAGCTGAGTCTGTTTGTACAGATTGTTAAGGACTACCTCGGGAACTTCGCCACGCTTGAGTTCGATGACCAGGCGCATCCCCGACTTGTCGCTTTCGTCCTGGATGTGGCTGATGCCTTCGATCTTCTTTTCGTTGACCAGCTCCGCCATGCGCTCCTGCAGCGTCTTCTTGTTCACCTGGTAGGGCAGCTCGTCGACGATGATGGCTTGGCGCTGGCCGCGGTCGATGTCCTCGAAGTGGCACTTCGCGCGCATCACGACCTTGCCCCGGCCGGTGCGGTAGCCTTCCTTCACCCCGTTGATGCCATAGATGATCGCGGCGGTGGGAAAGTCGGGCGCTGGCACGATCTCCATCAATTCGTCGATGCTCGCTTCCGGATTGCGCAACAGGTGCAGGCAGGCATCGACCACCTCGTTCAGGTTGTGCGGCGGAATGTTGGTGGCCATGCCCACCGCGATGCCGCCGGACCCGTTGACCAGGAGGTTGGGCAGCCGGCTGGGCAGGACCAGCGGCTCTTTTTCGCTGCCGTCGTAGTTGGGCCCGAAATCGACCGTTTCCTTGTCGATGTCCGCCAGCATCTCGTGCGCGATCTTGGCCAGCCGGATTTCGGTGTAGCGCATCGCCGCGGCGTTATCTCCATCGACCGAGCCGAAGTTGCCTTGCCCGTCGACCAGCATGTGGCGCATCGAAAAGTCCTGCGCCAGCCGCACGATGGTGTCGTACACCGACTGGTCGCCGTGCGGGTGATACTTGCCGATGACGTCGCCGACGATGCGAGCCGATTTCTTGTACGGCCGGTTCCAGTCGTTATTGAGCTCGTGCATCGCGTACAGCACGCGCCGGTGCACCGGCTTGAGGCCGTCGCGCGCATCGGGCAGCGCGCGTCCCACGATCACGCTCATGGCGTAATCGAGGTAGCTGCGCCGCATTTCCTCCTCGAGGCTGATGGGCAGGGTTTCTTTGGCGAATTGGGTCATCGGGGCTGGAGGAACGCGGCGCGAAGCCTTTGATTTTACGTTGAAGCGGCCTGTCGCGAACCCGCAACAGAACGCCAGGAATGAGGTTTTGTCCTACGTGGCTTGAACCCGATCCGCGTTGATTGTGTAAGGACGTGTGGCACAATGATTTCACGCTTTTGGTGATGGTCACCTTAAACGTCGTATTCACGCAGCGCGGCTGCGGCTTTTTCCCCAAGAGGAGAACCATGAAGAAACTGAACAAAGTGGCGCTGTTGTTTGCCGTGGCTGCGTTGACAACCGCCGCGGGTGCTCAAACCCGCGTGACGGCCGCCGACGGCGGCAACCGGATAGACAACTGGCAGAACGGCTCCGGTGAATTGGTGTGGAAGAACGGCACGAACGAATTGTGCTGGCGCGATGCCTTCTGGACGCCCGCCACTGCCGCCAAGGGCTGCGACGGCGCCCTCGTGGTAGCCGCTCCTGCTCCGGCCCCGGCTCCCGCTGCTGCCCCTGCCGCTCCTGCTGCCCGGCCGGCACCCGCTCCGGCGCCCCAGCCGCCGCAAGCCACCAAGGTGACCTACGCCGCCGACGCCTTCTTCGACTTCGACAAGTCCGTGCTCAAGCCCGAGGGCAAGGCCAAGCTGGACGACCTGGTCGGCAAGGTCAAGGGTATCAACCTCGAGGTGATCATCGCCGTCGGGCATACCGACTCGGTCGGCACCGACGCCTACAACCAGAAGCTGTCCGTGCGCCGCGCCGAAGCCGTGAAGGCCTACCTGGTCTCCAAGGGCATCGAGAAGAACCGCGTGTACACCGAAGGCAAGGGTGAGAAGCAGCCGGTCGCGTCCAACAGGACCGCCGAGGGCCGCGCCAAGAACCGCCGCGTCGAGATCGAAGTGGTCGGCACGCGCGCCAACAAGTAACGCCTCCTGCAACGGAAGAAAAGGCCCCGCTTCGCGGGGCCTTTTACTTTGGCGCGCCCTGCGGGACGCGTTCATTTTTGCGTGACAATCGCAGCATGAACGCGACTACCGACACGACGATCAATGCCGATCCCGCGGAACTGGCCAAGTTCTCCGACCTGGCCCATCGCTGGTGGGATCCCGACAGCGAATTCCGGCCTTTGCACCAGATCAATCCGCTGCGGCTCGACTGGATCCAGTCCTACCTCTCGCTGGCCGGTAAACGGGTGCTGGACGTCGGCTGTGGCGGCGGCATTCTGGCCGACTCGATGGCGCGGGCCGGCGCGCAGGTGCTGGGAATCGATCTCTCCACGAAGGCCCTCAAGGTCGCGCAACTGCACGCGCTGGAAGCCGGTACACCCGACGTGCAGTACCGGGAAGTGAGCGCGGAGGCGCTCGCGGCCGAACAGCCGGGCTCCTACGACGCGATCACGTGCATGGAGATGCTCGAGCACGTGCCCAACCCCGCCTCCGTCGTGACGGCGTGCAGCGCCCTGGTGAAACCGGGAGGCTGGGTGTTCTTCTCGACCATCAACCGCAACCCCAAGTCGTTCGTTTTCGCGATCGTCGGTGCCGAGTACATCCTGAACCTGCTGCCCAAGGGCACCCACGAATACATGAAGTTCGTGCGGCCCAGCGAACTCGCGGCGTACTGCCGGGGCGTCGGGCTCGAACTGATGGCTGCGCGCGGCATGGAGTACAACCCGCTCACCCGCCGCTATTGGATGTCTTCGGACACCAGCGTCAATTACCTCTTCGCGACGCAGAGATCCTGATGTTCAGGAATATCGGGGCGGTGCTGTTCGATCTGGACGGCACCCTCATCGACAGTGCACCCGACCTCGGTGCCGCCGTCGACCGGATGCGCCTGGCCCGCGGCCTGCCTTCGTTGCCGCTGGAGCTGTACCGCCCGATGGCCGGCGCCGGCGCGCGCGGCATGCTGGGCGTTGCGTTCGGCATGACGCCCGACCACCCCGAATTTCCCGCGCTGCGCGAGGAATTCTTCGTCAACTACGAGCGCTGCATGACCGAGCGCACCTACGCGTTCAAGGGCGTCCCGGAGCTCATCGAGCAGCTGGTGGCGCGCGGGCTCGCCTGGGGTGTGGTCACGAACAAGGCGATGCGCTTCACCGGGCCGCTGACCCAGGGCATGAGCCTCTTCGCCACCGCCGCGGCCGTGGTCGGGGGCGACAGCACTCCGCACGCCAAGCCGCACCCGGAACCGCTGCTGGAGGCCGCGCGGCGGCTGAAGCTCGAGCCCAGCCGCTGCATCTACGTCGGCGACGACGAACGCGACGTGCTCGCCGGGCGCGCGGCGGGCATGGCAACGGTCGCCGCGCGGTACGGCTACCTCGGCGGTAATCCCGATGCGGTGCGCTGGGGCGCCCATGCCCACATCGATTCACCGCTCGAATTGCTGTCGCTCTTGCAATCCGCCGCGACGGCCTAAAATACGAAGTCCTGGGGCTGCACTGGTTTCGACGTGGGTTCGGACGCGCGGCAGGGCATGTCGAGCTGAATGTGCTCGTTAAACTGATTCAAACAAAGTAACTGCAAACGACGAACGTTTCGCACTCGCCGCTTAATTGCCGGTGAGCTTTGCAACAGCAGGCCTATGGGCTGGGCAAGGGGTCTCTAGCGCAAGCTTCTGGCTCCCGGCTGCAAAGATAATTTCATAGGCTGGTCCTGCGCCGGGTCACTTGGCATGGGGCGAGAAAATAGGTGGCTGGCGTTCCGTAGAGCGTGCCGCTGCGCGCTACGGGAGGCGAGACTCAAACAGACGGCTACACATGTAGAACTGTGCGAAGAAGGCTTGCGGACGCGGGTTCAATTCCCGCCAGCTCCACCATACTTGAAAGCCCGACCATTTCCGGTCGGGCTTTTTGCTGCCCGCTCCCGGCTTGGTATCCCGGAACGCACCCCGTTATGGCGATCTTTGGTACGCACGAGTGGGTGAGACGCCACAAGCGCGCGCAGCAGCACCGCATATCGGCTGCCTGCCCTCCGTTCTTCTCTACAATTCCCTTCTGTGCCAGCTGCGCCGCTGCGCGGCCATCCTCCCCCAACCCGCTCGTTCAGGGGTCTTGGGCGCAGGCCCCGGCGAACGGGGTGTTTATCGGGGACATAAGTTGAAAAAGATGCCCATCCGCCCAGTGATCTGCCTCCTGTCCGCGTGCGTCTTGCCCACGCTGGCGCGGGCCGAGCCGCCGGACTTCTTCCAGTTGCGCGCCGGTGTGGGTGTGGAACACGACTCCAACGTACTGCGCGCGCCGACCCATGAGCAGTCCGACAACATCGGCGTGCTCTCCGTGGGTGTCAAGGTGGACCGCAGCTACAGCCTGCAGCACTTCCGCGTCGATGCCGAGGCCGCGGACTACCGCTACAGCAACCAGAGCAATCTGAACTATTCGACGCTCAACTATTCCGCCGGCTGGGACTGGAAGTTCACCCCACGCCTGCACGGCGTGCTCAGCGCCGACCGGCGCCAGTTCCGCGACATCAGCGACAGCGTCGCGGGCCAGCTCGAGATCGGACGGCGCACCGAACGCGCCGAATTGTTCGAAGGAATCTTCGACATCGATGGCGCCTGGCGCGCCCTGGCGGGTGTCTCGCATTCCAGCAGCAGCACGACCGTGCCCGTGAGCTGGGACGCAAGTCCGACGATCCGCAGCGCCCGCGTGGGTGGCGGCTACGAGTTCGCCTCGGGGTCGTCGATCTACGGGCGGCTGCGCCGCGGCGACGGCGAATACAGGGCGCCGCTCACGCCGGGCGCGCCGGCC
>JAGRPN010000067.1 GCA_019449555.1 Ramlibacter sp.
GCGTGCGAATTCTTCGTGTCTTGGCCGCCGCGGTCCGACATCAAAGAGAACGTTTAGATCGAGAAGAAAAACGGGCGGCTCCGTGCTGCGCGCCCCCGGCAGACCAAGTGGATTGAATTGGGTCAGGCCGCTTGCCTCGAATAGTTGGGGCGATGCCAGCTCATGAGCGCGAACAAGTATGGTTCGATGCCGGGTGGCCCCACCCTGCGCGACCCGCTGCACATAAAAGTCCTGCTTGGCCCAAAAAGCGTTGGCGACTTGAAGATCCTCAGCAACACGCGCATAGATGGCTATGAATCCACTTTCGGTTAAGGATCGTTTTAGTTGCCGAAGAAGAATCGTCGCGATGCCTAACTGCCGAAAAGGGGGATGGACATACATCTGCAAAACATGCGCGCGCGGATATCGGCAATCGAACAGCAAATGCCCTCGGTACTCGGCTCTTGCTTCATCAGTCGCTACATACAACTGCCCACGAGTGGCGAACTCTTGATAGACGCGCGCGGGGAAAAAACCTAGTTCCGCGCGGCTGGCATCGGCAGCCTCTTGAGCGTTCTGGACAAACTTTTGAACCCCACGGGCTTCTTCAATGACTACAGATCCGCCATGCTTTGCTTCCGTCATGATTAGATAAAGCGCCGATATCCAGCGCCGCCCCTCCTCAGCTATTCTATTGTTGGAATGGCTCTAAGAGCTACTGCGAGAGCCGTCCATACCTCTCCCTCAACTCCCTCTTCAACAACTTCCCACTCGGATTCTTTGGCAGCGCCTCCGCGAACACCACGCTCTTCGGCGCCTTGAACGTCGCCACGTGCTTGTGCAGTGGTCGATCACCTCCTGCTCGGTGAGCGACTGCCCGGCCTTCACCACAATCACCGCGGCGACGGCTTCGACCCACTTGGGGTGCGGCACGCCGATCACGGCCACTTCCGACACTTGCGGCAGGCGGTAGATCATCTCTTCCACCTCGCGGCTGGCCACGTTCTCGCCGCCGCTCCTGATCATGTCCTTCTTGCGGTCCAGTACGGGTATTGGTCCGCTGCGGCGCGTCAAAGCCGCCGCTCAGTCCGCCGTCCCCATCCAGTTCGCAAAAGCCTCGATGTCCGCATGCCGGACGTTCTGGGCCAAGGCAACCAGGTAAAAGCCATATCCCGGCAGCGACAGCGGATGCGCCTGGACCAGGGCGCCGGATTTCAGCTCATGGCTCACCACCACATTGCTGCAAATCGCGATGCCCTGCCCCGCCACCACGGCGTCGATGGCGTGGAGCTCCTCGCGAAAGCTGAGCGCCCAGGTCTTGTCGATCGCCGTGAGGCTCGGATCGACCAAGCCGGCGGTCGCCAGCCATTGCCGCCAGGTGGGCGCCTGCGGATCGCGGGTCATCCAGTCGAAGTGGATCAGGGGAAATCGCAGCAGATCCGAGGCGCGTTCGATGGCGTGTCCATCCTTGGCCAGCAGCGCCGGACTGCAGACCGGAAAAAACATGTCCCGACAGATCTCCTGAACGACAAACCCGGTCGGCATGGTCCGGGCGTAGCGGATCGCCAGATCGGCATCGCCGGACCGAAGATCCAGGACCGCGTCCGTTCCGATAATCTCCAGCGGAATATCCGGATATCGCTCGCGCCAATCCGGCAGGCGCGGAACGAGCCATCGGCTCGCAAACGCATTGGGGCTGGTCACGCGCAGCGGGGCAGGCGTGCCGGTCTCGGCAATCGAGGCCACTGCGCTCACGAGGGTGTCGAAGCCGTCGCGCAACCCGGGATACAACTTCGCTCCCGCGCCCGTGAGCACCAGAGGCTTCGGATGCCGCTGGAACAGGCGGTGCCCACACGTTTTTTCCAGGAGCCGGACCTGATGACTGATGGCCGTGGGCGTCACATGGAGCTCAGCAGCCGCCGACTTGAAACTGCCGAGCCTGGCCGCCGCCTCGAAGGCTTGGAGCGACCGGAGTGGAGGCAGTTTTCTCATTGGCGTAGATGAATTTTCCTCATCTGAAACTGAGTTCTTTGATTTTGCCATGCGAAAGAGCGCGTGACAGGATAGGTCTTGGCTTCAGGAGTGAACGCGATGGAATCCGGCAACAGCTTCAGGTCCGATCGCTGGGCATCGGACGCCGCACAGTTGCGAAGCAAACTCGACGGTGACGTGGTGCTTGCAAACGATCCCGGCTACGAGGAAGCGCGCAAGGTCTGGAATGGCGCGGTCGACAAGCGGCCAGCGATGATCATTTATTGCGCCAGCGCAGCCGACGTGGTGGAAGCCGTGAAGTTCGCCAGGTCGGGCAACCACCTCGTCGCCGTTCGCAGCGGCGGACACAATGTGGCGGGCCTGTCGCTTTGCGACGATGGGATCGTGATCGATCTGTCTCGCATGAAGCAGGTTTCCGTCGACCCGGCGCGCCGTGTGGTCCGGGCCGAAGCTGGCTTGAGCCTGGGCGAATTCGATGCCGCCACACAGGCCCACGGACTGGCCACCACGATGGGCGTCAATAGCGACACCGGCATTGCCGGCCTGACCCTGGGCGGCGGGTTCGGCAAACTCGGGCGCAAATACGGCCTGGCCTGCGACAACCTCCTGTCCGCCGAGGTCGTGCTGGCGGACGGCAGGCGGCTGTTGGCCAGCGCCGCCGAGAATGAGGATCTGTTCTGGGGTTTGCGCGGAGGCGGAGGCAACTTCGGTATCGTCACCGCCTTCGAATACCAACTCCATCCGGTCGGGCCGGCGCTGCTGGTGTGCTCGGTGCTCCACCCGTACCACCGCGCGCGGGATGCAATGCGGTTCTACGATGATTTCTGCGCCCTGGCAACCGACGAACTCAGCGTGGACGCGGCCCTCGTGACGGCACCGTCGGGCGAGCGCTTCTTCAACATCTCGGCCTGCTACTGCGGCGACCATGAGGCCGGCGAGCGCATCGTTCGTCCACTGCTGCAATACGGCGCCCCTGCCGAAAGCAAGCTGACCCCGGTTCCCTACATTCAAATCCAGGCCGGCGGCGACAGCCTCTTTCCGCGGGGACGTCGCTACTACTGGAAGGCGCAGTTTCTACACACGCTCACCGATGCGGCGATCGACACCCTGCTCGAGGTCTACGCTCGCGCACCCTCGACGGCCTCGCTTCTGGTGTTCCAGCACGTCGGAGGCGCCATTGCCCGCGTTCCCGCGTCGGCAACGCCTTATGCAAATCGCGACGCGCGCTACGACTGCTTTCCCATCTCGATCTGGGACACCCCATCGGGCGACGATGCGGCCATCCGCTGGGCGCGAGATGTATGGAACGCCGTCAGGCCGTTCTCGACGGGCGGTGTCTACGCGAACAACCTGGGCGACGAGGGCGACGATCGAGTGCGCGCCGCCTATGGCGAGAACCACGCGCGCCTGGCTGCACTCAAGGCCAGGTACGACCCGTCCAACTTCTTTCGGCTGAACCAGAACATCAGGCCGTCGTCGTAATGCGCCACAGCGGTCGCTGATGTCCAAATCCCACGAGCAGGCCAGTGTCAGATGGCTGATGCTGGCCATTCTGTTCATCGCCCGGACCACCGTCGGTTTTCAGTTCCAGTCAGTGGCCGCGCTGGGCCCGGTGATGGTCACCGAGCTTTCCATCGACTACGCCACGCTCGGAACGCTCGTTGGCCTCTACATGCTGCCCGGAGTGCTGTTGGCTATCCCAGGCGGAGTGCTGGGCCAGCGCTTTGGCGACAAACGTGTGAGCCTGATCGGCCTCGGCCTCATGATCCTGGGCGGTTTTATCGTGGCGGCGGGCGCAACGCCGTTGGCGGTTGGGTTTGGCCGCGTCGTGAGCGGCACGGGAGCGGTCCTGCTCAATATTCTGTTGACCAAGATGGTCACGGACTGGTTCGCCAGGCGCGAGATCGTGCTGGCCATGGCGCTGTTGGTCAGCAGCTGGCCGGTGGGCATCGGACTGGCGCTCCTCGTCATGCCGCCACTGGCCGCTGCACTCTCCACGGCCGTTGCTCTTTCTCTTACGGCGCTGGCCAGCACAGGCGCGCTCCTGCTGCTGTTTTACTATCGTCCGCCTGTTGCGGCGCCAGCCGGCGGAACGAGTTTTCAGCTTGCCCTGAGCGCGCGGGAGTGGAGCTTGTGCATCCTGTCGGGAATGGTTTGGGGGCTGTTCAATGTGGCGTATGCAGCGTTGCTGGTCTTCGGACCCGCGTTCCTCATCGCGGGCGGAAACAGCGCACCCGCCGCGGCAGCGGCGGTAAGCCTGGTCAGCTGGGTCGTTCTCGTGTCGCTGCCGCTGGGAGGCTATCTGGCGCAGCGCCTCAATGCCCCCAACCTGCTGATGGGGGCGTGCTTCGCGGCACTCGCATTGATTGCGGCCGCCCTGGCAATGGGGATGCCGCCGGTGCTGGCTTGTGCGCTGTTCGGCCTCGTCGCAGGCCCGCCGTGTGGCCTGATCATGGCGATGCCAGGGGAAGTCCTGACGGCGCGCAACCGCGCCGCCGGCATGGGGGTGTTTTATACGTGCTACTACCTCGGAATGACTGCATTGATCCCACTGGCCGGGGCGCTTCGCGACGCCACCAAGGACCCCGCGACGCCGCTCTGGTTCGCCGCCGCGACGCTGGTCGGCGCCGCGCTCGCGCTGGCGGGCGTCCGCCTGATCCAACGTCGGGCAGAAGTGAGCCCCGTTGTACGAGGCGCCTGACAGATTTTCAAGGGCCCGGGGCGTCAACCATATTGCGTGCCGCTAAGGCAGGCGTCCATACCTCTCCCTCAACTCCCTCTTCAACAACTTCCCGCTCGGATTCTTCGGCAGCGCCTCCGCGAACACCACGCGCTTCGGCGCCTTGAACACCGCCATGTGCTTATTGCAGTGGTCGATCACCTCCTGCTCGGTGAGTGACTGCCCGGCCTTCACCACGATCACCGCGGCGACGGCTTCCACCCACTTCGGGTCGGGCACGCCGATCACGGCCACTTCCGACACTTGCGGCAGGCGGTAGATCATCTCTTCCACCTCGCGGCTGGCCACGTTCTCGCCGCCGCTCTTGATCATGTCCTTCTTGCGGTCCACCACCGTGATGAAGCCCTCCTCGTCCAGGGTGGCCAGGTCGCCGGAATGGAACCAGCCGCCCTCGAAGGCGGCCTTCGTGCGCTCGTCGTCGTGGAAGTAGCCCAGCATCAGGTGCGGGCTTCGGTGCACGATCTCGCCGACTTCGCCAGGCTTGACGTCCCGCATGCCCTCGTCGACCACGCGCGTCTCCACGTTCAGCACCGCGCGGCCGCACGAACCTGGCTTGCGCAACTGGTCCTGCGGGCCGAGCATGGTGGCCAGCGGCGCGATCTCGGTCTGGCCGTACAGGTTCCAGAAGCCCACGTCGGGCAGCCGGCGCGCCAGTTCCTTCAGCACTTCCACCGGCATGATCGACGCGCCGTAATAGCCCTTGCGCAGCGTGCCCAGGTCCGTCGTGTCGAACAGTGGCGAGCGCAATAGCGAGATCCACACGGTGGGCGGCGCGAAGAAGCTCGTGATGCCGTGCTTGGCGATCAGCGGCAGCAGGTTGTCGGGCGTGGGCTTGGCGGTGACGATGCTGGTGGCGCCGACGTAGATCGCCGGGCCGAGGAACACGTCCAGCTGCGCGCAGTGATACAGCGGCAGCGCGTGCAGCATCACGTCGCCATGCGCGATGTTGGCGTCCACCGCGCAGCTGGCGTACTGCCACAGCACCGCATCGTGCGTCAGCATCGCGCCCTTGGGGCTGGACTCGGTGCCGCTGGTGTACACGATCTGCGCCAGGTCGAAGCTGCCCAGTTGCGGCGTGTCGGGCGCGGGGGCTTGCGTGGCGGCGAGGTCTTCGAACGAGGTCATTCCCGCCACCGGCTGCGACGCTTCTTCCGAGGGCAGCCACACGAACTGCTTGACGTCCGTGTCCATCGCGGCAGCGGCGCGCGCGGTGTTGGCCAGGCCGGTGTCGGTCGCGAGCATCTGCGCGCCGGCGTGCTTGAGGATGTAGGCGACCTCCTCGGCTTTCAGCATGAAGTTGATCGGCACGAGCACCGCGCCCAGGCGCGCCAGCGCGAAGCGCATGGCCGCGAACGCATGCGAGTTGCGCGCGAGCACCGCGACCCGGCTCGCGTGGCCCACGCCGAGGCGCGAGAGGCCGGCCGCGACGCGGTCGACCACGGCGTCGAATTCGGCAAAGGTCCAGCGCGTGCCGCCGCACACCAGCCCGGTCTTGGCGGGGTAACGCTTGGCGGTGCGGTGCAGCAGGTCGGCGATCGTCTGCCGGCGGATGGCGGGGTCCATGGCGTCTCTCCTTCATCGAGCAACGGCCCAGCTGCGAGACCGGGCCACGCGATGCATCGTAAGCCAATGTGACGGCTTGCCCGGGTGCGGCCATGCAGCGATCCGTCTTTCTATACTGCCGGACATCGCAGCGGCATCGGACCCGCCATGAAACTCGTTACTTGGAATACGCAGTGGTGTTGCGGGCTGGACGGCGTGGTGAGCCCCGAGCGCATCGTGCAGGGCGCGCGGGCGCTGGCCGACTTCGACGTGCTGTGCCTGCAGGAGATCGCCGACAACTACCCCGGCCTGCAAGGCGACCCCGAGCATGACCAGCCGACGCTATTGCGCGAACTGCTGCCCGGCTTCCAGCTGTTCTTCGGCGCGGCCGTGGACGAGTGGAATGCGGACGGCCGGCACCAGCGCTTCGGCAACCTGGTCGCCACGCGGCTGCCCGTGACGCAGGTGCAGCATCACGCGCTGCCGTATCCGGCCGATAACGGGGTGCGCAGCATGCCGCGCATGTGCACGGTGGTGACGCTGCGCGACCCGCAGCTCGGGCCAGTGCGCGTGATGACCACGCACCTCGAATACTTCTCGCAGCCGCAGCGGATGGCGCAGGCCCGGGCGTTGCGCGAGCTGCACCGGCAGGCCTGCGAGCAGGCGGCCGCACCACCCAAGCCCAGCCGGGACGGTTCGCCGTTCCAGACCAAGGTGCACACGCCGAACGCGATCCTGTGCGGGGACTTCAACCTGGAAGCGGGCCAGCCGGAGTACGCGAAGATCCAGTTGCCTTTCACGATCGCCGGCGGCGCAGAAGAAGCACCGCAGCGGCAGCGGCTCTGGGACAGCTGGCGGCTGGTGCATGGCAAGGCGCCGCATCCGCCGACGTTCTGCGTCCACGACCGCTCGTACAGCCCGCGTCCGATCGCCTGCGATTTCGTGTTCGTGAGCGACGGCCTCAAGGACAAGGTGCGCAGCATCCGCATCGACGGCGAGACGCGCGTATCGGATCACCAGCCGGTGGCGGTGGAACTGGCGTAAGCGGAAATTGGGTCGTGCGGCAATCTCGGACGGCCGGCCATCAGGCGGCCAAGGCGTGCGTCCCCTTGCCCATGCCGGCCCACACACCGTCGAAGACGTCCACGAACGCCCGCTCGACCACCGACATCGGCCGGTACCGATTGCGAACGATGCTGACCGGCAGCTTCTCGGACGACGCGAACGGGCGCACCTCCAGGCCGGCCAGCAGCCCGCCGGCGATGGACACCTGGTCCACCACGGCCACGCCCACGCCGGCCTGCGCGAACCAGCAGGCCGTGGTGGAACTGGTCGCTTCGAAATCGCGGTGCATCTTGCCGGCATGGGGCCCGAACGCGCGGCGCAGCGTCTGCCCGAACGGGGTCGACTCGGGCGAGGAGATCACCCGCAGGCCCGCCAGGTCGGCCGGCTTGATGAGCTTGCGCCGCGCCAGCGGGTGGTCGGTGCGCATGACGCACGCGAGGCCGCATTCGTAGCTCTTCACGGTGGCGAGGTTGGGATGGCCGTGCGGCGCCAGCGCGATCCCCAGGTGCGTCGAGCGGGCCAACAGCGACTGGTTGAGGATGTCGGGCGCCACCACCTGCACCCGGCATTGCAGGCGCGGGAAGGTTCCGTACAGCCGGGCCACGGTGCGCGACACCAGGTACGGCGCCAGGCTGGCGGAGCACACCAGCCGCAAGCTGGCGTGGGTCGGCTGCGCCAGCTCGCGCGACAGGTCGCGCACCTTCTCGAGTCCGTGCCACAGCTCGTTGATCTCGGCATACAGCTGGTGCGCCTCCGGCGTCGGTATCAGGCGGCCTCGCACGCGTTCGAACAGCTGCAGCCCGCTGGCCTTGGTCGCCTGGGCCAGCACCTTGCTGATGGCCGGTGGGGAAACGTGCAGCAGCTCGGCCGCGCTGTTGACGCCGCCTGAAAACATGACGGCCCGGAACACTTCCATCTGCCGCAGGTTCATGCCATCTCCAGGTGTTAACCCCAGTCTAACAGTCACCTCGTTTATTTCAATTGATGGCGCTCTTTCCTCAGCGAATAATGGCCTAGGACTCTATTAACTCGGGCGCCGCCAAGAGCGCCGAAACCGCCGGCCGCAAGGCCGAAGGAGACAAAGCCATGTTGCACCTCAGCCGGAGGCGCTTTGCCGCCGCCCTGGCCGCCGCACCCGTTGTGCTCGGCGCGCCTTCCATCGTCCGCGCGCAATCCAAGCCGCTGACCATCGTCCTTACAGTGCCACCCGGCACGTCCTCCGACACGCTGGCGCGAATGCTGGGCGAGAAGATGCGCGCCAAGCTCAACCGCACCGTGGTGGTGGAATCCAAATCGGGCGCGGGCGGACTGGTGGCGATCCAGTACCTGCGCACGCAGGAGGCGGACGGCTCGTACCTCATGATGGCGCCCAACTCGGCCGTATCGCTGCTGCCGCTGTTCACCTCCAAGCCCACCTTCGACTACGAGAAGGAACTGCAGGCGGTCGTGGAATGCGCGTCGGCCCCGATGGCTTTCACGGTGAACCCGGCGTCGGGCGTGAACACGCTCGGCGAGTACTTCGATTCGGTGCGCAAGGACCCCAAGCGCGCCTCGATCGGCGTGCCCAGCCCGGTCAGCATGGGGGCGCTAGTCATTCACCAGCTCGGCAAGCAGCTGAACCTGCCGTTGCAGGCGGTGCCTTATCGCGGCGGCTCGCCCTTGCTCGCCGACCTGCTGGGCAACCAGATCCCCGCCAGCGGCTCGATCCTGCCCGATTACCTGGAATACCACCGTGCCGGCAAGCTCAAGGTGCTGGCGCATGCCAGCGAGAAGCGCTCGCCGCTGGCGCCGGACATCCCGACGATCACCGAAGCCGGCTATCCCGGTTACGTGGCGGTCACCTCGTTCGGCCTGTACGCCAGCGCGGGGCTTGCGGCCTCGGTCGCGACGGAGTACGCGGCCATCGTCACCGAGGCCCTGGGCACGGCGCCGATCATCGAGGCCTTGCACAAGATGGGCCTGGTACCGGTGGGCGGCACGCCGGCGGAGTTCCACGCCAAGGTGCTGGCCGACCGCGCCCGCTGGGCGCCGGTCATCAAGGAGTCCGGCATCAAGATGGATGCCTGACATATACCTTGCGGGACAGATCTTCAGCTCTGTCCCCAACCGACTGGAAGCGAATGGAATGAGCACAGCACGCGAAGACATCGAGCAGCGCGTCACCGCGATCGGATTGACGCCGAAGGACCAGGGCCGCATGCAGTACCGCCACGTCGGCCGCTCGGGCCTGATCGCCTCGGCGATCGGCGTCGGCTGCTTTGCGTTCGGCGGGTTCGTCAAGCAGGACCGCGTGCAGGCCGTGGTGGATCAGGCGCTCGACCTGGGCATCAACTATTTCGATACCGCCAACAGCTACGGGATCGGCAAGTCGGAAGAGGCGCTCGGCCTGGCGCTGGCCGGCGGCAAGCGGCAGCACGCGCTCGTCGCCACCAAGTTCGGCAACCGCACCGGCGACGGGCCGAACGATATCGGCGCCTCGCGGCTGGCCGTCATCGGCGCCTGCGAGGCCAGCCTGAAACGCCTGAAGACGGACGCCATCGACTTGTACCAGCTGCACTGGCCGGACCGCGATACGCCGATCGAGGAAACGCTGCGCGCGCTGGACGATTTGGTGCGCGCCGGCAAGGTCCGCTATATCGGCGCGTCGAACCTGTTCGCCTGGGAGCTGGCCGAGGCGCACTTCACGGCGGAGAAATACGGCTTGGCCCATTTCATCTCGGCGCAGGACCACTACAACCTGCTGTACCGTGACATCGAAAAGCGCTTCGAGCCGTTCTGCGTCAAGTACGGCATCGGCATGACGTACTACTTTCCGCTGGCCGGCGGCATGCTGGCCGGCGCCTATCGCCGCGGCGAGCTGACGCCCGGCACGCGCCAGGCCGGCAACCCGAACACCGCGGCGTGGCAATCCAGCCGCAACTGGGACGTGCAGGAGAAGCTGCTCGCGTTCGCGCAGGCGCGCGGCTGGACGCTGGCGCAGATGTCGCTGGCATGGCTGCTCGCGCGGCCCGCCACCTTCACCGTGATCGCCGGGGCCGACCAGCCGCAGCACCTGCTGGACAACGTGAAGGCGCTGGACATCCGGTTCACCGCCGAGGACCTGCTGGAGATCGACCGGATCACGCTGGTGGATGAAGACCGCACGGTGGCGCCGGTGTACCGCAGCTTGCGCCCGGAAAAGGTCCACGAATTCGAACCGATGCAGCGGGCGCGCGCCGGCGCGCCGAGCCGGGCTGCGCACTGACATGGCCTGCCTGCGCCTCGAGGCTTCCGACGAGTTCCTGCGGGCCGTTTTTTCCTGGGAGATTTCATGCTGACCACCGTCAAAGGGCTGCACGGCAACCCGATCCTCACCGTCCTCAACCCCGTCGGCTATCCGCCGAAGATCACGCGCAAGCAACCGGCCGCGCGCCTGGACAGCCTGGACGGCAAGACCATCTACCTGGTCGACAGCCGCTTCGACGACTCGGTCGAGTTGTTGCGGCAGGTGCAGGCCTGGTTCGCCGACCGGATGCCCGGCGTCACGACCAAGCTCGTGCAGATGGCCAGCTATTACGGCAAGGACGATCCCGAACTGTGGAACGAGATCAGGACCCGCGGCCACGGCGCCATCATCGGCGTGGGCCATTGCAGCACCTGCGCGCCGGCCGTCTCCGCGCACGCCATCACCCTGGAGTCGCAGTACGGCGTGCCGACGGTGGCGATCCACACCGACAAGTTCGTGAAGGTGGTGCAGTCCGTGGTGCGCATGGGCGGCCTGCCGCAGGCGCCGCTGGTGTTCGTGCCGCAGCCGGTCATGGGCAAGTCGCAGGGCGAGCTGCGGGCCTACGTGGAGGGCGACGACCCGTACACCGGCAAGCCGGTGATGCAGGAGATCGTCGCGGGCCTCACGCAAGGCCTGGCAGCGAGCGTGGCCGGCGAAGAGCCGTATGCGCGCAGCACGCCGCGCCTGGAGGAGCCGGATACCGAGGAAGCACTGCGCGCGCTGTTCGAGCGCAACTCCTGGACCGATCACCTGCCCATCGTGCTGCCGACCGAGGAGCGCGTCGCGGCGATGCTTGGGGGCACCCGGCGCCGCCCCGACGAAGTGGTGGGCCGGATGCAGCCCACGCCCAATCGCGGCCTGTGGGAGTACACGGTGGAAAAGGTCGCGGTGAACGCCGTGATGGCGGGCGCCAGGCCCGAGTACTTCCCGATCATCCTGGCGCTGGCGGCGACGGGCATCTCGGCTCGCGGCAGCACGTCGAGCTCGGCCGCGGTGATGACCGTGGTGAACGGCCCGATCCGGCACGAGGTCGGCATGAACTGCGGCATCGGCGCGATGGGCCCGTACAACCACGCCAACGCCACCATCGGCCGCGCCTACGGCCTGTTGTCGCAAAACCTGCAGGGCGGCTCGGTGCCGGGCGAAACCTTCATGGGCTCGATCGGCAACAACTACGCCTACAACGGCATCACGTTCGCCGAGAACGAAGAACGCAGCCCGTGGGAGCCGCTGCATGTGCAGAAGGGATTCGACAAGGGCGCCAGCACGGTCACCGTGTTCCACGGCTGCCGCTCCACGACCTTCTGCCTGGGGCTGCGCAAGGAGCACTGGCGCGAACACGTCAAGGACATGCTGCTGGGCACCGACTCGATCACCGCGCCGGTGCTGCTGCTGGACCCGATCACCGCGCGCCAGTTCATCGACCGCGGCGGCTTCGACACCAAGGCAAAACTGATCCGTTGGGTGCACGAGACCGCCGAGATGCCGGCCGGCCGCTACTGGGACCTGCAGCTGGTGCAGAACTACATCTACACCAAGGCGACGTTCGGCGAATCGCCGAAGAAGAGATATCTTGACGTGCCCGACGACGCGCCCGTGCGCCTGTTCGAGGAAGGCGACATCAACGTGGTCGTGGTCGGCGGCGAGGCCAACGGATATTGGCAGATCATGGGCGCCCATCACAAGGCCACCGTGTCGGTCGACGCGTGGCGGTGAGGATCAGGTCGGGCGCGAACCGGCCGGGCCCCCTGCAGGCCCGGCCGCCATCACTGCTTCGTGAGTCCGACCTGCTGGATCATCTGGCCCCAGCGGTCATAGGTGGCACGGGTCAGCTTCGCGAATTCCTCCGGGCTGCTCGCGCCCGCTTCGTAGCCGCCGTTGCGGTAGAACTCCTTGACCTGCGGCATCGCCAGCACCTGGGCCAACGCTGCATTCAGCGCGGTGACGACCGCAGGCGGCATCTTCGCCGGCCCGTAGAAACCGAGCCAGCTGGGAAGGTCGAGCCCCGGCACGCCCTGCTCCGTCATGGTCGGCACGTCCGGCAGCGCCTCGATGCGGGCCGGCGCGGCGACGGCGATGATCTTGGCCTTGCCCGAGCTCTGCGTGATGATGGCCGAGGAGGCGGAATCGAACATGTACTGGACCCGGCCGCCGATGAGATCCTTGGCCGCATCGGAGCCGCCCTTGTACGGCACGTGGACGGCATCGGTCCCCGTCCGCTTGACGAAGATCTCGCCGTAGACGTGCGACGAGGTTCCGGTACCGAACGACGCGTAGCTCACCGTGCCGGGATGGGCCTTGATGTAGGCCACCAGTTCGGCCACGTTCTTCGCCGGGACCGTGGTGCTGATCATCAGCACCAGGGGCCCACGCCCGCCCACGGTGATCGGGGTGAAGTCCTTGAACGGGTCGTATGGCACTTGCGCCAGCGTGTGCGGGTTCTGCGCCATCGTGGACGACGGGGCGTACAGGATGGTGTGGCCGTCGGGAATGGCATGCGCGACCTCGCTGGCGGCCAGCATGGTGCTGGCGCCCGGCTTGTTGTCCACGAGCACCGTGGCACCGAGCACTTCGCTGAGTTTCTGGGCCACGATCCGGGCCTGCCCGTCGGTGCCGCCACCGGCCGTGAACGGAACCAGGATGCGGATCGGTTTGCCCTTGACCGGGAACTCCTGCGCCAGCGCCAGCGGTGAAACGCCCAGCAGCGCGGTGCCGCCCAGCACGGCGCCAAAGGCGCGGCGGGACATTCGCAAAGCACTCATAGCCTTGTCTCCTCAAAATCGTGTTTTGGACTATCCAGTCAAAATGGAGCGCTGCATGACAGGACAAACCCTCGATTACCCGGTAATTTCTTGACAGAATGGACAACTCGTCCAAAAAATGAGGTCCTTGGAAGATTCTGAGCAGAAAAAGCAAGCCATGAAAACCACCGTTCGCAGCGATGAGCGCATCCTCGCGTCCGACATCTTCGACCGTGACAGCCGCGTGCAGCGGCTCGATCACGGCATGTGGGCGGAACCGGGGCGCCAGATCCCGATTTACCACCGCTGCCAGGTGCTCGTGGTGGGCGGCGGTCCGTCGGGTACCGCGGCGGCGGCGGCGGCAGCGCGGCAAGGCGCCGACGTGGCGCTGCTGGAGCGCTACAACCACCTGGGGGGTCTGTCGACCGGCGGTCTGGTGATCTGGATCGACCGCATGACCGACTGGGACGGCAAGCTGGTGATCCGCGGCTTCGCCGAGGAACTGTTCGACCGTCTGCCCCCCGACGCGGTGGCCGGCCCGAGCCGCGACGAGTGGGGATCGCACGATGCGGCCAAGACCGCACACTGGTCGCAGCGCACCGCCGCCTATCACGGCGTGGTCACCTGGTCGCCGACCATCGATCCCGAGCGGCTCAAGCTGCTCTCCCAGGAGATCGTGCTGGAGCGCAAAGTCAAGCTGATCTATCACTCCTGGGCCGCGCTGCCGATCGTGCAGGACGGCAGCGTCAAGGGCGTGGTGTTCGAAAGCAAGGAAGGGCGCATGGCCATCATGGCCGACGTGGTGGTCGATGCCACCGGCGACGGCGACCTGTTCGCGCGCGCGGGCGCCGCCTTCGTCAACGACATCGAAGAAGCCGACGTGCACCATTGCATGAACACCGCCTGGCTGTTCGCCGGCGTGGACATGAACCGCTGGATCGAGTTCAAGGCGGGGCAGCCCGAGCAGTTCGCGGCGTTCATGACGCGCGGGCGCGAAGAGTGCGGCCTGTTCGAGCGGCCCTTCGTGTCGTGGCGCAACGACGTCGCGCTGTTCATGGGCCCGCGGCAGTCGGGCTATTCCGCGCTCGACGTGGACGACCTCACCGCGGTGGAAGTGCGTTCGCGCCGCGCGATGGCCGCGCATCTCGAGTTTTACCGCGCCCATGCGCCCGGCTTCGAGAACGCCTGGATGATGCTGAGCGCGCCGCAGATCGGCGTGCGGCACGCGCGGCGCCTGAGCGGGGTCGGCTCGGTGCTGCGCAGCCAGTGGCCGCAGGGCTTGCCGTTGGCCGACGAAGTGGGTGTCACGCCGGCGGTGTCGCCGAAGTTCCCCAACATCTCGATCCCTTACGGTGCGCTGGTCCCGCAGCGGCTCGACGGCCTGCTGGCGTGTGGCCGGCACATATCGTGCGACCGCAATTCGCACGGCTTCATGCGCGAGATCCCGCAATGCTGGATCACCGGCCAGGCCGCGGGTACCGCGGCCGCGCAGGCCGCGCGCGGCGGCGTCGCGCCCAGACACGTCGACGTGGCGGCCCTGCAGGCGGCCCTCCAGGCACAAGGCGTGTACCTGCGACCGGCCGCGGCACCCGACGCGGGCAACGCGAACGCCCGGCCGGCAACCGCTTCGGCCTGATCGCCCGCCGTCATGTCCGCAGCCAAGACCGACATCCCCGGCGCCGACCTGGCCGAGTCGCGCTCCGATACGGTGAGCGCGCTCGAACGCGGCATTTCCGTGCTGCGCTGCTTCAGCCAGGATCAACCGGTGCTGGGCTACGCCGACATCGCGCGCATCACCGGCATTCCGAGGCCGACGGTGAACCGGCTGGTGGCGACGCTGCAGGCCACCGGCATGCTCAAACCGGCCCCGACCGCCGATCGCTTCACGCTCGGGCCCGCGGTGCTGACGCTGGCCCGGGTGTTCCTGGTCTGCCTGGACGTGCGCGCCGTCGCGCGGCCCAGGATGCAGGCGATGGCCGAAGCCGTCGGTGCCTCGGTCTACCTCGCGGTGCGCGACGGAATGGAGATGGTGTTGATCGAGGCATGCCGCCCCGGGTCCTCCATCCTGTCGCCACGCTTCGACGTCGGCTCGCGCGCGCCGCTGCCCAATTCGGCGCTCGGCCGCGCCTACCTGTCGGCGCTGGACGAGCGCCGGCGCACCCAGCTGGTCGATTCACTGCGCCTGCTGCGGGGCCCGGAATGGGACCTCGTCGGGCCCGCCATGGAGCGCGCCATCGACGAAGCGCAGCGGCTGGGCTACTGCCTCTCGCTGGGCGAGTTTCACCACGAGATCAATTCGGTGTCGGTACCCCTGATCGGGCCCGACGGCGAAATCATGGCGCTCAACTGCGGTGGCGCCGCGTACGTATTCACCGAGGAGCGGCTGCGCCAGGAGTTCGCGCCGCGCCTGCGCGGCATTGCGCAGGACATCGCGCGCGACATCGGCGGCTATGTGCCGCCGACACGCTAGTCCGCGGCAACAGACGAGGGAACCGATCCATGCAACTCACCGATCACGAAAAGGCCATGCTCGACGGCCGCGAGGGGCCGGCCGTGCAGAAAGCCATGGACCTGCTGATGCGCTACGGCGAGGCGCTGGGCGCCGAGCGCCTGGTGGAGACGAACAACGTGTGCGCCACCATCACCGCGACCACGCCGTTTCAAAGGGACATCGCGCTCAAGGGCGGCGGCATGGACGCCGTGTTTTCCGAATTCAGCCTGGACAGCGCCGAGGTGGTGCAGGTCCCGAAGTTCAAGACGTTCACCAACCACCTGCAGCTGGGCTTCGACCCCAATCAACCGGAGCGGTTCGGCCTGAGCGAGGAGATCGTGCAGTTCTACGAGCGCAGCGAGCGCCACGTGGCGGGGCTGGGCGCCAATATCCTCAACACCTGCACGCCCTACCAGGTCGGCAACGTCCCGACGCGCGGGGAGCATTGCGCGTGGATGGAGTCGTCCGCCGTGATCTATTGCAACTCGGTGCTGGGCGCCCGCACGAACACCGAAGGACGCGAAAGCTGCGGCGCGGCGATGCTGACCGGCCGCATCCCCGACTGGGGCTATCACCTGGACGCGCCGCGCCGCGGGACGCACGTCGTCGAACTGGAAGTGGAAGTCGAGTCGGTGCAGGACTGGGGCCTGCTGGGCTACTACATCGGGGAGCTGGTGCAGGAACGCGTTCCCGTGGTGCACAGCCGGCGCGGCATCGCCCGCGTGCCCAACCTGCCGCGGCTGAAGCACTTCGGGGCGGCCGCTTCGTCCTCCGGCGGCGTGGAGATGTACCACATCGTCGGCGTGACGCCCGAGGCCTTCACGCTGGAGCAGGCGCTGGGCGGCAACAAGCCGGCCGAGGTGCTTCGCTACGGCGAGGCCGAGCGGCGCGCCACCTACGAGAAGATCAACGCCACCGGCAAGGACGCCGAGATCCAGTACGTGATGCTGGGCTGCCCGCACTACACGATCGAGCAGATCCGCGAAGCCGCCGAATTGATCGAGGGCCGCAAGGTGCACCCGAGCTGCGAGCTCTGGATCTTCACGCCGCGCGCCATCAAGTCGGTGGCCGACCGCAACGGCTACACCCGGATCATCGAGGACGCCGGCGGCATCCTGATGACCGACAGCTGTTCGGCGATGAGCCGCGCCGTGCCCAAGGGCACCAGGACCGTCGCGCTGGACTCGGCCAAGCAGGCGCACTACCTGCCTGCCATCCTGGGCGTGCAGGCGTGGTTCGGCACCACGGCGCAATGCATCGACGCGGCGTGCACCGGCCGCTGGAACGGAGGTTACGCATGAGCCGCACGGCCGTTCCGAAGGCTCATAGCACCGCAGCCCGTAGGGCGGAGGTTACTCAATGAGCGCGCCCACCACGCAGCAAGACGCCGCCACGGTCATCACGATCCGCGGCCGCAAGGTCGTTCCCGGCGTCGCCGAAGGCCTGGCACTGGTCACGCGCGACCACATCTCCGGCTGGGGCGGCATCGACTCGCGTACGGGCACCATCGTCGAAACCCGCCATGAGCTGCGGGGCCAGAGCTTCGCCGGCAAGGTGCTGGTATTCCCGGGCGCCAAGGGCTCGTCCGGCTGGTCGGCCGCGTTCCACATGGCGCGGCTGATGAACGCGGCGCCGGCGGCTTTCCTGTTCAACGAGATGACCACCAAGATGGCGCTCGGCGCGGTGGTCACCCATGCGCCGGCCATGACGGATTTCGACCGCAACCCGCTGGAGTGCATCGAAACCGGAGACTGGGTCCGCGTGGATGCGGACCGCGGCATCGTCGAGATCACCAAGAAAACCGCAACGGCGCGTTGAGCGCGCCCGCGAAGACCGGCGCGCTGCCGGCCCGCAACAAGGAGTGAGACATATGTTCAAGAAGTGGATGCTCGCGCTCGGCGCTGCCGCAATGTGCGCGGGTGTCGCCGCGCAACAGGCCTTTCCCAGCAAGCCGCTGCGCCTGGTGGTGGGCTTCGCGCCCGGCGGCGCCGCCGACTCGATCGCCCGCGTGATCGCGCAGGGCCTGGGCAAGCAGCTCGGGCAACAGGTCGTGGTCGAGAACAAGCCGGGCGCCGAAGGCATCCTGTCCGCGCAGGAAGTGCAGAAATCCGCGCCCGACGGCTACACGCTGCTGCTAGGTACCAACACGGCGATGGTCAAGGTCCCGGCGCTCAACCCGAACCCGCCTTACGACCCGTTCAAGGCGTTCACGCCGATCAGCACCGCCGGCCAGTTCTCGGTGTTCCTGGTGGTCAACAAGGACCTGCCGGTCACCAACATCAAGCAGTTCCTCGATCACGTGGCGGCCAACCCGGGCAAGTACAACTCAGGGTCCAGCAACAGCGCAGCGGAGCTGGCAATGATCCAGCTGCTCGGCGATCGCAAGGTGGTGAACGCGCGCTACAAGGGCGACGTGCCGGCGCTCACGGATCTGGTGGGCGGCAGCATCCACATGATCTGGACCACCGGCACCACGGCGCCGGCTTTCGTGAAGGACGGCCGCGCGAAGGCCCTGCTCACGCTGCAGCCGCAGCGCAGCCCGCTGCTGCCCGACGTGCCCACCGCCGCCGAGGTGGGGCTGGGCTCGCTGACCATCAAGCCGTGGGCCGGCATCTTCGGGCCGCCCGGCATGCCCGCCGACGTGGTTGCCAGGCTCAGCACCGAGCTGCAGAACGTGCTCAAACGGCCGGACGTCAAGGAGCAGCTCGTCGCGCAGGGCTTCGATGCCTACGGCATGCCACCGCAGCAGTTCAGCGCGTTTTTCAGGGAGCAGTACGACGCTTTCGTGAAGATCGTGCGCGAGAACAACATCAAGATCGATTGAGGCGTTGGCAAGCGGCGCGCCCAGACGCCGGCAACCAGGAGACAGCATGAATCGAATCAAGCATTGGCTGGCCGCGCTGGCGCTCGGCGTCATCGCCACAGCCGCGGCGGCCCAGGCTTTCCCCACCCGGCCCGTGCGCGTGATCGTGCCATTCCCTCCCGGCGGCGCCACCGATACGCTCGCCCGACTGATGGCCGAGAAGCTCGCGGAGCGCTGGAAGCAGCCGGTAGTCATCGAGAACAAGCCCGGGGCCAACACCATGATCGGCACCGACGTGGTGGCCAAGGCGCCCCCGGACGGCCACACGCTGGGCATCGTGACGGGCTCGCACGTCACCAACCCGCTGCTGACCAGCAAGCTGCCGTACGACACGTTCAAGGACCTGACCGGCGTGATGATGCTGACGCGCTTCCACATGGCGCTGTATGCGGCTCCGTCTTTCCCGGCCAGCACGCCCGCGGAACTGATCGCGCTGGCGAAGAAGGAGCCCGGCCGCGTGGCGTACGCCTCGGCCACCACGCAGTCCTATCTCGGCATGGAGCTGATGAACGCGATGGCCGGCACCCGCATGCAGTACGTGCCGTACAAGGGCAGCTCGCAGGCCCTGACGGACCTGCTGGGCGGCCACGTGCAGCTGATGATCGACCCGGTGCTGCAAAGCACGCTGGATCACGTCAAGAGCGGCAAGCTCAAGCTCATCGGAACCATGGGCGCCAAGCCCGCTGAGTTGACGCCGACCGCGCCGGTCCTGGGCAGCGTCGTTCCGGGCTACGACTTTTCGGCCGCCTTCGGCCTGGTTGCGGCGGGCAGCACGCCGCCGGAGCTGGTGCATCGCATCCGCGACGACTTCGCGGCCGTCCTGAAACTGCCCGAGGTGGCCCAGCGGGTGCGCGACATCGGCCAGGAAGCGGTCGGCTCCACGCCCGAGGAATACAACGCGTACCTCCAGGCCGAGACCAGGAAGTGGGAGCCGGTGGTCAAGGCCACCGGCGCCAAGCTCGACTGATATTCCGGCCGACCCCGCAAGCAACATTGGAGCTCTTATGACGACCCGCAAACTGCGCAGCAATTTCCCCCGCGGCTCCTACCTCTGGTCGGTGCGCAACGCGCAGTGGCGTGCGCTCGGAATCCCCGAGGCGGATTGCGAGAAGCCCAAGATCGCGATCGTCAACAGCTCGTCCGAACTGGCGGCTTGCTACAGCCACCTGGACGGAATCGCGAAGCTGCTCAAGGAGGTGATCCGCGGGGCCGGGGCCGTGCCGTTCGAGATCCGCACCGCGGCGCCGAGCGATTTCGTCACCGGCGCCGGCGGGCGCGGGGCCTACATGCTGGGCGCACGCGACCTGGTCACCAACGACATCGAAGTGGCGGTGGAGGGCGCGCAGCTCGACGGCATGATCTGCCTCACCTCCTGCGACAAGACCGTTCCAGGCCAATTGATGGCCGGCGCGCGCCTGAACGTCCCCACGATCATGGTGCCCTGCGGCTACCAGGCCAGCGGCGAATACAAGGGCAAGCACGTCGACATCGAGGACGTGTTCATCGGCGCGATGCACGCCATCACGGGCAACATGCCGGTCGAGGAGCTGGTGGAGATGAGCCGCGAGGCGATCCGCAGTCCCGGCGTGTGCTCGGGCCTGGGCACCGCGAACTCGATGCACATCGTGTGCGAAGCGCTCGGCATGGCGCTGCCCGGCAGCGCGCCGGTAGCGGCCAACAGCGCCAAGATGATGGCCGACGCACGCGCCGCCGGCTTGCGCATCGTGCAGATGGTGTGGGACGACCTCAAGCCGCGCGACATCCTGACGCCGGGCGCGTTCCGCAACGCGGTGCGCGCGGTGCTGGCGATCGGAGGGTCATTGAACACGGTGAAGCACCTGCAGGCGGTGGCGACCGAAGGGCATTGCGGCGTCGACGTCTACGGCCTGTTCGAGCAGCTCGGCGGCGCGACGCCGGTGCTCGCGGGCGTGCGCCCGATCGGCGAACACACCATCGAGCAGTTCGAGGCCGCGGGCGGTTGCCGCGCGCTCATGAAGCAGCTCGAACCGCTGCTGGACACCACGGTTCGCACCGTGACCGGTGGCACGGTGGCAGACAACCTGCGCGGCGTGGCCGTGGCGGACCCGGAAGTGATCCGGCCCATCGCGCGCCCGGTCGCGGCGCAGCCGGCCATCGTGCTGCTGCGCGGCAACCTGGCGCCGCAGTCGGGCCTGACCAAGACCGGCATCGTGGAGCGCAAGCAGCGGCGCTTCACCGGGCCGGCCATCTGCTTTTGGACCAGTGACGACGCGATCGCCGCGCTCAAGGCCGGTCTCATCCGTCCCGGCCACGTGCTGGTGATGCGCGGCGCCGGCGTTTGCGGCGGACCCGCGATGGGCGGCGGGGCGTCGCGCGTCGTATTCGCGATCGACGGTGCCGGGCTGGGTGAGCAGGTCGCGATGCTGACCGATGGACACCTGTCCGGCCTGGTGTGCAAGGGGCTGGTGGTGGCCGAACTCTCACCCGAAGCGGCAACCGGCGGTCCGCTGGGCCTGGTGCGCGATGGCGACACGATCACCATCGACCTCGACGCCCGCCGCGTCGATGCCGACCTGAGCGACGAGCAGTGGGAAAGCCGCCGGGCCGAGTGGCGCGCACCGGCGCTGGTCCACGACATCGGCTGGCTGCAGCAGTACCGGCGCACCGTGGGGCCGCTGCCCGAGGGTGCGGTGCTGGTTCGCGCCGATCCGGCCGGATCGAGCTGACAGGACAAGGGCGAACCTTGCCGCTGACCGCGTCCGTTGCGGCACGAGCGAGGTCGAACAGGGGCTGAACTTTTTTTTAACCCGGAGGAGACAAGTGCAATGAGGAAGTTATTTTTGTTATCGGCCATGGGCTTGGCCTGCGCCGGCGCGGCGCAAGCCCAGTCCAGCGCCACGCTGTTCGGGGTGGTGGACGTGAACGTGGAGAGCTTCAACGCCGGCGGAGTCGGCAGCAGCACCATGGTAGGCAATGGCGGGCTGGCCACCAGCCGCGTCGGCTTTCGCGGCGTGGAGGACCTGGGCGGCGGCATGTCGGCCGGCTTCTGGCTCGAGGGCAGCATCAACCCCGACGTGGGCGAAGGCCGCCCCAGCAACAGCACCAACCAGCCCAGCGGCACAGGTGCGGCAGTGGCGGGCCGCGAGGGCTTCAAGTTCGACCGAGTGTCGTACGTGAGCCTCGCCACGACGCAGCTGGGCGAACTGCGGCTGGGACATGACTTCATCCCGACCCACTGGAGCAGCATCTACTTCGATCCCTTCAACGCCAACGGCGTCGGGCGCGCCGGCAATTTCACCTTTGCCGGCGTCACGACCGCTCCGATGTCCACGCAGATCACCGGGAGCAACTCGATCAGCTACTGGACGCCGTCCAAGCTCGGGGGCTTCTACGGCATGGCCATGATCGGCACGGGCGAGAACGCCAGCGGAACGGCAACCTCCCGGGACGGCAATTTCGCGGGCTTCCGGGCCGGCTACGCGGCCGCGCGGTTCGACATGGCCGTCGCGCTCACGCGCACCCATTACGAGCCCACCGCTACCATCGGCAACTACACGCACGCGAATATCGGCGGGACCTGGAACGCCGGTTTCGCGAAGTTCTTCGCGCTCTACAACACGGTCAAGGTCGGCTTGGCCGGGGGCGCCGTACGGAAGAACACGGCCGAGATCGGCGCGCATATTCCCGTCTTCCTGGTCGGCCGCATCCGCGTCGCCTATGCGGTGCTGGACGACCGCAGCGACAGCGCGCTGCTGAATGCGAACGGCTCGGCCCGCAAGAGCAACGATGCGCGGCAACTGGCCGTGGGCTACGTCCACGACATGTCCAGGCGCACCGCGCTGTACGGCACCTACTCGGCCCTGCGCAACCGCGGCCAGGCCACTTACACGGTCAGCGGCAACCGCGCACCGCTGGCGGGCCAGAATTCCAGGGGCCTGGAACTGGGGATACGCCACCTGTTCTAACGCCTGCCGCCCCGGGCCCCGAAGTGCGCCGGGCCCGGGCAGCAGCTCATCCACTCGACCCGAACGTCAAAATGAACATCTTCAAACGAATGCTCGCCATCGGCGCCTGCGCCCTGCTGCCGTTGGCGGCCGCCGCCCAGGGCTTCCCCAGCAAGCCGGTGACGCTGGTGGTGCCCAATGTGCCCGGCGGCGCTATCGACATCCTGGCGCGGCTGCTGGAAAAGCAGCTGAGCGAGCTGTGGAAGCAGCCGGTGATCGTGGTGTACAAGCCCGGCGCCGGAACCGTCCTGGGCACCGACTTCGTGGCGAAGTCGCCGCCGGACGGGCACACCATCGGGCTGGTCATCACCGGGCACATGATCAACCCGAGCCTGCGCACGACCATGCCGTTCGACACCCTGAAGGATCTGTCCGGTGTGTCGCTGCTCGCCATCTCGCCGATCGTCATCTCGGCGTCGCCCAGCCTGCCCGCCAACAACCTGAAGGAGCTGATCGCGCTGGCCAAGCAGAAGCCCGGCAAGCTGAGCTACGCCTCGCCCGGCAGCGGCAGTTCCATGCACCTGGGCGGCGAACTGCTGAAGACCCGCGCGGGCATCCACATCCTGCACCTGCCGTACAAGGGATCGGGCGGCGCCTACCCGGACGTCTTCGCCGGCCGGGTGGACCTGCTGATCGACCCGTTGTTCTCGTCGCTGCCGCACATCAAGTCGGGCCGGCTCAAGCCGATCGCGATCATGAGCCCGACCCGTTCGCCGATCGCCCCGGACATTCCGACGGTCGCCGAGACCTTGCCGGGTTTCAGCGTGCAAAGCGTGTTCGGCACCGTGGTGCCGAGCGCGACGCCGCGCGAAATCGTCAACAAGATCAGCGCGGACCTGGCGAAGGTGGTCCAGTCCCCCGAAACCCGGGCCCGCATGGACCAGATCGGGCTCGCCCCGGTCGGCGACACGCCCGAGCAATTCGACGCGTTCATCCGCACCGAGATGGACAAGTGGGCGAAGGTTGTCAAGAGTTCCGGCGCGACCGCCGACTGACGCGCGGCAGCGTCACTTTCCGAGGCCCCCGTCCGGTTCGGCCGTTACGCCGGATGCACACGCGCTTGCCTTCGCGCCGCTGGTCTTGCGCATGGGATGATCGGCCCGTGGAAACTTCCCCTCCCGCCGGCGGCGCCGCCAACCGGCCGGCCGCGCCGCTCGCGACGCCGAGAGACCTGCCCGCGGTCGATCGCCTGTTGCGCGAGCCCGGCGCGGCCGCACTCGTTGCGGAACACGGCCACACGCTGGTGACGCACGAAGCGCGCGCGCTCGCCGAAGGCTTGCGCGAGCGTTGCCTGCGCGGCGAACTGCCCTGGGCCGACGTGCAGCCTCAAGCATTGACGGCCGCCCTGGCCCGCCGGGTCGGGGACCGCCTGGCACCGCGCATGCGACCGGTCATGAACCTGACCGGCACGGTGATCCACACCAACTTCGGGCGCGCGCTGTTGGCCGATTCGGCCCTGCAGCAGGTGCTGGCGCTGGCGGGCGGCCCGAACAACCTGGAGTACGACCTCGGCACCGGCGGCCGCGGCGATCGCGACAGCCTGGTGGAGGAACTGCTGTGCGCGATCACGGGCGCCGAGGCGGCCACGGTCGTCAACAACAATGCGGGCGCGGTCCTGCTCACCATCGCCGCGCTGGCCCACCGCGATCCGGCGCGACGCGAGGTGATCGTCTCGCGCGGCGAACTGGTGGAGATCGGCGGCGCTTTCCGCATGCCCGATGTGATGACCTGCGCCGGCGCGGCCATGGTCGAGGTGGGCACCACGAACCGCACCCATCCGCGCGATTACGCCGATGCGATCAACGAGCGCACCGCACTGCTGATGAAGGTGCACACCAGCAACTACGTGGTGAAGGGTTTCGCCGCGTCGGTCGATGAGCCCACCCTGGCGGGCCTCGCCCATGAGCGTGGACTGCCGCTGGCGAGCGACCTCGGCAGCGGCGCGCTGGTCGACTTGGCCGCCTGGGGCTTGCCCCACGAGCCGACGCCGCAGGAGATGATCAAGGCCGGCTGCGACGTGGTCACCTTCTCCGGCGACAAATTGCTGGGCGGACCGCAGGCCGGCCTGATCGTCGGCACCCGCGAGGCGGTCGCCTGCGTGCGCAAGTACCCGATGAAGCGGGCCCTTCGCATGGGCAAACTGCCGCTTGCCGCATTGGAAGCCACGCTGCGGCTGTACCTGCGGCCGGAGCGGCTCGCGCGGGACCTGCCGACATTGCGCCTGTTGACGCGGCCGCAGGCCGACATCGCGGCCATGGCCGAACG
This sequence comes from Ramlibacter sp., assembly GCA_019449555.1. Taxonomy (GTDB): domain Bacteria; phylum Pseudomonadota; class Gammaproteobacteria; order Burkholderiales; family Burkholderiaceae_C; genus Ramlibacter. The sequence goes on from JAGRPN010000067.1 coordinate 24,927, forward strand.
GCTCGCACCGGCCGTGAGCGCCGCATTGGCACCGCGCTTCAGCGTCAAGCCGGCTGCGATGATGAGCCAGATCGGTTCCGGCGCGCTGCCGGTCGACCGGCTGCCTTCCGCCGGCCTGGTGATCGCGCCGGCGGGAGCGAGCAAGAAAGGCATCGGCACCGCCATCGATGAACTGGCGCGAACCCTGCGCGGCCTGCCCTGCCCGGTGATCGGGCGCGTGGCCGACGATGCAATCTGGCTCGACCTGCGTGTGCTCGAACACGCCGAGCCCTTCGTTGCGCAACTGCCGTTGCTGCGCGAACGGGCGATCGGACCGTGATCGGGATTGCATCGCTTGCGCACGAGCCCCCACCGCAGGCCGAAGCTAAACTGCCAGCCGTGAAGACGTTGTGGAGGGGAATCGATCCCGGTGGGTCGGCCGGGCTTCAAACCCGGTGGGTGGCGCCATGCGTCGCCGGGTGGGTTCGACTCCCATTCCCCTCCGCCGGGCGGCCATGATCGTCGCGACCGCGGGCCATGTCGACCATGGCAAGACCGCGCTGGTGATGGCGCTGACCGGCGTCGACACCGACCGCTTGCCGGAAGAAAAACGCCGGGGCATGACGATCGAGCCGGGATTCGCCCACGCCGACCTCGGTGGCGGCGCGGCCATGAGCTTCGTCGACGTACCCGGGCACGAGCGCTTCATCCGCAACATGCTGGCCGGCGTCGCCGCCATCGACTTCGCCTTGCTGGTCGTGGCCGCCGACGACGGCCCGATGCCGCAGACGCTGGAACATCTGGCCGTGCTCGACTTGCTCGAAGTGACCCATGCAGCCGTGGCGATCACCAAGATCGACCGGGTGGATGCAGCGCGGGTCCAAGCCGTGCGCTCGGCCGTCGCGGCTCATCTGGCGCCCACTGGGCTGCGCAACGCCCCGCTGTTTGCGCTGTCGGCGTGGACCGGCGAGGGTATCGACGCGCTGCGGGAGCATCTCGCGCAAGTGCAATGTACGCGACCGTCGCGCTCGACCCAGGGCGTGTTCCGGCTGGCGGTGGATCGCAGCTTCTCGCGTGCGGGTGCCGGCATGGTCGTCACCGGCGCGGTACTCTCGGGCCGCTCGACGGTGGGCCAGCGACTGGTCGTATCGCCGGCCGGGCTCCCAGCGCGCGTGCGCGCCATCCAGGTGCGCGGCCAGGAGGTCGACGGCGTGGGCGCCGGCGAGCGCTGCGCGTTGAACCTCGCTCCCGCCGCGGGCGAGCGCCTCGAAGCCGAGCGCGGAGACTGGGTGGTCGCCCCACCGGCCCACGCGCCCACCAGTCGGCTCGACGTGCGCATGCGGGTACTCGGCACGGTGCCGTCGGCACTGAAGCCGGGCGCATCGCTGCAACTGCACATCGGCGCCGCCAGCCGGCCGGCGCGGGTCGTCCCATTGGCGCCAAGGCAGCTGGAACCGGGATCGGCCGGCCTTGCGCAGCTCGTGCTCGATGCGCCGGTGGCCGCGCTGCACGGGGACCGCTTCATCCTGCGCGATGCGGCGGCGCATCGCATTGTCGGCGGCGGCCGCGTGCTCGATGCATTCGCTGCGGCCCGGCACCGTTCGCAGCCGCAGCGCCTGGCCGACCTGCACGCCTTGCAGCTGCCCTCGACGGCGCAGGTACTCGAGACGCTTTTGGCGGGGCATCCGGAAGGCATCGAATGGGATGTCTTCGCGCGGGCCATGAACCTCGAGGGCGAGGAGCAGGAGCGTTTGCGCGGCGCAGTTCCGGCGCGCGACGTGGCTCACCCGGGCGGCCTGCGGCGGGTCGCGCCGGCGCATTGGGCAGCGCTCGAGTCCCGCGTGGCGCAAGTGCTGGCCCACTGGCACGCGCAGCACCCGGACAGCCTGGGCATGACCGAAACGCAGCTGGTGGCGGCGCTCGCGCCCGCGGCCGACGCCGTGCTGCGCCGTGCTGCGATCCGCTCCGAGCGAGCCGCCCACCGGATCGTGCGCGATGGATTCGTGTTCCGGCTGCCCGGCCACGCCGCTCGCCTGTCCACCGAAGATGCGGCGCGCCTGCGCTCGGCGATCGACGTGATGCGGCCCTACGGGCTGAGGCCACCGCCCTTGGGACAGCTGGCGCCGCTCTTGAACCTGTCGCTGGCGGACGCGTCGGACTTCCTGGAACGGGCCGCCGCGCTCGGCCACCTGGTGCGCGTGGCGAAGAATCGCTTCTTCCTTCCGGCGACCATCGATGAACTGGTGGCGATCGCGCGCGCGACCGCCGCGCAAGCGCCCGACGGCCGATTCGAGGCGGCGAGCTTTCGTGACCGTTCGGGGATCGGTCGCAACCTCTCGATCCAGCTGCTCCAGTTCTTCGACCGCTGCGGGATCACCCGTTTCGCCGGCGAACGCCGCACCATGGGTGGCGCGGACACCGGCTGAGCCGCCTCAGCGCCAGTCGTCGACGCGCACGGTCTTGGCGCGCGCGAAGTTGCCGCCCACCATCTTCCAGGCCGATTGCGTTTCACCGCCGAGTACCACGACGCTGATGTCCTGCGCGCGGTACTTGCGCACCATCTCGTCAGGCGGGGCCTTCAGCATCCCCGCCCACGGCTGGACGCCGGCCACCGCGTGCGGCTTGATCAGCGTCTGGGTCCAGGGATCGTCCCAGTATTCGCGTGCGGTCACGCGGGCGTTCTCGGCGCACCAGTCGATCAGCTGCTGCTTGGCCTTGAAGCCGCGTTCCACGAAGCCGTTCGCGACGCTCGGATCGAGCAGCACGATCGGCGGGCTGTAGGGTTCGCACGCGGCCAGGCAATGCCGGAACCGCTGCTCCCAGGTCTCGCGCGGGCCGTAGCCGCTGATGGTGTACCAGCCGCCGAGGAAGACCGTCACGGTGCTGTCTTCCGGCTTGAAACCGTGCTGGACGTGCAACGGCTCCCAGGGGCTGCGCTCCTCGTTCTCGGCCCAGGTGCACGCATAGTTATAGACATTGCCGATCGAACCCATGTAGGTGTCGCCGATCACCGAGCCGCCCTGCAGGTTCTGCGACGCCAGCGCGTGGGCCCGGCCGATCGTCACGTTGGCGTGGCTGTAGGGCCCCATGGCGCCGATGCCGCAATGCATGCCGATCTCGTTGCGGATCGGTCCATTGACGATGGCCGGGGCGGCCCACGACGTGGTGCTGCTCTGGCGCGCCGTCATGCCCGTGGCCGCCATCGCCAGGATGACCGGGAAGTATTCGGGCCGGGCGCCGGCCATCACGGCATTGACCGCGACCTTCTCCACGGTGTACTCCCAGAACTCGCGGTAGTTCGTCGGGCGCATGCGGCCCACCACCTCATCGGCCGGGTGGCGGGTCGCCTTCAGCATCGCGGCCACGCGCTCTTCGGTCGGCAGCACGACGGGCAGGTAATCGGTCCAGCGTTCCTGCTCGAATCGCCGGCGCAGGTCTTCTTCGGAGGCCGGCTCCAGCAGTCGCGGCGTGGTGCGCGCGAACGA
>JAGRPN010000068.1 GCA_019449555.1 Ramlibacter sp.
CTGGTACACGGCCAGGACGTCGACCCGAGCGCCGGCGGCTTTGAGCTGCTCGGCCAGCCACTCGCGGCCGCTGCTGTTGCCCTCGGCGTCCGCGCCTCGCACGATCATGACGCGGTCGCCGGCCGTCACCTGCTGCGCGACCTCGTTCCACAACGTTTCCGAGTCGAATTGCGCCGCATGCGCCGGCGGCGCGTCGATCTGCCGGGCGTCGACGCCGGCGGCCAGCAATGCCTGGCGGGTGCCGGTCCCCGGCGACCAGGCGCGCGCTGTTGCAGGCCAGCTGCAGCCGCCCGGCCTCGCCTGGAAGAATTGCCGTACCGCGTTCCCGCTGACGAACATCACCGCGCGGAAGACGTCCAGGCGTTGCCAGGCGGCGATTACGCCAGCTGCGGATGACAGGGGCGCAATCTCGATCAGAGGCAGCGACAGCGCATCGAAGCCCTTGGCGCGCAACGCGTCGACCCAGTGCCGGGCCTCATGTTCGGGCCGGGTGACGAGCACGCGCATGGCGCCGCGAGGTTAATGCGCGCCGCCGGCACGCAGCCGTTCGGCCACGCCGGCCCCCAGCTCCGCAGCTTGCGCGAGGTCGGCCGCCGCAGCCGCCGACTGGGCGCGCACCAGGTCCGTCGCGCCCTCGGGTTCGCCCCAGGCCGCGCGCAGTTGCAGGTATTCGCCCGAAAACGTCGCAAATGCGGCCAGCGGCATGGAGCAACTGCCGCCCATCGCGCGGCTGACGGCGCGCTCCGCCGCGACCGCCAGCCAGGTGGCCTGGTGCGACAGCGGCGCCAGCAACTCCAGAAGATCGGCGCGGTCCGCGCGCACCTCGATGCCCAGCGCCCCCTGACCGGCCGATGGCAGCATCTGCTCCGGTTCGAAGACATGCCGAATGCGGCTCGCCAAGCCCAGTCGCTTCAGCCCGGCGGCGGCCAGCACGATCCCGTCGTACTGGCCTTCGTCGAGCTTGCGCAAGCGCGTGTCGAGATTGCCCCGCAGCGGCTCGATCTTCAGGTCGGGCCGCATCGCGCGCAGCAGCACCACGCGGCGCAGGCTCGATGTGCCCACTACCGCGCCTTGGGGCAGGTCCGTGAAAGCGGTAAAGCGGCTGGAAACGAATGCGTCGCGCGGATCCTCGCGTTCCATGACGCAACCCAGGGCAAAACCATCGGGCAGGTCCATCGGCACATCCTTGAGCGAGTGCACGGCCAAATCGGCTTGTCCTTGCTCGAGCGCCACTTCCAGCTCTTTGACGAACAGACCCTTGCCGCCCACTTTGCTCAGGCTGCGGTCCAGGATCTGGTCGCCGCGCGTCGTCATGCCCAGCAGCGCAACCTCGTGCCCGCGTTGCTCCAGCAGCGTTTTCACGTGCTCCGCCTGCCACAGCGCGAGGCGGCTTTCACGGGTGGCGATGACTAGCTTGCTCAATCTCGTAACCTGTTGGTAATCGCGGGGAAAAGACGATGCTAGCATGCAGCTTGCCCGGATCGCGGGCGCGTACCAGAAACCTTGCAGGACAGGCTGCAGCCCTGTCTTCAACCGACAAGAGGGCCTCCATCCATGCCGCCCAGCCCGGAATCGCCTTCGCGGCGCTCCAAGGACAACGAACGCCCGCTGGTCGAGGACATCCGGCTGCTCGGCCGCATCCTGGGCGACGTGATCCGCGACCAGGAGGGCGTGGAAGCGTTCGAGCTGGTCGAGCGCATCCGCAAGCTGTCGGTTTCATTCCGCCGGGATGCGGATCACGAGGCAGACAAGGCGCTCAAGAGCCTGCTCAAATCGCTCTCGGGCGAGCAGACGGTCAGCGTAATTCGCGCCTTCACCTATTTCAGCCACCTGGCGAACCTGGCGGAGGACCGCCATCACATCCGCCGCCGCGCCATCCACGAGCGCGCGGGCGACAGCCAGGAGGGCAGCATCGAAGTCGCGTTGGCCCGGCTGCGCTGGGCCGGCATCGGCGTCAAGACGGTCTCGCAGATGCTCGCGCACAGCTACGTGTCGCCGGTGCTCACCGCCCACCCGACGGAGGTGCAGCGCAAGAGCATCCTGGACGCCGAGCGCGGCATTGCCAACCTGTTGACCCAGCGCGACGAGATCAAGGCCAATGCGCTGCCCAAGGACGCGCTGGCGCCGCGCGAGCTCGCCGCCAACGAGGCGAACATCCGGGCGCGCGTGCTGCAACTTTGGCAGACGCGGCTGTTGCGTTTCACCAAGCTCGCCGTCGCGGACGAGATCGAGAACGCGCTGAGCTATTACGAGGCCACCTTCCTGCGCGAGATCCCGAAGATCTATGCGGACCTCGAGCGCGAATTGGGTCACCAGCCGGTCGCGACATTCCTGCGCATGGGCCAGTGGATCGGCGGCGACCGCGACGGCAATCCCAACGTCACCGCCGAAACCCTCGAGTACGCGCTGCGCCGGCAATCGGAAGTCGCGCTGCGCCATTACCTGACGGAGGTGCACTACCTGGGCGGGGAACTGTCGCTGTCGGCCATGCTGGTGGAGGTCACGCCCCAGATGCGCGCGCTGGCCGACAGCTCGCCCGACGCCAGCGAGCACCGGCTGGACGAGCCGTACCGGCGGGCGCTCACGGGCGTGTATTCCCGGCTGGCCGCGACGCTGAAGGAATTCACGGGCGGCGAAGCGGCCCGCCATGCGATCGCCCCGCAGAACCCGTACCTGCGCGCCGAGGAATTGCTGGCCGACCTGCGCACGATCGAGGAGTCGCTGCTGGCGCACCACGGAGCCGCCCTGGTGCATCAGCGGCTGCACCCGTTGATCCGGGCGGTGGAGGTCTTCGGCTTCCACCTGGCCACCGTGGACTTGCGGCAAAGCTCGGACCAGCACGAAGCCGTGGTGGCCGAGCTGCTCGCCCGGGCACGCATCGAGCCGCACTACGCGCGGCTGCAGGAGCCGCAGCGCCGCGACCTGCTGATGAAACTGCTGGCCGACGCGCGGCCGTTGCGCGTGATCGGCGCGCAATACTCGGAACACACCCGGCGCGAACTCGCCATCTTCGAAACCGCCAAGCGCATGCGCGAGCGGTTCGGTCCGCAGGCGATCCGCCAGTACATCGTCAGCCACACGGAAACCGCCAGCGACCTGCTGGAAGTGCTGCTGCTGCAAAAGGAAGTGGGGCTGATGACGGGCACGGTCGACGCGCAGGCCGTGGCCGACCTGATCGCGGTGCCGCTATTCGAGACCATCGCCGACCTGCGCCACGCGGCCCAGATCATGCGCGAGTTCTACCGCTTGCCGGGGATCGCCGCGCTGGTGCAGCGCTCGGGCGCCGAGCAGGAGATCATGCTGGGCTACAGCGACAGCAACAAGGACGGCGGCATCTTCACCAGCAACTGGGAGCTGTACCGCGCGGAGATCGCGCTGGTTGACTTGTTCGACCAGCTCGCCACCCGCGGCGCCGGGCCGCCCCTAGACGCGGGAGCCCCCTCGAGTGGCAGCGCAGCACACGCAGTGGCGAGCGTGGGGGCGCATGTCCCGCACAACATCCAGTTGCGCCTGTTCCACGGCCGCGGCGGCACCGTGGGGCGCGGCGGCGGCCCCAGCTACCAGGCGATCCTTGCGCAGCCGCCGGGCACGGTGCGCGGGCAGATCCGCCTCACCGAGCAAGGGGAAGTGATCGGCTCGAAGTACTCCAACCCGGAGATCGGCCGGCGCAACCTGGAAACGCTGGTCGCCGCGACGCTGGAAGCCACGCTGTTGCAACCGACCAAACCCGCGCCCAAGGCGTTCCTGGTGGCCGCGGAAAACCTGTCGCAGGCGAGCATGGCCGCCTACCGCGCGCTGGTCTATGAAACGCCCGGTTTCACGGAGTACTTCTTCGGCTCCACGCCGATCCGCGAGATCGCCGAACTCAACATCGGCTCGCGGCCGGCTTCGCGCAGGTCGAGCCTGCGCATCGAAGACCTGCGCGCCATTCCCTGGAGCTTCAGCTGGGGCCAGTGCCGCCTGACGTTGCCCGGCTGGTACGGTTTCGGCACGGCGGTGCACCAGTTCCTGCATGAAAACCCGGCGCAAGCCCATCGCGAGGCCCTCGCCCTGCTGCAGAAGATGTACCGCCAGTGGCCGTTCTTCGGCGCGTTGCTGTCGAACATGGACATGGTGCTGGCCAAAAGCGACCTGGCGCTGGGATCGCGCTATGCCGAACTGGTCGGGGACGCCCGGCTGCGCAGGCGCATCTTCGCGAGCATCGAAGCGGAGTGGCATCGCACGGTCGAAGCGCTGCAGGCGATCACCGGCGAAAAACAGCGGCTGGCCACCAATCCGGCGCTGCAGCGCTCGATCCGCCACCGTTTCCCGTACATCGACCCGCTGCATCACCTGCAGGTCGAGTTGGTGCGCCGTCACCGCGAAGGACGCACGGACGAACGCGCGCAGCGCGGCATCCACATTTCGATCAACGGTATCGCGGCGGCGCTGCGCAACACGGGGTAACGCTCAGCGGCGCCGCACGCTGGCGGCGCCTCACGTTCCCAGCAGTTCGCCGACCGGCTTCAGGTCCTCGACGCGGTCGCACACCGCCTTGACCACCATGAGGATCGGAACGCCCAGCAGCAGACCCCATACGCCCCAGAGCCAGCCCCACGCGAGCACGCCGATGAACACCGCCACCGGGTTCATGCTGCTGGCCTTGCTGGTCAGCCAGGGAACGATCAGATTGCCCATGAACGTGTGGATCACGAGCGACGCGCCGGCCAGCGTCACCGACATCCTGATCTCGCCGAATTGCAGGAAACCCACCAGCGCGGCCGCGCCCGCCACGACGGCCGAGCCGATGTAAGGTATGAGGTTGAGCACGGCGGCGGCAAAGCCCCACACGCCCGCGTGCTTGAGGCCCAGCGCCCAGAACGCCAGGCCCGTGACGATTCCCACGACCACGCTGGAAAGCAGTTGCACCAGCAGGTACCGCTGTATCTGCGCCGTGATCTCGTCCAGCGCCTGCACCGTGATTTTCTTGCTGCTGAGGGTCGGGCCGGTGATCTTGACCAGTTTGCGCCGGAAGGTGTCGCCCGAGAGCAGCAGGAAGAACGTGAGGAAGGTGACGACGATCACCTGCCCGATCAGGCTCACGAGCCCCATCGTGCCGCTCCAGAGATGGTCGCGGATGTTGAAGTGGGCCTTCTCGATCACCACGCGCTGCACGCCGCGGCTGGCCGGCGACGGCACGCTCGCCTCCTCCGCCGCCTGCTCGAGCTGGGCGGCCGCTTTCTGCACGGTTCCCAGCGTGGATTGGCCGGTGCGCGCGCGAACGGTGTCGCGCAGCTTCTTTGCCGCCGCGGGCAGCGATTCGACCAGCTGGTTGGCATCGTCGCTGAACGAATAGACGCCTACGGCCGTGCCGCCGAGCATGACCACGATCAGCACGGCCGCGCTGATCGCGCGGGGAATCCGCAGCCGCTGCAGCGCGTCCACGATGGGCGACAGCGCGTAGCTCAGCATGAAGCCCAGCATGAGCGGGATGAAAAAATCGCGGGCCCAGTGCAGCCCCGCCACCAGCGCCATCGCAGTCAGCACCACCAGCGCCATGTTGCGGACGTCCACGGGCATGTGCAGCAGCACGCGCGGCGCTGCTTCGGCCGGTGCCGCCGCTTGCCCGGCTTCTGCCGGAGACGAGGAATCATGATTCACGGATCGGTCTCCACAACACTGTGCCCCATGAACCTTCCTCAGCCCGCTACCGCCTCCCGGACGGCGCTGAGCTGGCGGCGCGAAACCGACAGCACCTCATCGATCCCGTTCAGCCGCACCGCCCAGCCCTCGCCCTCTTCGGGGTCGTAGTGCTTTTCCAGCGCCCGCACCGCACGCCGGGCCACCAGCGCATTGCGGTGCACTCGCAGGAATTGCGCGGCGTGCCGCTCTTCCAGTTCGCTCAGCGATGCATCCAGAATATAGCTCTTGGCCGCCGTGCGCACGGTGATGTACTTGAGTTCGGCCTTGAAATACAGCACTTCGGCCAGCGGCACGCGCTCGGTCCGCCCGCGATCCTGGATCAGCAGGATTTCGACCTCGAGCGGCGGCTGCGCGCCGGCTTGGGCCTGGGCCAGGCGTTCCACTTTCTGCAGCGCCATCTGCAGGCGCTCGAGCCGCACCGGTTTGGTCAGGTAATCGACCGCTTCGAGTTCGAACGCGGCGACAGCGTGCTCGGCATGCGCGGTCACGAACACGATGGCAGGCGGTTGCCGCTGCGTCCGCAGGGCTTGCGCGAGTGCCAGGCCGTCGGCGCCGGGCATGTGGATGTCCAGCAGCACCACGTCGACCCGGGTGCGCTGCAGCGCCTCCATGGCCTGGGCCGAATTGGCGGCCTCGCCCGCGACGCTGGCCGCCGGAGCGGTGCAGTCGCCCAACAGGGTACGCAGGCGCGAACGCGCGAGCGCCTCGTCATCGACCAGCAGCACCTGCAAACTCACCTCCGCCCCGCCTTACTCATGAGCCAATCTCCGTGCAAGTATGCCGCGCTCACAGCGGCACCTCGATCCTCACCTGGTAGATGCCGTCCTTCAGCACCGTCTGGAACTGTCCCTGCACGTCGTGCAACAGGCGCAGGCGGTCCCGCACGTTGTCCTGCGCCACGCCATGGCCGCGCCGCCCCTGGCCGGCCGGCACCGTGTTGGTCACCTTGATCACCACCGTGCCGCTGCGGCGCTGCGTGCTGAACTTCACCTGGGCCCCGCTGGCGCTGGGCTCCACGCCGTGCTTGACCGCATTCTCCACCAG
>JAGRPN010000069.1 GCA_019449555.1 Ramlibacter sp.
ATGCGCGTGCTCAAGTGGATGATCGACCGCATCGAGGGCAACGCGCCAGGCCGGGAGAACGCATTCGGCGTCGGCCCGGCGTACGAAGAGCTGAACTGGACCGGGCTGGACTTCGGGCGCGAGCAGTTCGACGCGGTCATGAGCATCGACCCGGCCGAGTGGGAACAGGAACTGCAGCTGCACGCCGAGCTGTTTCGCCAGCTGCAATACCACCTGCCCCGGGAATTGAGCGAGACGAAGGCCCGCATCGAGCAGCGCCTCGCCGCCACGTAACCGGCGCGCGGCGCTTCGACCAAAGAAAAAGCCACCTTCGCGGTGGCTTTTTCATGCGTGGGGCGAGATCAGCGCCTGCTGGCCTCGGGCTCGAGGTACTGCGCGATCACGGCGGCGGCCCGCTCCTGGCGCGCGCTGAAGATCCGGCGGCGCCGCTCGGCACGCCGTTTCGCCACCCCGTAAGACCATGCGTCGAGTGCGGCGACCAGGCGCTGCGGCATCAGGTGCAGCACCTGCGAAATCATTGAGGGGCGAGCCATCGTTGTCATTTGCGAGTCCCTCCTAGAAATACCGGGCGCCGTAGGCGTGAACGTCGCTCAACACGCCGGCGTTCATCGCGCGGCTCAAATCGGCCATCACGCGCGCATCCTTCAGCGCGAGCTGCCAGAGCTGGTCGTCTTCGGCGGCCTGCTTGCGCGCAGCCGCCCAGCGCTTCCAGCCGGCCTTGATGGCGATGGCGGCGTGTTTGGCCGGCGTCGCGAACAGAGCCATGGCAGCGAAAGCAACCGCCCACATCACGGTCCAGGCCGCCAGCAAGTGCCCTTCGGTCCAGGTCTCGACCATCTGGTTCGCGACCACCACCAGGGCGGCGACGATCGCCGCGAGCAGGAAACTCGCGCTGGCACGGGTGCCGTCGAAGCCGCGTGCGGCGCGACTCAGGGTCTGTGCCGTGCGCTGCGCGCGGGCCACACCCGGGTGTTCGGTCGGATAGTCGACATGGGCAAAGCTTGTCATGATTTTTTCCCCTTCAAAACTGGCGCTATGGCTGAATTACCAGAGTGCGTACCCGAATACTAGGGAAAACACTGATATTCGTCCAATTTAGATTGGTGATGGCTATCATTCAGGATAATGATGAAAGCACCGAACTTTCGGTCCCTCGACTTGAACCTTTTGCGGGTGTTCGACCAGGTCATGTCCGAGCGCAACCTGACCCGCGCCGCGCGCAATCTGGCAATGACTCAGCCGGCCGTGAGCAACGCGCTGAACCGCCTGCGCGACGCGGTCGGCGACAAATTGGTGGTGCGCAGCGGCTACGGCGTCGAGCCGACGGCGCGCGCCCTGGCCCTGTGGCCCGCGATCGCCGACGCGCTGCGGCAGCTGGAAGCATCCTTCACGCCCGGCGATTTCGTCGCGTCCGAGGCGGGCAACACCTTCGTGCTGGGCATGGCCGACGCCACAGCGGCGGAACTCGTGCCGGGCCTGGTGGAGATCCTCGAGCGGGATGCGCCGGGCGTCTCGATGCGGGTGCTGCCACTCACCACGCGCGATCCGCGGCAGCTGCTCGACGAGGGGCTGATGGACCTGGCGGTGGGCTTCTTCCCGGCCGTGCTCGCCGACCTCACGGCCCAGGCGCAGATCGGCGGCATGGCGGCGTTCGACCACCAGCGGCTGTTCGCGGGGGAATACGTGTGCGTGATGCGCAAAGGCAACCCGCTGGCGAGCGGGCCGCTCACGATCAAGCGCTACTGCGGCGCCCACCACCTGCTCGTGAGCTTTTCCGGGCGCCCGTTCGGTTTCGTCGACGAGGCGCTCGCGTCGCTTGGACGCAAGCGGCGCATCGTGCTCACCGTCAACCAGTTCTTCACGGCCGGACGGGTCGTCGTCGGCTCCGACCTGCTGACGGTGCTGCCGCGGCACTTCGTCAGCATCACCGGCATGGCGCACGAATTCGTGCTGCGCGAGCTGCCGTTCGAAGTCGCACCGGTGCTGGTGGATTCGCTGTGGCACCGCCGCCAGGGGCAGCGCAGCGATCACGCATGGCTGCGGCTGGCGGTGGCCGCAGCGGCGCAGAAGGCGTTCGGGGAGGATCGCGTCTGAGGTTCGCTCGCCCGGCTCCAGCGCAGGCTCGGCGAGCGCGGCAGGTACGCGCACGCGGCCCAGCGCAGCCGCTTGAACGGCCGGGCATACCCGCCCGGGGCCCGGGCAGCGTCGGCACAATCGCCCGATGAAGATCCAGCTGCTGTCCGACTTGCACCTGGAAGTGCATCCGCACTACTTTCCACGGCCGGCCCCCGGCGCCGAGCTGCTGGTGCTGGCCGGCGACGTCGGCTCCTACCAGACCGGCAGCCAGTTGCCGGGCGAGGACTTCGGCCTGCAGCGATTCGCGCCGAAGCTCGGCTGGCCGGTGCCGGTGGTGTATGTGCCCGGCAACCACGAATACGACAACATCGACTTCGACGTGGCGCACGAGCGCCTGCGCGCGACCTGCGAGCGCCTGGGCATCACCTGGCTGGAGCGGGAGGTCATCGTCATCGGCCGGGTGCGCTTCGTCGGCACCACGCTATGGGCCGATTTCGACGCGCTGGTGAGCAACAGCGACCGCGCGGATCCGGCCCGCGTTCTCAAGAAGCGCGGCAAGGCGTTTCGCGCGGCCAACTTCTACCTCGAAAAGACCGGCACCACGCGAGCGGGCGCGCCGATGCTGGCGCCGGCCTGGCGCGAACAGTCGCTGGTCTGCGAGCAGTGGCTGCGCCGCGCTCTGGCCCAGCCGTTCGACGGCACGACCGTGGTCGTCACGCACTTCGCGCCGAGCCTGCGCAGCGCCGACCCGCGTTACGGGCTGACGCCCGGCACGGCGGGGTTCTGCAATTCACTGGACGAACTGTTGCCGCTGGCCGGCCTGTGGCTGCATGGCCACCTGCATTGCCAGCAGGATTACAGCGCCGGCGGCTGCCGCGTCGTCGCCAATACGCTCGGCTATGCCGCGCGCGGCGAGCAGGAGGGCTTTCGCGAACAGCTGGTGCTGGAAGTGCCGGAGCGCTGATCGCGGGTGCGGGGCCTTGGCTCCAACACAGTGCGCGAGCGGCGGGGTGCACTTTTGTGGCGCGATTTTGGTGAAGTATTCACTTTTCGCGTACATCTGTCCCCACTACTTTACAAGCCAGAAGCGAAGGCCAGGCACTGCGCATGAAACACTGATTGCATGCATCGGAGGCGCCATGACGAGAACGAACTTGACACCCACCCTCGCCTGGCTGGCCGCCGTGAGCGTGGCGCTGATGCTCGCGCTCGCCGCTCCCAATGAATCCAGTTTCCTGGGCCGCCTGCCCACGCTGACGGCGAAACGGCTGGACCAGCAGCACATCGTGTTGCCGCAAGGTTTGCCGGCCCAGCGCACGCTCGCGCTCGTCGGCTTCAAGTCGAGTCAAGGCGAGGAGATCCGCAGCTGGATTCGCGGCCTGCGGCTGGACCAGGATGCATCGATCGCCTGGTTCAAGATGCCCGTGCTCAATGACCCCGGCAGCGAGCAGGCGCGCAGCGACATGGAAGGCGTGCTGCTGGCGCGTCACCCGTCGGACATCGACCGTTCGCGGCTGGTGCCGGTCTTCACCGATCGCGATGCATTCATCCGCGCCGCCGGCCTTCCGAGCAGCGAGCACGCGTGGGTACTGGTGCTCGATCGCGACGGCCAGGTGCTGGCGCGCGCCGAAGGCAAGTTCGACGAGGCCAAGGCGCAGGCCCTGCGCGAAACGCTGCTCGAGAAAAGCAAGTAGGCGCGGTCGGGACCGGCCGCCACTGCGCGCTTACTGCCAACTCGCCGCAATCACACCGGCCAATGCATTCTGGTAGCTTGACGGCAGCACGGTCTGCCCCGCCGCCGGCGGACTGAAGCCGGCCATCGCGTCCACCAGGTTTTGCACCCGGCTATCCAGCAGGGTCCTGCCGTCGCTGGTCCTGAACTGCTCGACATGGTGCTCACTTCCCTTGTACCAACTGTCGATCGCGAGCACGTCGTTCGTTCCCAGCACGGTGATCTCGAGGTCGTTGCCTTTCTGTGCAAACCACAACTGGTCAAAGGCAATGTCGCCGCCAAACAGCGCCACATCCGTGTTTCCCGCTGTCGTGTCGTCTTCCTCGATCGTGTCGTGAGCGGAGCCGCGGCGAAAGAGATAGTTGTCGTTCCCGGCGCCACCCAGTAGCCGGTCATTGCCTTTCCCGCCATCCAGCGTATCGGCGCCGCGCCCGCCCATCAACACGTTGTTCTGCGAATTGCCGATCAGCAGATTGTCAAGATCGTTTCCAGTGCCGTCGATGCCGGGCACCATTGCCGTTGGAGGCAGCGTCGGTGTGGGTGGTCCGGAGACTTCCGCCAGTACCAGATTCTCGACGTTCGCCGGCAAGGTGTAGGTCACCGACGAATAGACCGTGTCGACCCCTTCCCCGGGCAACTCGGCGACGGTGTCGCGGCTGTTGTCAACGACGTACCTGTCGTCGCCCTTGCCCCCCACCATGCGATCGGCGCCCGCGAGGCCGTCGAGATAGTCATTGCCGGCGCCGCCGGTGAGGGTGTCCGCGCCGCTTGTACCCAGAATCAGTTGACCGACCTGCAGGCGGATTGTCTGGGACGCAGCCAGGCCATCCGCGTCGGTGGCCGTCACTTTCAGCACGAAGTCCCCTGCGTCATTCGCGGTGGGTGTGCCGCCGAAGGTGCGAGTCTCGGCATCGAAAGCGAGCCAGGCCGGCAATGCATCGCCGTTCCCCAGGCCGGCGCTGTATCGAAGCGCGTCGCCCACATCGATGTCCTCGAAGGCCGCTGAAGGAACAACGTATGTGACGGCGTCACCTGCCGAAACAGACCAGTCCATCAGAGTACCGACCGGGACGGGCGCGTCGTTGACATTGACGACCGTCAACGTGAAAGCGCAGATGGCGCGCGCACCGGCCGCGTCGGTGGCGAGAATTTCCACGCTCAAGCTGCCGACGTCCGCGTTGAGCGGTGTTCCGCTGAAGGTGCGAGTCGCTGCATCGAAGCGCAGCCACAGGGGCAGCGGCGCGCCATCGGCAAGCTTGGCGCCGTAAGCCAGCGTGTCACCAGCATCCACGTCCGCAAAGG
Organism: Ramlibacter sp.; assembly: GCA_019449555.1. Taxonomy (GTDB): domain Bacteria; phylum Pseudomonadota; class Gammaproteobacteria; order Burkholderiales; family Burkholderiaceae_C; genus Ramlibacter. The sequence goes on from JAGRPN010000069.1 coordinate 5,111, forward strand.
TATCGGCGGGAATGGTCAAGGTCCAGGCCTGATCTTCGGCTGTGGCCTGGCTGGCAATTGCCCGCGTCACGGTGGGCGCATCGTTGGTATTCGTCACCGTCAGCTCGAACACATCGCTCGCGGTGAGGCCTATCGGGTCCGAGGCCGCCAGCTTGACAGCCAGAATCCCCACGTCGTCGTTGGCTGGTGTTCCTTGGAACGTCAACGTCGCCGCGTCAAATGACAGCCACGACGGCAACGGCGCGCCGTCAGCGCGCGTTGCCGTGTAGGTCAGCGTATCCGCCGCGTCCCGGTCTGCGAATGTGGCGTTGGGCACCTTGAAAATCCACTCGGCGTCCTCGACGGCGGCTTGGTCCACCAGCGCCTGAGCCACGGTTGGCGCACTCCGGATGTTCAACGCGAACGTCTGGCTGCTGCTGACACCGGAGCCGTCAGTTGCGGTGACGTACAGCGAGAGCGTGCCGCCGTCACCCATGCCCGGCGTTCCGCTCAAGGTACGAGTCGAGGCGTCGAAAGCGAGCCAGGCCGGAAGCGGCTGACCGTCCGCGAGGGTCATGCTCCAAGTCAACTGATCGCCCGAGTCGGCGTCGACGAACAGGCCGACGGGCAGCTGCACGTCCAGTGGCCGCGTTTCAGCCGCGAGCAAATCGGCCGCGACAACGTTCACTTCGGGAGCGTCGTTGACGTTTTGTACGGTCAGGGTAAACGTCGCACTGGCGGAAGCGCCCGAAGCGTCTGTAGCCCCCACCTGCAAACTCACGGTCCCGACATCGCTGTTTGCCGGTGTGCCGCTGAACGATCGCGTGGCCGCATCGAAGCTCAGCCACGGCGGCAACGGGGTCGACTCCGCGAGCGCGGCGGCAAATACCAGCGTGTCGCCAGCGTCCACGTCCGCGAATGTGTCGATGGGAATGGTGAAGCTCCATGCCGCATCTTGCAGGGCAGTTTGATCCGCCAGCGGGTTTGCGAGTAACGGCGCGTGGTTTGCGCCTCCGGTGGTGAATGATCGGGTGCTGCCGTCCGGGTCAACGACCGTGCTCGAGATGGAGCCATCCGCGTTCCAGGTGTCGCTACCGCTTGAACCGTCCGCCTTTACCCAGGTGTCGGCGAGCGACTCGCCGTCGGCGTCGTACTGCACCGTGCGAGTTTCTCCCGCAACGCGGGTGGTCACCGTTGTGCCAGTGACGACCGTTCCGTCGGCCCCGAAATGGGTAGTCGTCGCCCGGCCGTTGGCATCGATGGTGCTGGAACTTGAGGTACCGTCAGCATAGGAAGCAGTGCCGCTCGCCGTGCCATCTGGATAGAACAGGTCGGTGCCGCTCGAACCATCGCTTCGGCTCCAGACGTCGCTGAGCTTCATGCCTAGCTCGTCGTATTGCGCGGTCACCGCACCTCCCACGGCGTCGCGCGCCGTAACCGTATAAGTTCCATCGACTGCAACCGTTGTGGTCAGGCGCGATCCGTCCAGCCTGAACTCGGTACTCTCGTGAATGCCGGTTGCTCGCAGAACGTCGGCACGAATCTTTCGGGCTTGCGAGTCGTATGTGGTGATCTCGGTGCCGTTCTGGCCGTCCGAGCGCATGGTCACATAGCTCGTCAAGGCACCGTCGGCATCGTGGTTGGTCGTGACGACACCCCCTTCTCCATCGGACCGCGCGACGACCGAGCCAGTGAGCATCCCATTGCCGTCGTATGTGTTCGTCCTGATCACCCCCTCCGCCGTAGTGGATGTGACAAGCGCAAACGTCGCCGCGCCTTGGGCGTCGTACGTGGTTGAGACGATGTCGCCGTCCTGCATGACGACGGTGGTCCTCGTCGACAATAGCTGCAGGCCCGCGTCATAGTCGCTTGTCAGCGTGTTTCCTGCTCCGTCGGAAAGGACTGTTGTCGTTCCGCTAACCTGGCCGCTGGCGTCGAAGCGCATGACCGTGGTGGTGGTGATTCCTCCATCGGTCGCCGTGTTCGTGGAAGTGCTGCCCACGGCGTCGCCTGCGGTGTCGAACAACTGCGTCGTGGTGAGCCCCGCATTGCTGGCGGAAGCGAGTTCCCGGCTGGTGGCAGCCCCGTCCCTGTTTAAGTAGCGAGTTACCACGCCACCCTGCCCGTCATGGATTTCAAAGCTCGTGGGTGTGCCTGCGAGGTCGTAATTCCAGGTGAGTTTCTTCCCGTCCACGTATGCTGTCGCGGCATATCCCGGGTCGGTCATGACAAGGCGGTCGTTCAACAATTCGCCATGGCTGTCAATATGACTGACATTGACACTTCCGTCGAAATTCCACTGGTAAACGTAGCGGCCTCCGTTCCCATCGTCGCTCTGCGTCAGGAGCTCGGGTTTCGACAACCCGGTTCCCGGGACGGAATGCAGGTCGGTCGGCGCAGGTGCGAGGATGATTTCCGATGGTGCGCTGTTTTGGGTTTCGGTCAGTGTTGCAAACGCGCCGGGATAATTGATCGTCGCCGACGACCCGTGACCGTCGCTGCGGTACGTGTGCACGCTGCCATCGGCGTCGACACTGAAGCCCTCGCTCGAGTTGCCGGCGCCGAATCTGTCGGTGCCGTAAGTCCCATCGTTGTGGAACCATATGTCGAAAGTCCTGACTCCTTGGGCGCTGTAACTCGTCATCACGGCATTGCCGTATCCGTCTTCGAACAGCGTGCTGTAGGTGCCGTTATTGCCTTGCACTGTCATGGTGATCGGCGTGCTGACCGATGGCACGGTTTGTTCCGCCGACTCCCAAGTGCTCCCGTTCCAATGGCCTGTGTAGGTGGTTTTCTGGCCATTGCGCAGAGTGGTGTAGAAAGATACTTGCGCTTGCCTGTCCGAGAACTCGGAATACGCTCCGCCCGCCCATGACTGGTTCAATAGATAAGAGCTGTCGGCCAGCCACATCTGGACGTCGAGGTCGTCTCCAGCTGCGCTTACCTTGATGCGGCCATACGAGCCCCATGACATCCCTGGGTCCGGGGGCAAGGACCAATCGCTCTCATAACTGGTGTAGTTCCCGCTCGGCCCATAGGAGTCGCCATCTGCTCCATCCGGCGTCGTCCAGCTGATATCGCCGGCATATGCATTCTTCTGTGCCTCGAGTACGTTCAGAACCCCCACGAAATCCACAGGACTGATCAGGTCCGTTCCGGTGCTGCCGTTGCTGTGCCTGAACGTTTCATTCACTTTCGCGCCGGAAGCGTCGAGGAAATCGGTGATGATGTTCTGGTTGCCGTGCGTTTTGGACACGGACGATCCGGTTTCAGTCCCGCTCCAGCTGAAGAAGTGCGTCGTGACGGTTCCGTGCCCGTCGTCCAAATACGCGCTTGAGCTTCCGTCGGCGGCATAGGTTGTGCCATTGGTCGACCCATCGCTGTTGAATGTCACGCCGCCGTGACTACCGTCGTCTGCGGTCCAGCTTTCCCCCACCTTCGCGCCGTCGCTGCTGAAGATAGTGGTCGTTACGCGCCCCGATCCGTCATTGGCGGTTGTGCCGAGCAACTGACCCAGTGCGATTGCGCTGCCATCGGCGAATTTGACTTGGCCCAGCAGACCGGAAGCACCTGCATGGATAGTTACCGAACCGCCGGCTGTCGTGGTCAATGTGACGACGCTGGTCCCGTCCGAGTCGGTGGTGCTGCTGACCGTGACATCGGCGAAGGTCGCACCTGAATTGAAGCGCAGCCAGTCCGAACTCTTCATGTCGTTGATCGTGGCGTGACTATCGGCATTCACGATATAGGTCGTGATGCCGGCGCCCCCGATCATCGTGGTCGCGCCGCTGCCCGCAACCAGGATGTCGTTGCCGTCGCCGCCATCGAGCACGTCATTGCCTGCGCCCCCCTGCAGCCGGTCATCGCCCGCTTGCCCCAGGAGGGTATCGTTGCCTTCTCCGCTCGCAAGCAGGTCGTTGCCGTCGCCGCCCTCCAGGACGTCATCCCCGCCGAGGCCGTAGAGCGTGTTGTCGCGGCCGTCGCCGATCAGATGATCGGCTGCGCTCGTGCCGGTCAATGTCGCCGGCTCCGTGGCATCCAGCCCGTAGATTCCCCGGGTCACCAGCTCGGCATGGGTCAGTACCGTTCCGTCGGCGAATTCGAACCGGTCGATGCCCGCCTTGTGAAGTACGTCGTTGGCGTCAAAGCCGGTCAGACGAACTTGCCCCGTCGTACCCGCGCCGAAGCCGATCACCAAGGCGTCGCCGGCACGCGACAGCACCAGGTCTTGCGCCGAGATGCCGCTTCCGAACGACAGGGTATTGGCCTGCGGGCCGGACGAACCCGAAGCCGGGCTGATGTCGGTGATGGTGTCGATGCCATCGTCAAGGCCGTAGCGGTAGATGTTGTTGCCCCCATCCCCATTCAGGGTGTCGTCGCCCGCTCCCCCTGCGACGATGGAGTTGCCTCCTGTAGCCGTCAGCACATCCGAAAGCCTTCCTCCTTGCAGCCTGGAGAATGCCGCGCTCGTGCTTTCGATGATCTGGTCGACGTAGGTCTTCCCGAAGAACTCCCAGTTGCTGTACGTGATCCCACTGACCTCGACACTCGCGATGCTGGAGCCAAGCAGCTCGCTGATGAAAATCGCGTCCTGTCCTGACTGGATCAGGTTCACCTGCGCGTCGGTGGTGGGCAACAGGTCGATCGCGGCGAGGCCCATCCTTTTGAGCTCGATGTGGTTGACGCCCTCCACATCGTCCACGACCTCGGCCAACGCAAGCCCGTCCGTATCACCCGCATTGAAAACATAAGTGTCGTCGCCACCGCCGCCGACCAATTGGTCCCAACCGGCGCCGCCTTCCAGAGTGTCATTGCCTGAGTCGCCAATCAGTGTGTCGTCTCCGGCGCCGCCAATCAGCGTATCGTTACCGCCATAGCCGCGCAGGGAGTCGTTGCCTTCCTCTCCGTCCAGATAGTCGGTTCCATGGCTGGCCTCCGCGACGATGTCATCGTCGCCGAACAGGCGGTCATCGCCGGCGCCGCCGAACAGCTGGTCGTTGCCGGCGCCACCCACGAGCTCGTCGTTGCCGTCCTCGCCATCGAGGTAGTCATCACCGTGGTACTGGGCAGCCAGAGTGTCGTTGTCGCCCCAAAGGATGTCGTCTCCCGCGTCGCCAAACAACTCATCGTTTCCACCATCGCCGAACATCCAGTCCGCTCCGTCGCCTCCGTCCAGATAGTCGTTGCCATGGGCAGAGCCCGCGAGGTCCGTGGCGTCGCCACTGAGAACGTCGTCACCCTCTCCGCCGACCAATTGATCGTCGCCGCCTTGGCCGACCAGAGTGTCCGCGCCCGCGCCACCGTCAAGGTAATCGTTACCCTGCAAAGAAGCTTCGAGCGCGGAGTTGTCGCCATACAGCCTGTCGTCGCCGTCGCCACCGAACAGCTCGTCGCCGCCCCCGCCCCCGTTCAGTCGGTCGTTGCCGACGCCGCCGTCGAGAAGATCGTCGCCATGCAGCTGCGACGCGACGTACTCCAGAGACTCGTCCGCCGACGGGCTGCCGTCCCCGTCGAGTTCATCGTTCCCCTCAGCACCCAGCAAAGCGTCCGAACCGGCACCGCCCGCGAGATAGTCGTTTCCCGATCCTCCGTCCAGGTAGTCGTCACCGCCGTCCCCCAGCATCACGTCCGCGCCTGCCCCACCCAGCAGCAGGTCCGCATCCTGGTCGGTCGGCAAGTCGTGCTCGAGCGCCGTGAAGACCACGGTCCGTGCAACTACATTGCCTTGCGCGTCGTAGGTGGGAACCAGCTGAACATCGGGAATCCCGTAAAGCGTCTTGTATGTGGCCCGGTCGCCGAACATGATGTCGTCGCCCGCGCTTCCCACGAGGACGTCCTTGCCGCCCGCCCCGAACAATGCGTCGCCACCTGCATCGGCGACGACGACATCGTCGCCGGAGCCGCCGTCGAGAATGTTTCTCTCGCTCGCGGACGCTACTTCGGTTTTCCCCAGCTCCGCGTCAAATCCGCCAGCTGTATTGCCGAAAATGCTGTCCTTGCCGTCCCCGCCATAAGCGATATCACGCCCGGCGCCCAGCTCGATCAGGTCGTCTCCGCCATAGTCGAACACCATGTCATCCCCGTCCCCGCTCCTGATCCAGTCATTGCCGCCCCGGTGGGCAATGATCAGGTCAGCGCCGCCGCCAGCTTCGATCTTGTCGTCGCCGCCGCTGTCGTAGAGAGTGTCGTTGCGCCCGGGTGCCGCCACGTCAGTGGTAATCACGTTGCCAAGCGAGTCCTGCTGAAGGGGGCTGGCCGGCTCGAGGTCGCCTGAAATGGTGAGGCTCGTGGTTGGATTCAGCGGCACTGTGGCCGCGTCTGGCAAATCGATGCCCAGATTCCCGGAGGTGAAGTTCTTAACCAGCGCCTTGACGCCTGCTCCACTGATACGCAGCGTGCCCGAACCGTCCGGACCGGATAACAGGGTGAAGGTAAAGCGCTGGTCGTTGCTTTGCCAGATGTTGGTGCTGTCGGCAAGTTTTTTGCCGCCGGTCATGCTCAAAACGGTTTCGCTGCCGTCCGAACCATAGACTTTGATGCAGCCCCGGCCGTCGCTGTCGATGATGGTATCAGTGGCGTCCGACGTCTCGGCGCGCAGGATGTACGTGTCGTTGCCCTGGCCGCCCTTGAGGGTGTCGATGCCCTTGCCGCCGTCCAGTGTGTCGTCGCCGGCGTTCCCTTCGAGATAATCGTTGCCAGCCAAGCCGTCGATGGTGTCATTGCCGCCTCCGCCATAGAGGTGGTCGCCGAACCTGCTTTCGATCCCGTTGAGTGGCTCGCCGATGTCACTGCCGAAAGAAATGAGTTGGCGCGCCGAAGTATTTCCCGCTATGTTGAAAGTCGGGTTGTGCGCGGTCAATGTCTTGCTTTGCTGCGAGCCCGGCTCGAAATACCTCAGTTCCACCGCGCGATCCGTGGGCAGCGCGATATCGGTGACGATGCCGCTGGTAATGTCTGCCGTGTTGACCTGCAGAACGTCCTTCAGCAGCATCGAACGGTCATCGATCCAGCTGTTGGTGAACGCACTCGCTTCGCCTCCGGCCTCCAACGACGCCTTGTCTGCAAGCCAGGCTTGGTAATCGGTTCCCCACGCGGTTGACTGCCATAGAGCCGCGAGAGCGGCCGCACCATCTGCACCGACGGCGCTGACCAAGAAGGGGCTCAACGTTCGCAGCGCGGCAATCTCTTCAAAGTCTAAGCGCGCCTTGGCCTGCGTCGCGAGGTTATTGCCAATAGAGGCAATCGTCACCTTGCCCGTCAGGCTGATGAACGCACTGCTGTCCGTGAGCGCCTTGAGGCTGGCTTGGAACTCGATGCGTGCTTGCGGTTGCCCTGCATTGCTTCCGCTTGCGTCAGTCGTTGGGGTGGCGGTCACATTTGGGCCGCCTACCAGCCTCCTGGCCGCATCGAACACGCCTTCATATGAGGCAGCCATTTGGTTGCTGCCTCCGCTGACCAGCGTGGAAAGCTTGCCGAAATCCAGCGTCGGATCCAATCGTGCAAGCGCATTACCCAAGGTCAACAGGTCAGTAAGCTTGTACATTGAGTGGTTGCTAGCACCCCCTGAGTCTTCCTGAAACAGGGGAATCCGCGTGCCGTACTGTTGAAATCCAACGGTGTTGGCCGTCACATTGGCGCCGTTGACGCCAAAGTAGTTGTTCTGTGCATCGGAAAAACCAGCCAATCCCAACGCTGGGCCGATGAGCCGAGCGATCTGGCTAAACCCATTTTCGATGTTTGCGGCGGCCTGTTTACTGAACCCGGCGCTGTTGAAAGTGCTGATCGCTGTGACCGGGAGTTGAGTGCCAAACAACTGAATGCCGAACAAGCGTACGAACGCACTGGCGAGATAACCGCCGAGGCTATGCCCGTTTACGGACTGAATTGTGCCAATATTCGCTAAGCGGCCTGTAGCCAAGACAAGAGCGCCAGCCGCGAAATCGTTGTCTGCCGTCAACGTGATTTGCGTCGCAAACCGCGACATGCCATCATCGAAGTGCGCAGGCGTGGTTTCGCGCAACCACCAGTTCACCATGTCGACCAATTGCCGGTGTGCCAGGCCGGATGAAGCGAGATCGCTGTCGGCGGCGAAATAATCGGTGCCCTCTTGGGTGCCGCGCATTGAGACGTAGACTTGCCCTGAGTACGCCGTGCCGGCGTTGCCGCGCCATACCGTGGCGTCAAAACTTGAGGAAAGCCCCCCAACTTGTTGGATTACCGTGAAATTGTCGGCGATGTATGTAGCAAGGGCGGGTGTCATGCTACCGCCTATCTTTCCGGCTAAGGCTACGCCGGTCATCTCTGGAATAAGATCATCCACGTAGCAGGCATCCGCCAATAGTGCGTTGATATATGCATCGTTGATCGTTGTCATTTGAGTTCCTTATTTGTCGAGAGGCCGTTCGATGTATGTGATTCCGAGTGGTCTAAAGGTTTCCGCCGATCCGGGTCGATTTGCCGGTACGCAAGTGCCTTTAAAAGTCAGCGGCATGCCCCCCTCGGAAATACCCAGCAAATGGATCAGACGCCCACCCTCTGCGATTAAGTCGTTGTAGCTGACTACTGTTTCACCAGTGGTGGCGTCGACAAATCGCCAGGGCTTCAATACGACACGCACCCACGTTCCTTTGATTTCAATGTCGCTCGTTCGGGCTAGATACACGGTCCTACCAACCGCTGTGGCCGGGTTCATTTGAATCGTCGAGTTTTCATCGCAAAGCTTTTCAAACTGCCGGCCTCCCACAATTTCGTCGATTAGCGGCAGCGGTAAGAGCGTTGCAAATATCACCGCCGCAACCGATATTCGCCAGGTTGCCGCCGGCAGTTTTTTGGTGAGGATCGTGCTTAGCCACACGGCGACAGCCAGCCACACAAGCATCACAAAAAGAAGAAGAATTCCGGTCATCGACTGCTTCCTCCGCGGGATAAATGGAAACGTTCACAACGGTGTGACATCAGTTGCGCTGAGCTCTATCGGCTGAGCAGAACCTCGTTCACTCGCCTTTGCCTGTCTTGATTTGAGTGCAATACGCAGTCTTAAAGCGATTCGAAGTTGGTGTTCATGTTCAGTTCCTCCTGGTGGTCGACTTCTCAATAGTTTGGAGAACGTCAAAGGCGAATTGCCTGAACTCGAGTTCAACGGTGTTTGCGCGGGGAACGTCTGGGTCTTGTGATACTTACGCTCTGACTTGCCCACCCTCAATTCATCTCTCTCTTAAACTTTCATTCCCCGCCCTCTGGATCGGGCTGAGCAGGAACTCGATCACTCTCCGCTGCCCGGTCTTGATCTCCGCGGTCAGGTTCATTCCCGGCGACAGCCGAATCAGTTTTCCGTCGATGTCGATCTGCGTAGCATTTAGCGTCAACGTGGCCGGGAACAGCGCACCGCGCTTTTCATCATTCACTGCATCGGCGCTCACGCGACTCACGGTCGCCGGCACCGTGCCATAGCGCGTGAAGGGAAAGGTCTCCAGCTTGATCTCCGCGCTTTGGCCGGCGGCGACGAAGCCGACGTCCTTGTTCTCCATCGTGACTTCGGCCGTGACCTGGGCGCCATCGGGAACGCCGTCGGCTGATCTCGGAATCCACCTTCGCGAGCTTGGCTGTGATGTCGCTCCATTCGGCCGCCAGTTGGGCCTGCGCGGAGGCGGCATCCGCGGTCGGCCAACCGGCGGGGAAGGCGCCCTTTGGCCGCTGGCCCGTCGACATGGCGTTGAGCATGGCGTGCGCCCGTAAAGCATCCGACTGCGCCGCCTTGACCTGTTCGTCCGTGCTGGCCTTATCGGCGGTCGCCATCGTGGAATCCAGTTCCACCAGCGGCTGGCCGGCTTGCACCTGATCGCCATCCTGCACCAGCACGCGCTTGACCACGCTGCGCTCCAGCGGCTGCACCAGCTTGGTCCGCTCACTGACCACGATGCGTCCGGGCGCGACCGCTACGATGTCGACCTTTCCAAGAGTGGTCCACAGCAGGGCGATGATGAACAAGGCCATGATGGCGTAGGCGAGGCGCCGCGGAGCGGGGTGCACCGGCGTCTCTTGCAAGCTAAGCGCGGCAGGAAGAAACGCCGCTTCGTCGACCAGTCGTGTGGGGCCGGCGAGTTGGCCGCGAACTTGCCAGACGGCATCGAAGATGGCCCGATAGCGGGCGACGAGTTCGACAAATGGGTGGCGCGGGCGTTCGGCTTCGATACCCTCGGCACGACCCGTGGAACGGGGTTGACCCGCAGCGGTGCTGGGAGGCACGACGGTCATATCACGGCTTCCTCGATCGACTGGCTGCCATCCTGCATGCGCCAAAGGTGGGCGTAAAGTCCACGCGACCTGGCCACCAGTTCATCGTGATTCCCAGCCTCGACGATCTTGCCTTTGTCCATGACGATGATGCGGTGCGAATGGCGCACGGCGGACAGGCGGTGCGCGATCACAAAGACAGTGCGGCCTTTGCAGATCTGCGCCATGTTGCGCTGGATGACGGCCTCCGACTCGTAGTCCAACGCGCTGGTCGCCTCATCGAAGATCAGCACGCGAGGGTTGGTGAAGAGCGCGCGCGCGATCGCTATCCGTTGCCGCTGCCCTCCGGAAAGCGAGCAGCCCTGTTCGCCGACGATGGTGTCGTATCCCTCCGGCAGTTCGCTTACGAATTCGTGCGCGCCGGCCAGCTGTGCAACCCGGATGACCGGTTCAAGCGGCGCGGCCGGATCGGCGATCGCGATGTTCTCGCGCACGCTGCGGTTGAACAGCAGGTTCTCCTGGAGCACCACGCCGACCTGGCGTCTCAGTTGAGCCGCGTCGATCAGGCTGATGTCGATGCCGTCCACCAGGATGCGGCCGGCTTCGGGCACGTACAGGCGCTGCACCAGCTTGGTCAGGGTGCTCTTGCCCGAGCCGGAGCGGCCGACGATGCCGATCACCTCGCCGGGGTTTACGTCCACACTGATCCCGTGCAGCACCGGCGCGGCCTCCGGTCGATATCGGAAGGTGACGTTGTCCAGGCTCACGCGGCCTCTGACAGGGGGTAACTGCGCGGCGCTGGCGGGCGGCACTTCGGTGCGCGTGTTCAGGATATCGCCCAGGCGGGCCATCGAGATCCCGGTCTGCTGGAAATCCGTCCACAGCTGCGCCATGCGCATGATCGGCTGCGCCACGCGTTGCGCGAACATGGTGAAGGCGACGAACTGGCCCACTGTCATCGCGCTGTTCATGACCAGGTGCGCGCCGTACCAGAGCATGGCGGCATTGACCAATTTGCCGATCAGGTTGACGCCTTCGTGCGCCCAGCTCGCGAGATTCTGCGTTCGGAGGCTGGCGCTCACGTAAGCCGCCAACTGGTTGTCCCACCGGCGGCCGAAGCCGGGTTCGAGGGCGCTCGCCTTCACGGTCTGGATGCCGGTGATCGTTTCCACCAACATGGCCTGGTTCTCGGCGCCGCGCGCGAACTTCACGTCCAGGCGTTTGCGCAGGATCGGGACCACGGCGACGCTTAGGGAGAAGTACAGCGGCAGGCTGACCAGCACGATCAGCGTCAACGTCACGCTATAGAACAGCATGACTGCGATGAAGACGATGGAGAACACCACGTCCAGCAGCACCGTAAGCGCGTTACCGGTGAGAAAGCTGCGAATGTTCTCCAGCTCGCGCACGCGCGCAACCGAATCGCCGACACGGCGCGCTTGGAAATAGGCCAGAGGCAATTGCACCAGGTGCCGGAACAGCCGCGCACCCAATTCCACGTCGATGCGGCTTGTCGTGTGGCTGAAAACATAAGAGCGCAGGCCGTTGAGCGCACTTTCGAAAACGACGACCGCGACCAGACCTGTGACAAGCACGTCAAGGGTAGTGAGGCCCTTGTGCACGAGCACCTTGTCCATGACTACCTGGAAGAACAACGGGCTCACGAGGGCGAACAGCTGCAGCATGAAAGAGATGAGCAGCACTTCGCCCAGAAGCCTGCGGTACTTGACGAGGGCGGGGATGAACCAGGAGAAATCGAACCTGGCGAGTTCGCCGACGAGACTGGCGCGGCTCGCGACCAGGATCAGCTCGCCGGTCCATTGCGCGGCAAAGACCTTCAGCGACTCAATGGTGGGCCGCGGCGCAGCGGCGGAAAGGTCCTGAAACAGCACGCGCTCACCGTCGCATTGCGCCAGGATCACGTAACCCGTCGAGCCGTCCGAGCGCCGCATGGCTGCGAGTGCGGGCAGCGGTGTCAACGCCAGGCGTGCCGCCGTTGTGGCTGAACGCTTGGCCTTCAGCCCAAGATGCTTGGCCGCGCGCAGAAGTTCTTCAGCGCCGACTTCCTCGCTGGCCTGCAAGCCCAGTTGGTGCCTCAAATTCGCGGGGTCCGCCGCAATTTGATGAAAGCGCGCAAGGGCGCACAGCGCCTCGAGCGTACGCAACGGTGTGTGTTGAAGTGCAGTGGCCGCCGTATCTTCGGCGGTGGACTGCCCTGCGGCCTTTGCGGCCGTCTGTGCCTCCCCTTGCATGAGATATGCCCTCCCGGCCAGCTCACGGCGGAGTGTATCCATCAAGTTCTACAAACACCTCATCAATATGGAGGAGGTGTGAACAATTCGGCTAATCCTTGATGTTTGTGAGCCCGCGGTCAGTGTTCGGTGTCGGCCTGCGGGACTGCGCCGAGCGCATTGTGTATGCGGACTCCCCATTTGGTGTCTCAGATTCGCGCCACCGGATAATCCGCGCATGTTTTTCCGCTTCACCGCCCCCAAGTGACCGCCCCCAGCGGCGATGGCCGCCTGTCCGGCCGCGACCTGCTCGCGGCCCTGGCCATCGTCTTCATCTGGGGCATGAACTTCGTCGCGATGAAGTTCGGGCTGCGGGACTTCACCCCGTTCCAGTTGGGCGCGGCGCGCTATGTGTTTGCCGCACTGCCCTTGGCGCTATTGGTCAAGCCGCCCAAACTCGATTGGAAATGGGTCGTGCTGTACGGCCTGTTGCAGGGCGTGGGCCAGTTCGGTTTCCTGTTCAGCGCGATCAAGGTCGGCATGACGGCCGCACTCGCCTCGGTGCTGATGCAGACCCAGGTGTTCTTCACGGCCATCCTGGGCTACCTGCTGTTGAACGAGCGCGCCGGCCGTCCGCTGCAGATCGGTTTGCTGCTGGCGGCGCTGGGCCTGGCGTGCTTCGCGATCAACTATGTCGGGCCGCAGGCCGCCGGCAATGCGACCACCGCCTGGGGTTTCATCCTGAACCTGTGCGCCGCCGCGATGTGGGCGGCATCGAACATCGTCGCGCGCAAGGCGCAGCACGCCAGCGCCGGCTTCGATGCTCTGTCTTTCGTCGTCTGGTCCAGCCTGGTGCCGGTGCTGCCGTTCGTGGTGCTGTCGTTCGCGTTCGACGATGCGGGCACGCGCTGGCACTGGATGGGGGCGAGCCTCACGAGCTGGCTCGCCGTCGCATACCTCGGCTGGATGGCGACGATACTGGCTTATGGCATGTGGACCGGGCTGCTGAAGCGGCATCCCGCGAACCGCGTCGCTCCCTTCAGTCTCGGCGTGCCGGTGGTGGGATTGGCGGCGGGCCTGTTCCTGCTTGGTGAAACGATCACCGCATGGCAGTGGGCCGGCATCGCGCTGACGGTGGCGGCGCTGGCGTGGGTCATGTTCGGCGCGCGCTGGCTGCGCCCCGCGCCGCGCCCTTGAACTTTCGAGATTGCCGTCTTAAGATGCAGTTGTGAGGGTTTACGCCTCACAAGTCACGCAAAAAACATGATTACGGCCGCTCAATTGCGGGCTGCCCGGGCCTTGCTGGGGATGGACCAGCGCGCCCTGGCGGAAGCCTCGGGGCTGTCGCTGCCGACCATCCAGCGGATGGAAGCGAGCGAAGACGTGATCCGCGGACAGGTGGAATCGCTGATGAAACTGATCGCCGCGCTCGAGGGTGCGGGCGTCGAGTTGATCGGCCAGGGAGCGGTAAGCGACGGCGGCGGACGCGGAGTGCGGCTGAAGTCGGGTTGAAGTTGTGTTGATGCGGGTCGGCCCGGCATCGCCCGGTCCGGCACCGCCGCACGAAGGGCATGGGGACGATGGCTTTGACAGTGCTTCTGTCATGCGTTGCGGTTCTGCTCGCGACCGGCGTCGCTGCCGTGTTGGGCGCCCGCAGGAGCGCCGCCACGTCCCTGGTCTATTCCACCTGCCTGGCCGCGAGCGCGGTGGCGCTCGCCGTCGCGGTCGTCGTGCTGGTCACCGATGCGCGCTCGGTGCATACGCTGCAACTGCCGATCGGGCTGCCCTGGCTCGGCGCGAATTTCCGGCTCGATGGCCTGAGCGCGCTGTTCCTCGTGGTGGTGAACCTGGGCAGCTTCAGCGCCAGCCTGTACGGCCTGGGGTACGGCCGGCACGAACCGGCACCGGGGCGCGTGCTGCCGTTCCTGCCGGTGTTCCTGGCGGGCATGAACCTGGTGGTGCTCGCCGACGACGCGTTCACGTTCCTGGTCACCTGGGAATTCATGTCGGTGTCGTCGTGGGCGCTGGTGATGGCGCATCACCGCGACGAGGGCAACGCCAAGGCCGGCTACATCTACCTGCTGATGGCCAGCTTCGGCACGCTGGCGTTGCTGTTCGCGTTCGGGCTGCTGGCCGGCGCGGACGGGGGCTACGCTTTCGGCGTGATGCGAACGGCCAGGCCGTCGCCGGGCCTGTCGGCCGCGGTGCTCGCGCTCGTGCTGATCGGCGCCGGCTCCAAGGCGGGGCTCGTGCCGCTGCACGTGTGGCTGCCGCTGGCGCACCCCGCCGCGCCGAGTCATGTGTCCGCGCTCATGAGCGGGGTGATGACCAAGGTGGCGGTCTACGGGTTCGTTCGCATCGTGTTCGACCTGCTCGGCCCGCCGCTGTGGTGGTGGGGCGCCGCGGTGCTCACGCTCGGCGGCATCAGCGCCGTGCTGGGCGTGCTGTATGCGCTGATGCAGCACGACCTGAAGCGCCTGCTGGCATACCACACGGTGGAGAACATCGGCATCATCTTCATCGGTCTGGGGCTCGCGCTCTCGTTCCAGGCCAACGACATGCGGCAGGCGGCGGCGCTCGCGCTGACGGCGGCGCTGTTCCACGTGTTCAACCACTCGGTCTTCAAGAGCCTGCTCTTCTTCGGTGCGGGCGCCGTGCTGCGCGCCACCGGCGAGCGCGACATGGAGCACCTCGGCGGCCTGATCCATCGGATGCCGCTCACGGCCATCGCGTTTCTGGCGGGCTCCACGGCGATTTCCGCGCTGCCGCCGTTCAACGGTTTCGTGTCGGAATGGCTGACGTTCCAGGCGATCCTGCTCAGTCCCCGATTGCCGCAGTGGCTGCTCAAGTTCATGGTGCCGGCCGTGGGTGCGATGCTGGCCCTGTCCGCCGCCCTGGCCGCCGGCTGCTTCGTGAAAGCCTTCGGCGCGACGTTCCTCGGGCGGGCCCGCACCAGCGTCGCCGAGCACGCGCAGGAGACCGACGCGTTCTCGCTGGCCGCGATGTTTCTGCTGGTCGCGCTGTGCCTGATCGCGGGCATCCTGCCGGGGTACTTCATCGACGCGCTGGCGCCGGTCACGCAATTGCTGCTCGGCGCGCAACTGCCGCCGCAGGAACAGCTCAAGTGGCTCACGATCGTGCCGATCGCCGAGAGCCGCAGCTCCTACAACGGCCTGTTGCTGTTCGTGCTGATCGCGGCGGCGGGCTGGCTGGGCGCGTACGTGATCCACCGCTGGGCTTCGCACGCATTGCGGCGTTCGGCGGCCTGGGACTGCGGGTTTCCCGATGCGCGCCCCATCACGCAGTACACGGCAGGCAGCTTCGCCCAGCCGATCCGGCGCGTGTTCGGCACGATGGCGTTCCATGCGCGCGAGGAGGTCAGCATGCCGCCGCCCGGGGACATGCGAGCCGCGCGCCTGCACGTGTCCATGCGCGACCGGGTGTGGGACACCTTCTACGCGCCGATCGAAGGCGTGGTGGCGTTCGCCGCCGACCGCCTGAACCAGGTGCAGTCGTGGACGATCCGCGCCTATCTCACGATGGTGTTCAGCAGCGTCGTGCTGCTCCTGATGGTGCTGGCGGTATGGCATTGATCCGCGACGCCTTGGTGCAGATGGTGCAGCTGTTGCTGGTGCTCGCCCTCGCGCCTCTGCTCACGGGCTACATCCGCAAGGTGAAGGCGTACCTGCTGCGGCGGCGCGGCCCGCCGCTGTTGCAGCCGTACCGCGACCTGCTCAAGTTGATTCGCAAGGAGGCGGTGCTGGCGCACAACGCGTCGTGGATCTTTCGCACGGCGCCGTACGCGATTTTCGCCACCACGCTGATCGCGGCGGGGCTGGTGCCCACGTTCGCCACCGGCCTGCTGTTCAGCCCGGCGGCCGACCTGATCGCGATCGTGGCGCTGCTCGGCACCGCGCGTTTCGCGCTGGCGCTGGCCGGGCTCGACGTGGGCACGAGTTTCGGCGGCATCGGCTCCAGCCGCGAGATGATGATCGCCTCGCTGGCCGAGCCGGCCATGCTGATGATCGTGTTCACGCTGTCGCTGTTGGCCGGCTCCACGCAGCTGTCGTCGGTGGCCGTGTTCGTGCAGGGCCCGGACATCGGGTTGCGCGTGTCGCTCGCGATGGCTTTGGTGGCGCTGATCATGGTGGCGATCGCCGAGAACGCGCGCATCCCGGTGGACAACCCCGCCACCCACCTCGAGCTGACGATGATCCACGAGGCGATGATCCTCGAGTACTCGGGGCGCCACCTGGCGGTGATCGAGGCGGCGGCGTACCTCAAGTTGCTGCTCTATTTCTCGCTGGTCTCGTGCATGTTCGTGCCGTGGGGCATCGCGACCGCCGACGGAGACCCCGCCGCCTTCGCCATCGGGCTGGTCAGCTACCTCACCAAGCTCGCGGGCGGCGGCTTCCTGCTGGCGGTGTTCGAGACGGCGACGGCCAAGATGCGGGTGTTCCGGGTGTCGGATTTCCTCGGGGCGGCGCTGATGCTCGGGCTGCTCGCGACGCTGCTCCTGTTCGTTTCGCAAAGCTCATGATGGACCGTCTCGCCCTCGATGTCGCACACCTCTTCGCCGGCGGGCTGGTGCTCGTGAGCTTCATGCTGCTGTACCAGGACCGCATGTTCGGCCTGCTCAACATCTTCGCGCTGCACGCCCTGGTCGTGTCGCTCTCGGTGGCCTGGCAGGCGCACATCCAGGCCGCGCCGCACCTGTACATCACCGCCGCGATCGCGCTGATCGTGAAGGCGATCATCATCCCGGTGTCGCTGCACCGGATCATCGTGCGTCTGGGCATTCACCGCACCATCGACACGGTGGGCGGGATCGGCCAGACGATGCTGGCCGGCATCGGGCTGGTGGCGCTGTCGGTGATGGTGATGCTGCCGATCACCGCCGAAGCCGGCACGCTGACGCGCGAGGACCTCGCCTTTTCGCTGTCGGTCATCCTGCTCGGGCTGCTGATGATGATCTCGCGGCGCAACGCGGTGAGCCAGATCATCGGGTTCATGTCGATCGAGAATGGCCTGATCCTGGCGGCCACCGCCGCCAAGGGCATGCCGCTGGTGGTGGAGATCAGCGTCGCATTCTCGATCATCATCGCGCTGATCGTGATCGGCATCTTCCTGTTCCGCATCCGCGAGCGCTTCGACACGATGGACGTGCACGCGCTGGAGCGCTTCCGCGGGGGGCAGGCATGAACGACCTCGGCCCGCTGCTGGTCAACGCCGTCCTGCTGGTGCCGATCGGCAGCGCGATGCTGCTGGCGCTGTTCCCCGACGACCGGGTCACCGGCCGGCTCAATGCGCTGGCCTCGCTGCTCACGTTCCTCGCCTCGACCTCGCTGTTCTTCTTCCGCCCCGCGGTGGGCTCGTTCCTGATCGTGGACGACGTGAACGTGGTGTTCATCGTGCTCACCACGTTCGTCAGTTTCACCACCAGCGTCTTCAGCTCGACCTACATCGCGCACGAGCTCGAAACGGGCCGGCTCACGCCGACCTACCTGCGCTTCTACCACGCGATGTACCAGACGCTGATGTTCGCGATGAACCTGGCGCTGCTGGCGAACAACATGGGCCTGATGTGGGTCGCGATCGAACTGGCGACGCTCACCACCGTGCTGATGGTGGGCCTGTACCGCACGCCGGCGGCCATCGAAGCGGCCTGGAAGTATTTCATCCTGGGCAGCGTTGGCATCGCGCTGGCCCTGTTCGGCACGCTGTTGGTCTATCTCGCCGCGCGCTCGGTGGTCGGCGAGGGGCTCGATGCGATGGCGTGGAACGTGCTGGTGACCAAGGCCGCGGAGTTCGATCCGCACCTGCTCAACCTCGCCTTCGTGTTCCTGCTGCTCGGCTACGGCACGAAGGTCGGCCTCGTTCCGCTGCATGCGTGGCTGCCCGATGCGCACGCGGAAGGCCCGACGCCGATCTCCGCGGTCCTCTCCGGGCTGTTGCTCAACGTGGCGCTGTTCGCGGTGCTGCGCTTCAAGATGATCATGTCCGGCAACCCCGGCGCGCTGGCACCCGGGCCGCTGATGGTGACGCTCGGCCTGCTGTCGGTGCTGTTCGCGGCGTTCATGCTCTACCGGCGGCACGACATCAAGCGCATGTTCGCGTACTCGTCGATCGAGCACATGGGGATCATCACCTTCGCGTTCGGCATGGGCGGGCCGCTGGCCAATTTCGCCGGCCTGTTGCACATGACGTACCACAGCCTGACCAAATCGGCGATCTTCTTTTCGGTCGGCCACATCGCGCAGATCAAGGGCACGCAGAAGATGGCCGACATCCGCGGGCTCACGGTCTCGCATCCGGTGCTCGGCTGGGGGCTGGTGCTGGGGGTGATCACCATCGTGGGGCTGCCGCCCACCGGCATCTTCATGACCGAGTTCCTGATCATCACATCCACCTTCGCGCGGCAGCCGGCGCTGGCGGTGGCGCTCGGGCTGGGTCTGTTGGTGGCGCTCGGCGCGCTGCTGCTGCGGCTGAACGCGCTCGCGTTCGGCGAGCCCTACGGCAAGGACGCGCCGTCGCAGGCGTCGTACGTGCCGATGTTCACGCATCTGGGGCTGGTCGTCGTCGCGGGCGTGTCCCTTCCGCCGGCCCTGGTCGCCTGGTTCCAGCATGTCGCCACCCTGCTTGGCTAGCGCGATGACGAATTTGCGGCATCTCATCGACCAGGGCGAGATCGCCCCGATGCATCGCCCGTGGCCGCGCGCCGTGGTGGACCGCGAAACGTGGAAGGACGCCATCCGGCTGCTGGCGGAAGGCCAGTGCACCTTGCTCGCGCTGTGGGGCGAGCGGGAATTCGTGCACATGGCCCTGATCGACTCCGATGGCGGCGAGCCGGGGGTCCTCAGCTTCGGCTGCCACGAAGGCCGGTACGCGTCGGTCGCTCGCGTGCATGCGCCGGCCATGCGGCTGGAGCGCACCTTGCGCGACCTGTCGGGGCTGCAACCCGAGGGGCTGCCCGATACCCGCGCCTGGCTGGACCACGGCCGCTGGCCCGTGCGCCACCCGCTGGGACAAAACGAACCGCATGGGGCCGAACCAGAGCGCTACGCCTTCCTGCCGGCCGAAGGCGAGAGCCTGCATGAAATCCCCGTCGGGCCGGTTCACGCCGGCATCATCGAACCGGGGCACTTCCGCTTCACGGCCAACGGCGAAACGATCGTGCGGCTCGAAGAGCGGCTTGGCTACGTGCACAAAGGCGTCGAATCGCTGATGGCGGGCCAGAGCCTGCAGCGGGCTGCGATCCTGGCCGGGCGCGTCTCCGGCGACAGCACGGTGGCGTACGCGCTGGCATTCGCGCGTGCCGCCGAAGCGGCGCAGGGCATCGAGGTGCCGCCGCGCGCGCTCTGGCTGCGGGCCCTGATGGCGGAACTGGAGCGGATCGCCAATCACTTCGGCGACATCGGCGCCATCTGCAACGACGCGGCGTTCCCCATGATGCATGCGCAATGCGCGCTGCTGCGCGAGCAGGTGCTGCGCGCGGCGCAGGCCTGTTTCGGCCACCGGCTGATGATGGACCGGATCGTGCCCGGCGGCGTGCGCAGCGACGTGCCGGCTCCGGCAGCGAAGGCCCTGATCACATTGCTCGCGCATATCCGCAAGGATTTCCCCGAGCTGGTCGAGCTGTACGAAAACACCGCATCGCTGCAGGACCGCACGGTCGGCACCGGCGTGCTCTCGCAGCAATTGGCGCGGCAGTTCGGCGCGGGGGGCTACATCGGCCGCGCATCGGCGCGCACGTTCGACGCGCGGCGCGCGCCCGGCTATCCGCCCTACGACCAGCTGCGGTTCGAGGTACCCGTGCTGGAAGAAGGCGACGTGGATGCGCGCGTGTGGATCCGCGTGCGCGAGGTCGAGCAGAGCACGGCGCTCATCGAGCAGATCCTGGGCGGCCTGCCGGCCGGGCCGATTGCCGGCGCCGCTGCCACGCGCGGCACGGGCGCGCTTGAAGGCGTCTCGCTGGTCGAAGGCTTCCGCGGCGACGTCTTCGCCTGGGTCAGGCTGGCCGCCGATGGCACGGTCGAACGCTGCCACCTGCGCGATCCCTCCTGGTTCCAGTGGCCGCTCCTGGAGGCGGTGATCGAGGGCAACATCGTGGCCGACTTCCCGCTGTGCAACAAGTCGTTCAACTGCTCGTATTCGGGCCACGACCTGTAGGGCCTGTTCACACTGTTTTTGCCAGATGCGTTGCGAGTCAAAAAGGTCAAGTGCTAGGCGCGGCGGTGCAGCCGCACTTGACGTGCGGCCAGCCGCCGCAACAACGCAATTGGCCTTTTTGGCCGCAACCCGGAGGGAACGTGATTAAAACCGCGCCACTCGTTGTTACGCTCCTAGCCAAGGCG
>JAGRPN010000007.1 GCA_019449555.1 Ramlibacter sp.
CCAGGTCATCGAAGGCTGCAGGGTGCGCGACGTGGTTTTCGCCCCTGACCACAGCGGCGCCACCGTTCACGCGCAGCACGAGGACGGACGCATCCAGCACTGGCGTGCGCGCTTCGTGGTCGACGCTTCGGGCCGCGACACCTTGCTGGGCAGGAAGTTCGACGTGAAACGGCGCAACCCCAAGCACAACAGTTCCGCCTTGTATGCGCATTTCAAGGGCGCCATCCGGCACCCGGGGCGGGGCGCGGGCAACATCACGATCTTCTGGTTCGACCACGGCTGGTTCTGGCTGATCCCCCTGGCCGACGGCGCCACCAGCATCGGCGCCGTGGTGTGGCCCCAGTACCTGAAGAGCCGGACCCGGCCGGTCAAGGATTTTTTCCTGGACACCATCGCCCTGTGTCCGGCGCTGGCCGAAAGGCTGGCCTGCGCCACGCTGGTGTCCGAAGTGGAGGCGACAGGCAATTTTTCGTATGCCTGCGACCGGACCCATGGAGCGAATTACCTCCTGATCGGCGATGCCTTCGCCTTCATCGACCCGGTGTTCTCGTCCGGCGTGATGCTGGCCATGCAGGGCGGCTTCTTCGGCGCCGAAACCGTGAACACCTGCCTGCGCGATCCGGCGCGGGCCGCCTCGGCGCTGGCGCATTTCGACCGGCAGGTACGGCGTGGACCGAAGGAATTCTCGTGGTTCATCTACCGCGTGACCAACCCGGCGATGCGCGACATGTTCATGGCGCCGCGCAACGTGCTGCGTGTGAAGGAGGCGCTGCTGTCCATGCTGGCCGGCGACATCTACGGCAAAACGCCGATCTGGGGGTCGCTGCTGGTTCTCAAGGCCATCTTCTACATCGCGTCGGCCCTGAATCCCAGGCGTTCGCTCAATGCCATGCGGCTGCGCAAAGCCAACATCCGCGAAGTCGAGGCTGGCGCATCTTGAGAGAACCCATCTCCACCGGCTTTGTGGAAAGTGAGACTGCGCGCCGGCCGGGCGAACTTCTCGAGCCGAAGGCCAGGCGTGCGCCAAGGGGCGAAACCTTCCGGCTGTACCTGGGGTACTTGCTGCTGGGGGTGTTTTGCCTGGCCATTTCGATGCTGGCGCTCCCGATCCGACTGCTGCTGCCGCGCTCGTCGAGCCAGCGGCTTGGCCGAAGACTCATCGCGGCCTCGACCCGGGCGTACCTGAAGCTGCTGGCTCTGATGGGGGCCTGCCGCTTCGACCTGTCGGAGCTCGAGGCGCTGCGCGACGCACCGCCCATGGTCATCGCGCCGAACCATCCCTCGCTGCTCGATGCGCTGATGATCCTGTCGGCGCTTCCGAATGCGACCTGCATCATGAAGGCCGATATCGTCAACAGCGCCGTTTTCGGCGCGGCTGCGCGTGTTGCGGGCTACGTCCGCAATACGCCGCTGCGCACCATGGTGCAATTGGCGATCGACAACCTGCACCAGGGCAGCCATGTGCTGCTGTTCCCGGAAGGTACGCGCACCACCCGTTTCCCCATCGGTCGCCTGCAGGGGACCACCGGCCTCATCGCCAAGAACGCCGGAGTGCCGGTGCAGACGGTGTTCATCGAGACCGACTCGGGCTTCCTGGGCAAGGGCTGGTCGCTGCTGTGGACACCGCGCATGCCCATCACGTATCGCGTCCGGCTCGGCAAGCGCTTCGATCCGCCCACGCATTCCGCCCGCTTCGTCGGCGAGCTCGAGCAGTACTTCCAGTCCGAGCTGGCGCACGCGCAATTGCCGGAATTCCCGGTCTCGCGCCCGCGGGCCTGACATCCGCTTCCACGGCCATGAACAGTTCAGCGCCCGCGGCCTCCAGCACTCACCTGGTCCTGATTCCCAGCTACAACCCCGGCCCCAAGGTGCGCGAAACGGTGGCGGCCGCGCGGGAGCAATGGACGCCGGTCTGGGTGATCGTGGACGGCAGCACCGACGCCAGCGTGGAGATGCTGCGCGCCATGGCCGCCACGGACGCAGGACTGCATCTGGTCGTCCTGCCGAGCAACGTCGGCAAGGGCGCGGCGGTGCTGCACGGGCTGGAGCTGGCTGCGGCGCAAGGCTTCACGCATGCGCTGACCATGGATTCGGACGGCCAGCATCCGGCCGACCTGATTCCCCGCTTCATGGCCGCGTCCGCCGCGCAGCCGCAAGCCATGGTGCTGGGCGTGCCGGTGTTCGCCGCCGATGCGCCCCGCCTGCGCGTGAACGGGCGCAAGGTGTCGAACGGCTGGGCCGACCTGGAAACGCTGTGGATGGGCATCGGCGACTCGCTGTTCGGCTTTCGCGTTTACCCGATCGAGCCGTTGCGCCAGATCATGCATGGCCAGCGCTGGATGCGCCGTTTCGATTTCGACCCGGAGGCGGTGGTGCGCATGTGCTGGCGCGGCGTCAAGCCGGTCAACCTGCCGGCGACGGTGAAATACTTCAGTGCGGACGAAGGCGGGGTGTCGCACTTCAATTACCTGCGCGACAACCTCCTGCTGACCTGGATGCACTCGCGGCTTTTCTTCGGCTTCCTGCTGCGGTTGCCGCTCCTGCTTGCCAGGCGACTATCGGGAACGTGACGGCTTGACCGCCTGGTATTCCGAAAAGATGCCGACTTCCAGGTGCCGCCTGACATGCGTGAGTCCCACCGACTCGATGGTGGCAATGACTTGGTCCGGGCGGACGCAGGCTTCTATCGTGTCCCAGTAATAGCGCCACATCGTCGTGGTTTTCTTGCGGCTCGAAACCAGCCGCGCCAGGAGCGGTATCACCCCGCGCATGTAAGTCTTGAGCAGCCACCGGCCCAGCGGGGTCTGTGCCTGGGTGATCTCGAGGATGCACAGGCGCCCGCCGGGCTTCAATACCCGCTCGAACTCCGCGAACGCGGCGCTCAGATCGCTGATGTGGCGAAGGGCATAGCCCATGCTCAGGAAATCGAAATGATTGTCGGGAAAGGGCAAGGATTCGGCCCGGCCTTCCACCATCGCCATGGCCCTGGGCAACTTGCCGGCCGCCATCATGCCCGGGCTGGGGTCCAGACCGGTGACCAGGGCCGGGTCGCCGGTCAGGATGCATGCCTGCGCGGCAACCAGGCCGGTGCCCACGCCCACGTCGAGCACCTTCATGCCGGGTTTCAGGCCGGCGCGAACCAGCGCGTCGTGCCGGTAGCGCGAGCCCGTTCCCCATGCGAGCATCGACTCGATCCGGTCGTAATCGGGCGCGGTGTCGTCGAAAATCCTGCGCAGGTACGCCTGCCGGTCCTGCTCGGTGCGGTAATAGTCGGTGAGCGGGCGGTGCGGCGCGTGCACCACGGCAGCGGGTTCCGGAGTCGTCATGTATTCCTTCAAGCCATTGCGCCATTGATCGAAATGACCTGGCCGCTGATATAGGCTGCGCGCTCCGAGGCGAGGAAGCCGACGAGGTCGGCAACTTCGTCGGCCTTGCCGGCGCGCTTCATCGGCACCATGCGCGCGATCTCCTCTGCGCTGAAGCTGCCCTGGCTCATGCCCGTGTCGATGATGCCGGGCGCCACGGCATTGACGGTGATGCCGCGGCTGGCCACTTCGAGGGCCAAAGACTTGGTGGCCGCGTGCAATGCGCCCTTGGCCGCCGAATAGTTGACCTGCCCCCGATTACCCATCACGGCGGCGACCGAGGTGATGGTGATGATGCGGCCCCAGCGCGTGCGGATCATCGGCAGCGTCAGCGGCTGGGTGACGTTGAAAAATCCATTGAGGCAGACGTCGATCACCCGCTGCCATTGGTGCAGCTGCATGCCGGGAAATACGGCGTCGTCGTGGACGCCGGCGTTGTTGACCAGCACCTGGATCGGGCCCTGTTCCAGCAGGGCTTGCAGCGCAGCCGCCGTGGCCGCTGCGTCGGTCACGTCGAAGGCCACCGCCTGCGCGCGCCCGCCTTCGGCCGCGATACGTTCCGCCAGGCCCTTTGCCGCGGCCAGGCTGCTGTTGGCGTGGACGATGACCTCGAGGCCGTCGGCGGCCAGCCGCCTGCTGATCGCCGAGCCGATGCCGCCGCTGCCGCCGGTGACGAGTGCGCGTTTGAGCGTCATCGGGTGACGTCCTTTCCGAAGCCGGGGGTGTTCAGGCCTGCGGCATCGAGCACGACCAGTGCGCGCCCGCTCAGCAGGGTTTGCGGGCCGTACTGCACCGTGAAGCTGTAAAGCACGGTGTTGGCGTCGCTCGTGATCCGCTGCGCGTTCACCGTGAGCGGGCCGGCAACCGCGTCCAGCCGCTCCACATGCAAGCTGACGCCGCGCACGCCGGCCAGGTAACCCGCGCGCGGCGCGCTGCCCCCCTCGCCGTCGCCCGAGCTTTCGGCCACCAACGCGCCGTGCACCGCCATCGCCTGCGCCGCGTACTCGACGCCGCAGGCTGCACCCAGGCGGCCGTGGGCGCGCAGCGGATTTTCCGGCGAGAGATGGCTGGTGGCGCGGCACGAAATCTGGTCGTGGTCCCAGGCCAGCACGGCGTCGAGCAGGCACATGCTGCCCTGGTGCGGAATGCGGCGCGCGATCGCGTCCCGGTCCAATGCCGTCAGCGTGTTCAGCACGGCGCGACATCCACGGCCAACTGCATCGGGTCCAGGTAGCTGAGCGCGATGGGCCGGGCCTGCCTTTTGGCGATCGCGTACAGCAGCGGCAAGGCCCGGGCCGCGGGGATGGCCAGGCGCAATGCCTCCAGTGCGGCGTCGTCCATGGTATCGGCGGCCCGCATCGTGAGAAAGCTCGCACGATCCAGGCTGAGCCGGGCCACGCTGCGCTCGCTGTGCCGCGGCGTGAAGACGAGCGCCACGCCCATCGTGTCGGAGATTTGGCGTTTGCTGTACAACGGCTCGGGATATTCCGTGTCGTACGCCACCAGCAGCACCGGCGAGTCGTCAACCACGCACTGGGTCAGCGCTTCGAGCAGGCCGGCGGCAAAACTGCCGTCGCGCGCGCACAGCACCGACGAAGTGGCCATGGCGCCGCTGCAGATGCTCCAGTAGCCCGAGGACGCGTTGTGCACGGAGTTGTGAAAGCGCGTCGGGGAAATCAGCCGGTCGTTCGACGCGAGGGCGGTGCAGATCTCGTGACAATTGACGGCGTCGCCGCTGGACGACGAGAAGACCGAAGGCAGCTTGCTCGCCTGGCGGCCGGACGCCTCGACCGCTTCCTGGCCGACCGCCAGAGACACCTTCACCACCGCACCGGCGCGCCGCCGCTCGGCCGACGGCAGCGCCATGGGCAAGGGCAGCACGCTGCGGGCGGCTTCGTAGGGCGCGCTGCCTGCCAGGCACTGGCGACCTTGCGCCCAGCTGGAAAAGCCCGGCCCCAGCAAGCCGACGCCTTCGACAAAGACCGTGAGGGGCGCGACAGGCTGTGTCATGGAGGCACTTCAGCCGGCGCGGCCGAAAACGAGGCTGCAATTGGTGCCGCCGAAACCGAACGAATTGCTCAGCACGCGGCGCACCGGCTGTTCCTGGTTGCGCAGCAGGTAGTTCAGCGAAAGCGACGGATCGAGTTGGCGTGTATTCAGGCCGCCGGGCAGCAGATCATTTTGCAGCACCAGCGCGCAGATCACCGCCTCCAGCCCACCGGCGGCGCCCAGCGTGTGACCGGTCGCGCCCTTGGTCGAACTGCAGGGCGTCCCTTCGCCGAACACCGCCGTCACGGCTTTGGTTTCGGCCGTGTCGTTGCCGGGCGTGGCGGTGCCGTGCAGGTTGATGTAATCGATGTCGTGCGCCTCGAGCTGCGCCATCGCCAGCGCGTTCTGCATCGCGATGCGCGCGCCCAGCCCGTCCGGGTGCGGCGAAGACATGTGATGGGCGTCGCTCGATTCCCCCACGCCCAGCAGCAGCACGGCATCGCCTTCGAGGTGTTCCGGCACGCGCTCGAGTAACGCGAACGCTGCCGCTTCACCGAGCGAAATGCCGTCGCGTGCGACGTCGAAAGGGCGGCAGGCCTGTGCGGAGATCAGGCCCAGCGAGCCGAAGCCATACAAGGTCGTGAGGCACAGGGAATCGACGCCCCCGACCACGGCGGCGTCGAGCAGGCCCGCGGCCATCATGCGGCGAGCCGACGCGAATACCTTGGCGCTGGACGAGCACGCGGACGACACCACCACGGCCGGCCCCGTCAGCGCCAGGCAGTGACGCGCGAAATCGGCCAGCGAGAAAGTGTTGTGGGTCGTTGCGTAAGCGAAATCGGCGGGCAACGCGCCATCGGCCGGGTCGCGCCGGCGGTACGCCAGTTCGGTTTGCAGGATGCCCGATGTGCTGGTGCCCATGAAGACGCCGACGCGATGCGCGCCGTACCGGCGGGACGCGGCGGCCACCGCATCGGCAAAGCCGTCCTGCGCCAGGCCCAGGAAAGCGAGCCGGTTGTTACGGCAATCGAACGCGGCCAGTTCCGCGGGAAGCCGCACCGCATCCACGCCCGGAACCTCGCCGACGAAGGTCGCGAGGTCCACCGTGTCGAAGCCGCACGGTGCCAGGCCAGGACGCTGCTCGCGCAACGCGTCCAGCGTTTGCGGCAGGCCGCGGCCGATGCCGCTGGTCGCGGTGAAGTGGGAAATCCAGAGGGCAATCAGGGGAACACCAGGCGATCTCTATTGGAACGAGATGGTAGCAAGCGCGCGACGGTTACAACAGCCATCCGGGTTGTAAAGCATGGGCGACCCGGCTTTCGCCGGCATCACGGCGTTGCGCGGCGGCGCAGGCGCAGTGACAGCCACGCGCCGAGGCCTCCGAGCACGAGGCCGGCCGCCGCATCCACCGCAACGTGCTGGCGAATGGCCACCGTGGAATAGACGATCGCGACACCCCAGGCCAGGTTGAACAACAGGATCCACGGCGGGGCGCCGAAACGGCGCATCAGGTGATGAAACCACACCCCCGAAAAGAACGCGGTGGCGACGTGAAGGGAGGGGCAGGCGTTGCCGGTGGCATCGATGTTCTTGAGGAAATCCAGGTCGGGATAACGCGCCCAGTCGATGTCGGGAGCCGGCGCGCTGGTGGGCCAGAAGTAGAAGATCGACAGGCCGGCCACGCACATCGCCGTCATCCAGAAGGCATACCGGTAAAGCTCGGTTCGCGAGGAAAAGAACGCCGGCAACAAGGACACATAGAGCCAGAGCGACAAATACACCGGCAGCGCCAGCGGTTGGAAAACAATGGCGCGGTCCACCCAGGTGGCCGGCATCACTGTCAGCGGATAGGCGGGGTGCCGCAGCACATGGAAGTAGGCGACAAAGAACAGGGTGATGAAAACCGTCGTGCCGATGCCTTTCAGGAGCGTGTCCCGGGCTACGGCGGACGCGGCCTGGCGGTACCAGGCCGGCTGGGGCCTGCCTTCGGTCATGCCAGTGCCTGCCGCAGCGTGACGGCGCGCAGGCCCGCGGCCGCCGCGGATTCAAGCACCGCCGGCAGTACTTCGAGAATCACCGGGACGCCCGCAGCCGTGCGTGCGGCGTGGCCGTCGTGCAGCAGCAGGATGGCGCCCGCTCGCATGCCGCGCATCAAGCTGTTCTTGACGCGCTCGGGATCGTTGGTGCGGGTGTCGAAACCGCGCGCCGACCAGCTGGCCAGGCGCAGCCCGAGCCGGGCCAGCACCGGCTCGAGGAACAGGTTGCGCAAACCGGCGGGGGCGCGGAAGAATATGGGGCGCCGCCCGCAAACGCGGGTGAGCGTGTCCTGGGACGACTGCAGTTCGCGCATCAGGCCACGCGGGCCCAACAGCGAAAACCCATGGTGATGGTGCTGGCTGTGGTTTTCGACCGCGTGGCCGCGCCGCATGATCTCGCGGCAGAGCTCGGGATAGCGTTCGGCCCGTTCGCCGATGCAGAAAAAAGTGGCCCGCACGGCACGCCGCTCCAGCAGGTCGAGCACCTGCGGGGTCACGACCGGGTCGGGTCCGTCGTCAATCGTCAGTGCGATCTCATTGCGCGCGGTCGCGGCCACCGGCAGCAGCGTCAGGTTCGGGCCGAGCCAGCGGCTGCGTGGCCACAGGCCGGCAGCGACGACCAGCCAGTGGCCCGCGATGACGATGGCCAGCGCCCAGGGCCAGCGGGCGGGCACGGCGACGACGACGGCCAAGGCCAGCACGTGCAGCGCGATCGAGGCTCGCACGAGGGGCGGCGAGTGCCAGTGCGGCTCAGCCATGCGAGGGGGCCCGGGCGAAGATCGCCGAATAGATCAGGGCCAGGATGACACCCGGCCCGACGGTCGAGCCCAGGGCTTGCAACAGCGACACATTGGAAAATGCAAGCAGGCCGAATCCCGCGACGGTGGTGATGTTGGCCAGCAGCATCGAAGCGAGCGTGCGGGGCGCGACAGGCGTTGCCGTATCGGCCCGGTCGAAGAACAGCGCGTAGTTGGAACCCACCGCCACCACGAGCAACAAGCCCACCAGGTGCAGAATCGTCAATTGCTGGCCGGCCGCGGCCAGCGCCGCGGTGACGGTCATCACGGCCGCGCCCAGCGGCGCCACGATGCGAACCACCCGCAGGGGCGAACGGGTCGCTGCCAACAGCAGGACGATGATGGAAACCAGCCCGCCCAGCGACAACAGAATCGCTTCGTGCAGGTAGCCGGAATACAGGCGGTCCGATTCGGCTTTCATGTCCACGAAGATCACGTTGGGCAGATCCGTCGCGGCCAGCGCCGCGCGGACCTTGGCCGCGTCGATGCCGGCTCCCTGGGATGCCCTCAGCGGCAATAACGCGTTCCAGTGGTGGTCCTGTTCGATGAGCAGCCCCTGCACGGCCATCGCCATGGAGGTGTGCTCCAGGTCGGCGGGCTGAAGCACGGGTTGGGTGCGCGCCGCCGCCACATCCGCAATGAAGGGCGCGAACACCTGGCGCTGCACCGGCAGGCCCTGCACCGCTTGCGCCAGCCGGGCGGTCAGTTCGTCGGAAGCGGGCAGGCTGGCCTGTCGTTCGCGTTGCGCCGCCGCGCTCGGCAGGTAATTGCTGGGGCTTTCGAACCCCGCGAGATCGCCCCGATCGACCAGCGCCTGAAGCCGCATGGCGACCTGCTCGGACGAGCGCAGCACGTCCTCGCGGCTTTGGCCCGACACCAGCGCCAGGTAGCGCACGTCGGGCGCGCCCGTGTCGGCTCGCAGTCGGGTGTCGAGCGCGACATCGGCCTGCGAAACCGGGCTCAGCGACGAAATGTTCTGGCTCCACAAATCGGCCCGGTGCTGGGTGAGGATGGCGCCGGCCCCGAGCAACACCACGATCGCGCCCCAACGCAGCGCGGCGGCGCGCGCAACCGCACGCGACAAGACGGCGCCGAGGGCCGACACATCGTGGATGCGGAATTGCCGCGGCAGCAGGTGGGGCAGCACGAACCGCGTCACGGCGGCGGCGGCCACCAGGCCGGCGACGGCGTACAGGCCCAATTGCGCCAAGCCGGGAAAACCGGACAGCAGCAGCGAGCCGAAACCGAAGATGGAAGTCAGCACGCCCAGCCGGATCGTGGGCCAGAAGCGCTGGACCCACTGTTGCTGGTTGGCGCCTTGCTGTTCCGACTGCACGAACAGGTAGATCGAATAGTCCACGGCCTCGCCGATCAGCGCGGTGCCGAATCCGAGGGTGATGCCGTGCACGGACCCAAAGCCCAGGCTGACCGCGGCGACGCCCGCCAATGCACCGCTGGCAACCGGCAGCAAGCCCAGTCCCAGCGCCGTGAAGGAGCGGTAGACCAGCAGCAGCAGGATGGCGATCAGCCCGACGCCGATGGTGGAAAGCAGGGTGACCTGTTCCTTGATGGTGTTGCGCGAGGTGACCGAGAACACGCCGGGCCCGGTCATCACCAGTTTCGCGCCGGCAGTGGTGCCGCCGGCCGTATCGAACGCGTGCCGGATGGCGGCCATCGCCCGTTCCTGCGCGTCGGTATCCGATCCCGCGGCGCGTGCCTGCAGCAGCAGTAAAGCCCGGGCGCCGTCGCCGGAAGCCCAGGCGCCGTCGATCAGCCGCGGCGCCGCGCCGCTGTCGAGGCGTTCCAGCAAACGCACCATTTCCCCGGTGGGATCGCGCGGCAGGATGGCTTTGACCACCAGGCCGGCGGGCGAGGAGAGCAGGTCGATGCTGTCGCTCAAGGCGGCGTGCAGGCCGGCGGTGCTGAAGCGCTCCGGCGTGACGGCAGGGCTCAGCAGATAGCGGTTGTTGAACAGGAAAGCGCGATCGCGCTCGCTGTTGACCGGCTCGCCGTTGTTCACGGTGGCAAATGCCGGGTCCGCGCGCAACCGCTGGGCCATCTGCCTGGACAGGCGGGAACGAGTGGGTGCATCGGCACCTTCGACGCCGGCCAGGATCAGCCGCGACGCGAGGCCGTCCCGCAATTGGCCCATGAGGAGTTTTTGCTCGGACGTGGGACTGCGCGGCAGGAACGCCGACAAGTCGGTGGTGAAGTGGGTGCGGGCGATGATGACGGCGCAGGCTGCGAGGAACGCCAGCCACAGCGCGATCGCAGGGAGGCCGCGGCGGCGTGCGACGCTCATCGCGCCGTCGTCGATTTCTCGATGACCATCAGCGAGCTGTCGCCGTCGGCCTGGGCGATCTCCACGCTCTTGACCTGGTCGCGGGCGCCGGAGATGCGGATGTGCCGGACCACCGCCTGCATCTTTTCGTCCAGGGGCAGCAGCTGCAGGCTCCAGCTGCCCGCCGAACCGTCGAGGCTGAGCTTGTAATTGCGTTCGAGCGCCTGGCGGTCGCCGGCGAGCGTGCCGCGGATGCTGTCGATGAATGCCGCCAGCTGAGGATAGGCCTGCAGCTGCACGTGGTATTTCTGGTTGCCGCGATCGATGAACAGTTCGCCGCCGGTCACCGTCATCGATTCCGGCCTGGGCTTGAGCGTGCGCTTCTCCAGCCGGTCCGGGGCGGTGAACACCAGCTCCCCTGAGGACTCCAGCGGCTTGTCCAGCATCGCGATGCGCTTGGTCTCGACGAAGGTGGCCCGCCCGGACTTGTTCTGGGCCAGCGAATCCATCAGCTGCTGAAGATCCCAGGCGGCGAACGCGGGCGGACTCATTGCGCCCAGCGCCAAGCCGGCCGCCAGTGCCGCGACCATGCGCCGGCGCGCCGAAGGTTGCGTGATATCTGTCATAGGCTTTCCGCGGAGGGCTTGTCCCGGCCGGTCACGGGCATCCGCCAGAAGTCGAAGAAGTTGAACCAGTTGTAGGGGGCCATACGGCAATACCGCTCCAGCAACGCAGCATATCGTGTCATGGCCGCCGCTACAGCCGCTGTCCGTGCACGCGGCGGCACCGCAGAAAAATCGGCTAGGGTTTCAAAGTGGACGTCGTAACGGTTGCCGCCGCGGTACAAGCCCGTCATGAACAGGACCGGGCATTTCATGATGGCGGCCATCCTGAACGGGCCGAGTGGCAGCGCGGCCGGACTACCCAGGAAGTCGACCTCGCGGGTGTCGTCGTTGCCCAGGGACCGGTCGCCAAGCATGCCGACGATAGTGCCCTGTCCAAGCAGTTGGTGAACCTGGATCATCGAATCGATATGACCGAGTGCAATGATGCCTTGTTGCGCATTCGGGTTGATGGCCGTGAGCGCCGCATTGATCTTGCGCGCATTTTCCTCGTACATCGCCATCGCGATACGCAGGCCAGGCTGCCTGCGGCCGACGGCCCGGAGCACTTCGAAACTTCCCAGGTGAGCGCCGATCAGAAACGCGCCCCGGCCGCCGGCCACCAGGTTGTCGATGAGCGCGCGATTGTGCACGCGGATATCGAACAGGTCGTAGCGGTCGTTGATCAGGTAGACGCGGTCGTGCACGACCGACGCGAAGCTCAGGAAATGGCGGAACAGGGATTTCCAGCCAACCTTCGCGAGCGAACCGGGTTCGAGTGCGCGCTCCAGATAGCCGCGTGACATGCGGCGTGCGGTGGGTGCAAATGCCAGGAAGTACGCCGCGATCGCGAAAAGGACGATACGGCTTGGACCGCGGCCCAGCGCCAGCGAGATCCAGGTCATGACGCGCAGCCAGAA
Organism: Ramlibacter sp.; assembly: GCA_019449555.1. Classification (GTDB taxonomy): domain Bacteria; phylum Pseudomonadota; class Gammaproteobacteria; order Burkholderiales; family Burkholderiaceae_C; genus Ramlibacter. The sequence goes on from JAGRPN010000007.1 coordinate 11,991, forward strand.
CATGTTGCTGCGCTCCGGACGCTGCTTCCATTCAGCGCCTTCCGCGGGCGCGACTTTGGGCTCTGTTTTCAAGGCGGCGGCAATACAAGCGTGCCCATGGCCACCTTTCGGCCGGCGCTTGAAATCTCGAAGCGGACGGCGCCTGCGGCGGTGGTTTCCAGGCGCAGCGTCAGCGTATCGCCCGGCCCCACAGGGCTGAGGAATTTTGCAGAACTGATCTGGCAGACAAGTTCCACGCAGCCCTCTTGCAGGCCATTGGCGGCGGGGCGAAGCCTTTCCAGCGCTGCGCGAACGGCCGCGTCGAGCAGCACCACGCCGGGCACGATGGGTGCGCCGGGGAAATGGCCGGCGAACGCCGGGTGGTCCGGTGCAATGTGAAGGGTGGTTTCACTGTGCATGGGCGCCGGCCCTGCGTTGGTGCTCGCGAGCGAGCGCGTCAAGCGCGTCGCGCGGAAGCTTGCCCGTGCTGTTGCGGGGCAGCGAATCCAGCATCACGATCGGCCTCGGCAGAAAAATGCTGTCGACGCGCTCCCGCAAGGCGGCCAGCAACGTGGCGGCCTTCATGCCTGGAGCCACGACAAAAGCCATCAGGCGGGTCACGCTGGTGCCGCCGATCTCTTTGTCGTCCGGCATGAAAAACGCGCCGTCGACGACACCCGGCACGGCATGGAGCTGGTGGTTCAGGTAGCCGAGCGAGCTTCGCTTGCCGGCGATGTTGACGAGGTCGGCGGTGCGGCCGTGCAGAAGAAACCGTTCGGTGGTCAGCGATTCGATCTCGTCTGCCAGCGCAGTGGCCTGCTCGACATGCCCGCCCGAGGCCCATGTGGTGCCTTCCACGACGCCGAGAGTAACGCCCGGATAGAGCGCCCACTCGGCGGTTTCGACCGTACGCCGAGAGGCAACCTGGCCGGTCTCGGTGGAGCCGTAAATTTCCAGCAAGGGGGCGCGCAGGCGGGCCTCGCAGGCCAGCGCCAGTTGCGGGGGCATGGGCGCTGTCGCCGACAGCACGAGGTCGGGCAGGGGAATATCGAGGCCCGACGCCAGCAGCGCCTTGAGGTGGACCGGCGTCGTGACCAGCATGCGGGGGCGCGTCGAGCCGGCTAGCGCCGAGCAGATGTCGGCCGGATAGAACGGATGCGAGGCGGTTATCGCCGCGCCGCTTTGCAGGGCGATCAGCACGCTGGACTCGAACCCGTACATGTGCTGTGGCGCGACCGTCGCCACAATGCTGTGGCGGCGCCCATCCAGCAGGCCGAGCCGGTCGGCCTCGGCGCGAACGCTCCGGACCAGTCCACCCCAGCTCTTGTGGTGCGGGACCGGCGATCCGGTCGAACCGGAGGTGAACACGATGGCTGCGATCCGCGAGGCCGGAATCCGGGGAATCCCCCCGGCATCGCTTGGCGAACCGGCCGTGGCCGATGCACTGTCCTGCACCGCGTCGTTCCAGACGACTTGCGGCATTTCGATGGGCTGGGGTTGGTCCGCAAGGCAGAACACGTCGGGCGCGAAGTCCTTGACCTGCCGCACCATTTCCGGATTGAGTGTGGGCGGAAGCAGGCTGATCTTGCCGGTCAGCAACGCCGCCGCCGTACCTACGGCAAACCGGTAGCGGTCGGCGCATGCGTTCAGGATATGCCGCGACGACGGCAATGCTGCGGCCAGCAGGCGTACGTCGGCCAGGAATTGCGCCACCATGATGGGCTTGTCATGGCGCCACGCCACGATGTCTTCAGCTCGCGAATGCGTGACGAGCGGGAAGGTGTTCATGGCTGGCGGGCCGCGCCATTTGACGAAGACTGCCGGTAGGCACGAATGGCCTCCAGCGGTCCGGCCCGGTCTGCGGTGGGCAGCACGTAACAGCGCAC
>JAGRPN010000070.1 GCA_019449555.1 Ramlibacter sp.
AAGATCAACATGGTGGTCAAGCGCGGCACCAACGAGCAGGAGATCCTGCCGATGGCGCGCCACTTCAAGGGCACGGACATCGTGCTGCGCTTCATCGAGTACATGGACGTGGGTGCGACCAACGGCTGGCGCATGGACGAGGTGCTTCCGTCCGCCGAAGTCATCAAGGTGATCCAGGCCGAGCTTGCCCTGGTGCAGCTGGAGCCGAGCGCCCCCGGCGAAACGGCGGAACGCTGGGGCTACGCCGACGGCAGCGGCGAAATCGGCGTGATCAGCAGCGTGACGCAGGCGTTTTGCGGCGACTGCAACCGCGCGCGGCTTTCCACCGAAGGCCAGCTGTACCTTTGCCTTTTCGCTTCGCAGGGGCACGACCTGCGCTCGCTGATACGGGGCGACCCGATCAAGGGAACGAGCGGGGTGAGCGATGAAGACCTCGCGTCGGCGATCGGGCAGATCTGGCAGGGGCGCAAGGACCGCTATTCGCAATTGCGCGGCTCCATGGCGGCCGAGAGCGGCACCGGAAAGCGCCGGGTCGAGATGAGCTACATCGGAGGCTGACGTGGGCGCCACCGTTCCAGCAGCTGCGGCGCGCCCGTTCGAAGGGCCGGCGGCCATCGTCTGCCCATGATCGATGCGTCGCAGGTCACGGGCGTGATCCTCGCCGGCGGCCGCGGGTCCCGCATGGGCGGCGCCGACAAGGGCCTGCAGAATTTCAACGGCTTGCCGATGGCGCTGCACACGCTGATGCGCCTTGCTCCGCAGGTCGGCGAAGTGATTATCAACGCCAACCGCAATCTCGCTGCTTACGAATCGTTCGGAGTCCCGGTCTGGCCCGATGTGCTGGCCGACTACGCCGGCCCGCTGGCGGGCTTTCTCACCGCACTGGAGCGCTGCGAAACGCCTTGGCTGGTCACGGTTCCGTGCGACACGCCGCTGTTCCCGTCGGACCTGGTCGCCCGCCTCTCACAGGCCGCGCACGACGCCGACGCGGAAATAGCGATGGCCGCGGCGCGGGAAGAAGACGGGCGCATCCATCCGCAGCCGGTGTTCTGCCTGTTGCGCGTGGACCTGCTTGAAAGCCTGGTGAAATTCACTCAGGCGGGCGGCCGCAAGGTCGACGGCTGGACCTCCCGGCACAAGGTCGTGCTCGTGCCCTTCGAGCGGCCGCAAGACGATCCGCGGGCCTTCTTCAACGCCAACACGCTGGCCGAACTGCACCGGCTGGAGCGTTCATGAAGAGCATCGCTGACATTTCGGCGCAACTGCAGGGCTACGACCCGCAGGCGCTCAGCGCCGACGCGGTGAACGAATTCCTGGCGCGCCTGGTGGAACCGGTGACGCAGACGGAGAGCGTCGGCATCTTCGACGCGCTGGACCGCGTGCTGGCGCAAGACCTGATCTCGCCGATCAGCGTGCCGGCGCACGACAACTCCGCGATGGATGGCTATGCGCTCGACGGCGCGCTTTTGAAATCGGGCGGCGCGATCGAACTCGACGTCGTGGGCACCGCGCTCGCGGGCAAGGCGTGGCAAGGCTCGGTCGGCCCGGGCGAATGCGTGAAGATCATGACCGGCGCGATCATGCCGGCGGGGCTCGACACGGTCGTGCCGCAGGAGTTCGCACAGGCAGCCGGCGATCACCGGATCCGCATTCCGCCCAAACTGCTGCAACCGGGCGACAACCGCCGCCTCAAAGGCGAGGACCTGCGGGAGGGCGCGCCCGCGCTGAAGCGCGGCGAGCGGCTCACGCCGGCTGCTTGCGGGCTCGTGGCCAGCCTCGGCATGCCCTCGGTTCCGGTGGTTCGCAGATTGCGCGTGGCGTATTTTTCCACGGGCGACGAAATCCTCAGCCTGGGCGAGCCGGCCCGCGAAGGGGCGGTTTACGACAGCAACCGCTACACGGCGATCGGGCTGCTCAAGCGCCTCGGCTGCGAGGTCATCGACATGGGCGTCGTGCGCGACGAACCCGAGCTGCTGGAAGCCGCGTTCATGCAGGCGGCGCGGGCGGCCGACGCGATCATCACCAGCGGCGGCGTCAGCGTCGGCGAGGCGGACTACACCAAGGCCATGATGAAGAAGCTGGGCGACGTGGCGTTCTGGAAGATCGCGATGCGGCCCGGCCGGCCGATGGCGGTCGGCCGCATCGGGCCTGCGATCCTGTTCGGGCTGCCCGGCAACCCGGTGGCCGTGATGGTCACGTTCCTCGCGTTCGTGCGCCCCGCCCTGTTGCGCATGATGGGTTGCGAGGATGCGCAGCCGCCGCTATTGCAGGCCCGCAGCGCCGAAGCCATCCGCAAGAAGGCGGGCCGCACCGAGTATCAGCGAGGCGTCGTCACGCGCGCCGCCGACGGCTCATTGCGGGTGCGCACCACCGGCAACCAGGGCTCGGGCGTGCTCAGCTCGATGGTCCAGGCCAACGGCTTGATCGTGCTGCATCACGCGCAGGGCAACGTCGCCGTGGGAGATCCGGTCGACGTGATGATGTTCGAAGGCGTGATCTGACGCGCGCTACTTGGCGATCAGATCGCTGCGCTCGCGTGCCGCGGCCGGGTGCTCCTTGGCTTCGGCCTTGTTCGCGCCCGGCACCTTGTGGCGGGCGAACAGCATGTACATCGTCGGCACCACGAAGACGGTCAGCATCGTGCCCAGCGACATGCCCCCCACGATGACCCAGCCGATCTGGATGCGGCTTTCGGCACCCGCGCCGGTGGCGGTCGCCAGCGGCATCGCGCCCAGCACCATGGCGCCGGTGGTCATCAGGATCGGGCGCAACCGCTGGGAAGCGGCCTTCACGACGGCGTCCACCACCTCCAGGCCCTGCTCGCGCAATTGGTTGGCGAACTCGACGATCAGGATGCCGTGCTTCGTGATCAGGCCCACCAGCGTGATCAGGCCGATCTGCGAATAGACGTTGAGCGAGCCGCCCGACCACTTCAGCGCCAGCAGCGCGCCGATCATCGACAGCGGCACCGACAGCATGATCACGAGCGGGTCCACGAAGCTTTCGAACTGCGCCGCCAGCACGAGGAAGATGAACAGCAGGGCGAGCACGAAGACGATCGCCAGCGCGCCTTGCGACGCCTTGAACTCGCGGGACGTGCCGTTCAGGTCCGTGGTGTAGCCGGGCTTGAGCACGTTGGCCGCGGTGGCACCCATGAATGTCAGTGCCTGACCCAGCGAGTAATCCGGGGCGAGGTTGGCCGTGATGGATACCGACCGGCGCTGCCCGAAGTGGTTGAGTTCGCGCGGGCTCACGCTTTCGCGCACCTTCACCAGCGCCGAGAGCGGGATCATGGTGTCGCCGCGTCCGCGCACGTTGATGCTGTCGATGTCCTCGGGCGTGGAGCGGCCGCGCGGCTCGGTCTGGATGATCACGTCGTACTGCTCGGCGTCGCGTTTGTAGCGAGTGACCTGCCGCCCGCCCAGCATCGTTTCCAGCGCCTTGGCGACCACCTCCACGCTGACGCCCATGTCCGCTGCCTTCGCGCGATCGACGTCGATCCGCAGCTCGGGCTTGTTCAGCCGCAGGTCCACGTCGGGCGAGACGATGCCCGGGTTCCTGGCCATCTCGTCCAGGATCTGGCGCGTCACCCGGTTCAGGTTCTCGTAGCTGTCGGACGTCTGGATGACGAAATTCAGCGGCCGCTCCCGGAAGCCCTGCCCGAGCGACGGCGGCGTGATCGGGAACGCATTCACGCCCGGCAGGGAGTTGAACTTCGGCGCCATCTCTCGCGCCAGTTGCAGCGTGGTGCGCTTGCGGTCTTCCCAGTCCACCGTGCGGTAGACGACGCTGGCCTGCGAGACAGTCGGATTGCCGACGTTCGCGAAGATGCGATCGAACTCCGGATATTGCTGGCCGATGCGCTCCAGCGCCTGCGCGTAGCGGTTGGTGTAATCCAGCGTCGACCCATCGGGTGCATTCACCGTTGCGAGGATCGTACCGCGGTCTTCCAGCGGCGACAATTCCTGCTTCATGGTCGGCCACACGGCGGCGATCGCCAACGCGCTGATCACCATCACGCCGATCACCAGCCAGCGCGCCTGCAACAGCCAGGCCTTGGCGCCACCCGGCTCGCCCGGCGCGGGGCGCCAGCGTCTCGTGATCACCCAGCGCAATGCCCTCGCGTAGCGCTCGCACAGCGCGGTGAGCCAGCGCTCCATCGAGCGGTCGAACCAGTTCGGATTCGGGTTGTGCCGCAGCAGCTTCGAGCACATCATCGGCGTGAGGGTCAGCGCCACGAAACCGGACACCAGCACGGCGCCCGCCAGCGCGAGGGCGAATTCGACGAACAGGCGCCCCGTGCGCCCCGGCGTGAACGCCAGCGGCGCGTACACCGCGACCAGCGTCAGCGTCATCGTGATCACCGCGAAACCGATCTCGCGCGCGCCGCGAATGGCCGCCGAGAAGGGCGCCTGCCCTTCCTCGATGTGCCGGAAGATGTTCTCCAGCATCACGATCGCGTCGTCCACCACCAGCCCGATCGCGAGCACCAGGGCCAGCAGCGTCAGCGTGTTGATCGTGAAGCCGAACAGCGCCATCAGCGCAAACGAGCCGATCAGGCTGACGGGAATAGTCACGATCGGGATGATCGACGCGCGTACCGTGCGCAGGAAGATGAAGATCACCAGCGCGACCAGCAGGATCGCCTCGCCGATCGTGCTGTACACGTTCTTGACCGACCGGTCGATGAACACCGAGTTGTCGTTCGCGATGTCGATCGTGATGTCCGACGGCAGGTCCTGCTTGAGCTTGGGGATCATCTCCCGCACGCCCTGCGACAGCGTGAGCGGATTGGCCGTCGCCTGCCGGATCACGCCGGCGGAAATCGCCTGGCGGCCGTTCAGCCGGACGGAGCTGCGTTCATCGGCGGCGCCCTCCTCGACCCGGGCCACGTCGCGGACCTTGACCGGAAATCCATTGACGTTCTTGATGACGACTTCGGCGAACTGCGCCGGCCGCACGAGGTCGGTCTGCGACGTGACGCTGAACTCGCGCTGCTGCGACTCGATCCGCCCGGCGGGCAGCTCCAGGTTACTGCGCCGCACCGCGTCTTCCACGTCCTGCGTGGTGAGCCGGTAGCCAGCCAGCTTGTCCGGATCGAGCCACACGCGCATGGCGTACTTGCGCTCGCCATAGATGCGCACGTCGGCCACGCCGGTCACGGTCTGCAGCCGCGACTTGACCACGCGATTGACCAGGTCGTTGATCTGCAGCGGCGTCAGGGTGTCGCTCGTGAAAGCGAGCCAGATGACGGGGAAAGCATCGGCCTCGACCTTGGCGATGACGGGTTCCTCGATCTGCTGCGGCAACTTGTTGCGCACGCGCGAGGTGCGGTCGCGCACCTCGGCCGCGGCGGCGTCGGCGTCCTTCTCGAGGCGAAAGCGCACTGAAATCTGGCTTTGCTCGGCCCGGCTGATCGAGGTGATCACGTCCACCGCGTCGATGCCCGCGATCGAGTCCTCCAGCGGTTTCGTGACCTGCGTCTCGATGACTTCGGCCGACGCGCCCGGATACTTCACGCTCACGGTAACTATCGGCTCGTCGATCTTCGGGTATTCGCGCACCGC
>JAGRPN010000008.1 GCA_019449555.1 Ramlibacter sp.
ATTGGGAGCAGGAATTCACGCAGCTGCGTCCCATGAAGCGGCGCGCGCAACAAGCTGCAGGAACTCGTGCAGGGCGAACGCGACAAGCGGCGCGCCGGCGAGGTGATGCTCGAGGGCGTGGAAGTGATCGAGGTCGAGGATTCCGCGTTCGCCGACTTCGAAGACAGCGCGCAGCCGGAAGAGCGCGAACGCTTCTCCCAAAAACTGCTCCTGGTGCGGCGCGAACTGTCCGAAATCCGCGAGCTGCTTTCGTCCGCCCACTGATCGCGATCGCCGGCCGGGCTTGCCCCTCACAGCCCTGCGCCGGGTGGCACCGGTTATAATCCGCAGCTTCTCGGCGTGTAGCGCAGCCTGGTAGCGCACTTGCATGGGGTGCAAGGGGTCGCGAGTTCGAATCCCGCCACGCCGACCAATTCTCGAGCTCGATCCACGGGCTACGGCAGCGATGTCGTAGCCCTTTTCTTTGCCCTCGCGGGGCGGTGCCCGCCCGACACAACTTTTTCACCCGCAACAAAGCAAAATGCTGCGCTCGCGAATCGGGGACGATGCGAAGGGCTGGTGATCGGGCCCGGATCCAACGAAGTCAGGAGTGTCCATGAAAGCGAAACGTTTGCTGTTCGCCGTTGCACCGGCCGTGCTGCTTGCAACCCTGCTCGCCGGCTGCGCGACGGGCCCGCACGACCCGATGGCGCACGACCACGGTTCGATGATGGACATGAAGGCCATGTGCGACATGCACCGCCAGATGATGGTCGGCAACACCCCGCAGGAGCGGCAGGCGATCATCGACGAGCACATGAAGTCGATGTCGCCGCAGATGCGGCAGCACATGCGGATGATGGACGAGCAATGCAAGTGAGCGCCTCGCGACTGCCGGTCCCCACGCGCGGACCAGGATCACAAGTGCTCCGCCGTCTGGAGAATGCTGACGTTCTGACGTTCTGACGTTCTGACGTTCTGACGTTCTGACGTTCTGACGTTCTGACGTTCTGACGTTCTGATGGCGGATGCGCCGCGCGTTGCCGCAGGAGGGGCCGCCGTCTTTACGTTTGGCCGCCCCCGCATAGAATCGGCCCCGAGCAGGGTTTATTCATGCAACGGGCCTGAGCACAGGCCCAATCCGGGACGCGGGACCCATCGTGACCACCGTTGTTTTTGCGGACCTGGTCGGCAGCACAGGTATCTTCGAGCGCCTCGGCGACGAGACGGCGGGACGCTTCGTCACGCAACTGACCAGCGCGCTAAGCAGGACGTTCGAACAGCACAGGGGCCGGGTGGTCAAGCTGCTGGGCGATGGGCTGTTCGTGGTGTTCCCGGCGGAGAGCGATGCGATCGAGGCCTGCATCGCCATCCAGAACCGCTTGCAGGACAAGCCGGTCTTTCCGGGCGGCAATGCGCCCGCGGTCCAGATGCAGATGGGCGTGGAGGCCGGCGAAGTGGTGGAGATCGACGGCGACTGCTACGGGGATGCCGTGAACATCGCCGCGCGGCTGGCCGATCTGGCCGGCGCCGAGCAGATCCTCACGACGCAGCGGGTGCGCGATGCGCTGCCGCAGTCGCATCAGGCGCAGCTGCGCAGCCTCGGCCCGATGTACCTGCGGGGCAAATCGGAGGTCACCGACGTGTTCCGCGTGGTTTGGCAGCCAGAGGGCGATACCGACGCCACCGTGATGGGCGTCTCGATGTTCAAGCCGGGCAAGGCCGGCCTGCTGGAGCTGTCCGCCCTCGGGCGCATCCTGCGGCTGGAGCCGACCGGCGAGAAGCTCACGCTGGGACGTGCCGCGACGGCCTCGCTGGCGGTGAACGATGCCCGCGTCTCGCGCGTGCACGCGACGGTGGAGTGGCGCGCCGGCAATTTCATCCTCAGCGACACCTCCAGCTTCGGCACCTGGGTATACGTGGGCAACCAGAGCGAGCCGGTGGTGTTGCGCCGCACGGAATGCCACCTGGTGGGCCAGGGCCAGATCGCGCTCGGCTGCGAACGCAACGCCGAAAGCCCGCCGCTCGTGGTGTTCTCGGTCAAGGCCTGAGCCGGGGTATCGCCGCATGGCGCTCGAACTTCGCATCGCCGGCCCGGGCTTCGATGTGGTGCGCCGGCTCGAGGACGGGCAGCCCGAGCTGGTGCTGGGGCGCGACGCGGACTGCGGTGTCTGCCTGCCGGATCCGCAGCGGAATGTTTCGCGCCGCCATCTGTCGGTCTGGGTCGAAGCCGGCGAACTGCATTTCCACGTGCTCTCGGCCGTGAACGGCGTGGACATGCCGTTCGGCGAGGCGCCGCCCGGCGCGCGCGGCGTGTTGCCGGCCGGGCAGACGCTCAAGCTCGCGGATTACAGTCTGACCGCAACGGCCGCACCGCCGGCGGACGCAAGCGCGGCGCCGCATCCGGATCCCTGGGCCGTGTTCGACCGCGATGGCTCCGGCATCGTCAGCATGAGTGCCGCGCATCGTGCAGCGGCCGCCGGCGCGCACGCCGGTAAATTTCACGACACCGGCGCAACCGATGACGATCCTTTCGGCGATTGGGGCTTCGAGACCACGTTCGGGCCTGGCCCCGGGGGCGCGGGTCCGCTGCAAGCCGAGGGCCTGGGGCCGGATGACCTGCGCGCGTTCTTTCGCGGGCTCGGCCTGGATCCGGCCACGGTCGGACCGCTCAGCCAGGGCGAGCTGCAGGCGATCGGCGAGCTGGTCCGGGACCTCGCCCTGGGCATCCTGGAGCTGCATGCCGCCGCCAGCGGGGTAAAGGAGGATTTGCGGTCCGAAGACCGCACGATGGTGGCCCCGCGTGACACGAACCCGCTCAAGCGCGATTGGGACGATGAGACGAAGCTTCGCTACCTGTTCGGGGGGCGCGCCACGGGAATCGGCTTCACGAGCCCGGAGCGCGCTTTGCGCGACCTGCTGTCGGAGCTGCTCGCGCACCAGCAGGCGAGCGCTGTCGCCACGCGCGAGACGCTGGCCGGCCTGTTGCGGGAATTCGCACCCGCCGCGCTCAAGGAGAAGCTGCTGGGCGGCGGCGGCACCCTGTTCGAGGCTGCGAAGGCATGGAATGCCTACGCAAAGTACTACGAACAGCACGGTGCAGACGTGCCGGCCTGGGCGCAGCGCCTGCTGGACCGGTACTTTACCGAAACCTACGTGAGGGAAATCCTGCGTATCCGACGTGAGACAGCAGGCAGGCAACGCTGAGGTCGCGGCGGGGTCGCAAGCTAGAATGGGTTCATCCCCGCTACAAGACGCAGTTGTTCGTGAGTCTCAAGAAGCTTGGCCGCTATGACCTCGTGCGCGTTCTCGGCAAGGGCGCGATGGGGATCGTGTACGAGGGACGCGATCCCAACCTCGACCGTCGCGTGGCGATCAAGACGGTGAAGGTGGAGAACCTGTCGGAGGAAGCGGCCACCGAATACGAGGCGCGCTTCCGTACCGAAGCCCGCTCGGCCGCGCGATTGCAGCACCCGAACATCGTCAGCGTCTACGACTCCGACCGCGACGGCGACATCGCCTTCCTGGTTATGGAATACATCCAGGGCGACGACTTGAAGCACCACCTGGACAAGGGGATGCGGTATTCGCTCGAGCAATCGCTCAAGATGATCCGCGACCTGCTCTCGGCGCTCGACTATGCGCACAAGCAGGGCATCGTGCACCGCGACGTCAAGCCGGCGAACCTGCTGATCGAAGCGGGCGGGCGCGTCAAACTCACCGATTTCGGCGTGGCGCGCATCCAGGATTCCGGCGACGCGACGCGCACGCAGGGCAACATGGTCGGCACGCTCAAGTACATGTCCCCCGAGCAGGTCCAGGGCCAGAAGATCGACTCGCGCGCCGACCTGTTTTCCGTCGGCGTGGTGCTGTACCAGCTGTTGACCGACAAGCGTCCGTTCGACGGGGACAACGATTTCTCCATCATTCACCAGATCATCGGCCACACGCCCCCGCCGCCGAGTTCTTTCAATGCACGGCTGCCGGCCGCCATCGACGCGGTGGTCGCGCGCGCGCTGGCCAAGGACCGCGAGGAGCGTTTCGCAAGTGCGCGCGATTTCGCGTCGGCCCTGCAGTCCGCGATGCGCCGCGCCGAGGACGCGACGATCATCCCGCCCGCCGACCCGCTCAGGAAAAAGGATGGATCGGGCACCGGTTCACGGGGCCAGCGCACCGCGGGCGGCACCGACATCAGTACCGCGCCGACGAGCGGTTCGACAGTGACGCAGGAAGTCGAGCTGGTGTACTGGAAGGACATCAAGGACTCGACCGATCCGGAGGAACTCGAAGGTTTTCTCGCAAAGTTCCCGGCCGGAATCTACGCGGACCTGGCGCGGCGCCGCCTGCGGAAACTGGCGTCCACCGGCAGTTCGCCGGACCAGACGATCCTGAGCGGCACGCCTTTACCCGGCGCGGTGCCTGACATCGAGGCGACTCGCGTGCGTTCGGGCACGTCGCCGTCCATGACTGCGCCGCTCACGAACGCCGGGGCGCAACCGAACCCGGCGCAACCCGCGGTTCAAGTTTCCAGCGACATGAGTCCGCCCGCCGCGATGGCCACGGCCATGCCGGAGCCGGCGACCACGACGGCGCCGCTCGCGCCTGCGCTGCCGGCGGAAGCGCCGTCAGTCGGGTTGGCCGAAATTTCCGAACCGACGCGCACGGTTGCCGAGCCGCGCGTTCCCGAGCCGGCAAGCGCGCCCGGCCTGGTTGGCTCCGGCGGTTCGCATACTGCTGCTGCGCCCACCCCTGCGATGCAGGCTGCCCCGAGGCCGGCGGCAACGGTCGCGGCGCAGCCGCAAGCTCCCGTGGCAGCGCCTGGCAGGAGATCCCTGTTTGCCGTGCTCGGCGCGGTCGGCGCCTTGGCCGCAGTCGGCGTCGCCGCCATGGTCATGATGGGCCGGGCGGGCGGAGACAAGACCGCCGAAACCCCCGCGCACGCCCCCATGTCGGCTGCCTCCGGCGTGGTGGTGCCGGGCTCCATGGTGCCGACGGTGGACCGTGGGCCGGCGCCCAGCGACCAGCCCGCGAGTGCCGTGGCTCGAGCGGCAAGCGCGGCGCAGGCGAAGTCTGCCGCCTCCGCGCACCGGGCGGCGAGCATCGCCAAGAGCAAGGCGGCCCCGGCGCCGGCCGTGGTCGAAAGCTCTCCCGAACCCGCGCCCGCGCCGCCGCAGCACCGGGAAGAAATGCGGGCTGCCGCTGCCCCTCCCAGGTCGGCACCGGCGCCGAATCCGGCCGAGCAATGCAGGGACAAGGTGTTCCTCGCGAAAGAGTTCTGCCTCGCCGAGCAATGCGACAAGCCCGGCGCGAGGAATCATCCGCTGTGCGTGCAGCGCCGCGCGGACGCCAAGCTGCGCGAGGAAAGCAAGATCCGCAACTGACGGCGCGCGTTCGCCGCTCAGGCGATGTCGATCGTGTGGACCTCGAACCGGCCCTTGCGCCGGTCGTCGAAGAAGCACAGCAGCGTTTCGCGCACCGTCTTGAACGCGATTTCGTCCCAGGGAATTTCCTGCTCGAGGAACAGCCGGGCCTCGATGGTTTCGTGGCCCGGGTCGAACCGGTCGCTGAGCAGCCGCGCCCGATAGAACAGATGCACCTGGCTCACGCGCGGCACGCTCAGCACCGTGATCAGTTCCTCCATCTGGAACTGCGCGCCGGCTTCCTCGTCGGTTTCGCGCGCGGCGCCCTGTTGCGTCGTTTCGCCGAGTTCCATGAAGCCCGCCGGCAAGGTCCACTTGCCCCAGCGGGGCTCGATATTGCGCTTGCACAGGAGCACCCGATCGCCCCAGTAAGGCACCGTGCCGACCACGTTCAGCGGGTTCTCGTAATGGATGGTGTCGCACGCGGGGCAGACGGCGCGCTCGCGGGTATCGCCGTCGTCGGGCACCCGGTACACCACCGCCACGCCGCAGTTCCTGCAATGTTTGATCGGGCTGCGCAGCATCGTCCGATGTTAAGGTCAAAACAAGGGCCCCGAGCGGGGCCCCAGCGCGGTCACAGCCCGGGCGGCGCGCTCAGGCCTTTTTCGCGGCCGCGCTGCCCTTGCCGTGCTTGTCGATCAGCCCCCGCGATGCGAGCGCGCCCGCGCCGGTTCATTGCCAGGGAGCAGGGGCGAGCACCGGCCCCTGCGGGTGTCAGGCGATGCGCACGCGCAATTCGCCCACGCCCGCAACGCCGCCCACGAGCGTGTCGCCCGCAACGACCGCGGCCACGCCCTCGGGCGTTCCGGTGAACACGAGGTCGCCGGGCTGCAGTTCCCAGGCAGCCGAGAGGTGCTCGATGATCTCGCCGATGTTCCAGATCAATTTGGAGAGATCGCTGCGCTGGCGGTCCTTGCCGTTCACCTGCAGCCAGATCCCGGCGTGTTCGACGTCGCCGGCCTGCGCCGCCGGAACGACCGGGCCGATCGGCGCCGATTGCTCGAAGCCCTTGCCGATGTCCCATGGCCGGCCCAGCTTCTTCATTTCGCCCTGCAGGTCGCGCCGGGTCATGTCCAGGCCCACGGCGTAGCCGTAGATGTGCTTCTTCGCATCGGCCGCCTTGATGTTCTTGCCGCCGGTGCCGATCGCCGCCACCAGTTCGATCTCGTGGTGCAGATTGCTGGTGAGGCTGGGGTAGGCCATCGTGCCGGTCTCGCCGTTGTTCACCACCAGCACCGCGTCGGCGGGCTTGAGGAAGAAGAACGGCGGCTCGCGGCCGGTGAAACCCATTTCCTTGGCGTGCTCGACGTAGTTGCGGCCGACGCAGTAGATGCGGCGGACCGGGAAGCGCTCCGCGCGGCCGACCACGGGCACCGAGGCGATGGCGGGCGTGAAAACGTAGCTCATGACAACCTTTCTTCGCGGTGAATGCCCAGCGCCTGGTGCACCGGGCGGTCGGAAAAACTGAACAGGACGCAGCCGCCCTCCGACGCAAAGCGCGCACTGTGCCACGACGGCACGACAAAGTGGTCGCGCGGGCCGAATTGGAAGCGCCAGGTCTGCCCGCCGCCTTCGATCACCGCCTGGCCGCGTCCTTCGACGACGCTGTAAACGGCGCCGTCGGTCTGGCGCCACGGCTGGCCCGCGAAGCCGGCCGGCAGCTTCTGCATGAACGTGGCCATCGTCGGCATCGGCGAGCCGCCGGTGAGCGGATTGAGGTAGCGCAGCTTGACGCCGTCCCAGGCATCCACCTGCGCGTCGCGTTCGAGCTTGTCCAGCGCCTCGCGGCTGCGCTCGTACGGGTAGCTGAAGATCGGCGAGGTGATCCCCGGCGGATTGTCATGGCGCACCGGCGCCATGTTGTGGCCGTAGCGCGCGAAGCTGGTGCCTTCCGCGCGCATCACCTGCTGCGCCTTGCTGGTGTTGTTTTCCGCGAACCCGGCGTCGAGCAGGCGGATGATCGGGATGTCCAGCCCATCGAGCCACACCACCGGTTCACCCGCATCGCTGCCATGGTCGTGCCAGGTCCAGCTCGGCGTGATGATGAAGTCGCCCGGGTGCATGGTGGTGCGTTCGCCGTTCACGGCGGTGTAGGCGCCCGAGCCCTCGACGATGAATCGCAGCGCGCTCTGCGTATGGCGGTGGCTCGGCGCGATCTCGCCCGGCAGGATCAGTTGCAGCCCCGCGTACAGCGACTGCGTGACCGCGGACTGGCCGCGCAGCGCCGGGTTCTCGAGGATCAGCACGCGCCGCACGGCTTCCTCGGCGGTGATCGCCTCGCCGGCGCGCATGAGGAACGGCCGCACCTCGTCGTATTTCCATAGCGCGGGCACGCACGGGCTGGTGGGCTGCTGCGGCACGAGTGCATGCAGGACTTCCCACAACGGGGTGAGGTTCAGCGGCGCCATGTCGCGGTACAGCTGCTCGCGCAGGACGGCCGTGGGGTGAGGTGCATTCATGAATGGACTCCTTTGCGCTACCGGTCTTGGCCGAGGTACGCGCCATTGGCTTGCAGGTGGGATTGCAGTGCGGGAACATCGACTGAAACGGCGCTGCAACCGGCTTGCAGCGCCAGGGCGGCGGCTGTGCCCACGGCTTGGCCCATCACGAAGCAGGCGCCGGTGACGCGGGCGGCCGACTGCGCTTCGTGGGTCATGGATGCGCAGCGGCCGGCAACCCAGAGGTTGTCCAGGCCGAGGGGAACGGTCATGCGGTAGGGCAGGTGATTGAAGCCGCGGCTTTGGGGAATCTTCGGCCAGCGGAACTCCACGTCGCCCTTCAGGTGCAGCTCCAGCGGCCAGCCGTTCACGCCGATCGTATCGTCGAAGCTGGCGCATTCGAGCACGTCGGCCTCGGTCAGCATGTAGCGGCCGCGCACGCGGCGCGTTTCGCGGATGCCGACCTGCGGCGCGATCTCGACGATGTACGAATGCTCGAAGCCGGGCACTTCCTTGAGGAAACCGGCCACGCTCGCGATCTGGCGGCGGCCCTGCATCTCGGCTTCGCTGAGTTCCATCGCGTCGGTGCCGTCCATCGCATTGCCTTGGGCGTTGGCCAGCTGCGTCAAGTTCACCCGCCATTCGATGCCGCTTTTTTGCGGCCGCACGATCGGCGTCTTGCGCGGGAACCGGTAGCGGCCGGCGGCCTGCGCTTCCAGCATCAGGCGCGGGATCACTTCCCAGGCGTTGCCCGCGCGCCGCGGGTCCACCCCGTTCAGGCGGAACATCGTCGACGGATACAGCATATTGCCCTGCCCGTCGCCTTTCTCGTACGGCGCGCCGGCCCAGGCGGCCAGATCGCCGTCGCCGGAGCAGTCGATGAAGGTGCGGCCGATCACGGCGCGGCGCCCGGACTTGGTTTCGACGAGCACTGCCCTGATGCTTGCGGGTGAGTCCATCAGCACGCCGCAAGCCCAGGCGTGGAACAACACTTTCACGCCGGCGGAAACCATCAGGTCATCGGCGGCGATCTTGTAGGCGGCCGTGTCGTAGGCCTGCGCCACGGTTTTGCCGAACAGGTTGTGCGGGGTGTTCAGTCCCCCGAGCCGGTCGATGCGTGACAGCAGGTCATCGGCCACGCCGTGCACCACCTGCCGGATTTCGCCGTGGACGTTGGCGTGCAGCCCGCAGAAATTCGTGACGCCGGCCGCCGTGCCCATGCCGCCCAGGAACCCATAGCGTTCGAGCAGCAAGGTGGAGCGCCCGACACGTGCCGCGGCGACGGATGCCGCCATGCCCGCCGGCCCGCCGCCGAGCACGACAACGTCGTATTCGCCCAGCACCGGCGTTTGCCGGCCGGGTTCCATCACGCTTGATTGCATCCGAGGTTCAGGTAAACAGGTTTTTCGGGTCGATGCCGTCGTACATCCACTTCAGGCCGGCGAACCCGGCGGATTCCTTGCCACTGCGGAACAGCTGGTTGCGCAGTTCGCGCTGCACGCCGGAAGCATGATAGATGTCGCCGTAGAAACGTGCGGTGAGCTGCACCCGCCCGGTGCGCAGGTAGCGCGCCTGCTGGTACTTCTGGAACGCCTGTTCCACGCCGCCCCCGGTGAATCGCAGGGCCTCAGCGAGCACCACCGCGTCTTCGATCGCCTGCCCGGCGCCCTGCGCGAGGTACTGCAGCATCGGATGGGCCGCGTCGCCCAGCAGCGTCACTCGCCGGTCGCTCCAGTTCTTCACCGGTTCGCGGTCGCACAGCACCCACATCTTCCAGGTCTGGATCTTGCCCAGCAGTTCCTTGACTTGCGGCACCGCCTGCGAAAAGCGCTCGTTCAGCTCGGCGGTGTCGCCGAACGTGTTCCAGCCTTCGTCGTACTTGTTGCTGTGGAAGACGGCCACCAGGTTGAACAGCTCGCCCCGCCGCAGCGGGTAATGCACAAGGTGGGTTTTTTCGCCGCCCCAGAGCAGCACGTCGTCGTTCCACAGATGCTGAGGCACGTCCTCGCGCTTGAGCACCGCGCGATACGCGATATGTCCGGAAACGCGTGGCTTGCCGTCGCCCACGACCCGCTCGCGAATGCGGCTCCACAGCCCGTCGGCGCCGACCAGCGCGTCGCCTTGCAGCGTTTTCCCGCCGGCGATGCGCACGCTCACGCGCGATGCATCCTGGTCGAACGACTCCACCTTGCTCGACGTGCGCAGGCTGATGTTGGGAAGGGCCTGGCAGGCTTCGAGAAACACCTGGTGCAGGTCCACCCGGTAGATCACGCCGTACGGGTAGCCGTAGGCGGCCAGGGCCGCTTCGCCGAGGGGGACGCGGATCACCTTTTCGCCGGTTCGCACGTCGTTCATGCCCAGCCCCGGGGGGAAAAAAGCCACCCGGCTCACGGCATCGGTGAGCCCCAGGTATTCGAACATCTTGAAGATGTTGGGCCCGAGCTGGATGCCGGCGCCGATCTCACCGAAGGTGCCTGCCTGTTCCAGCACCGTCACGTTGTGGCCGCTGCGGCCGAGCACGTAGGCGGAGGCGAGGCCGCCGATGCCGCCACCGGCGACAAGCAGGTTCAGGGGACGGGCCGGTGCGTGGGTCATGGCGGTTCGGAGTTGTCGGGGAATGCTAAGCATACATATTA
>JAGRPN010000071.1 GCA_019449555.1 Ramlibacter sp.
ACCAAGGAAGACGCCGCCGATTACCGCTATTTCCCGGACCCCGACCTGCCGCCGCTGGTGGTCGCGCCGGAATGGGTGGAGCGGGTGCGCTCGCAGATGGCGGAATTGCCGCGCGTGATGGCGGCGCGTTTCGTGGCGGACTATGGCCTGCCCGAATACGACGCCACCACGGTGACGCAAAGCAAGGCGATGGCCGCCTACTTCGAGGCCGCGGCGCGAGCAAGCGGCCAGCCCAAGCTCGCGAGCAACTGGATCATGGGCGAGCTCTCGCGCCGCATCAACGCCGGCGAGGCCACGATCGAGCAAGCGCCGGTCACCGCGGCCATGCTTGGCGCGCTGATCAAGCGCATCGCCGACGGCACGATTTCCAACAATGCCGCCCGCCAGGTATTCGAAGCGCTGTGGAGCGGCGAGGGCGGCGACGTCGATGCCGTGATCGAGGCCAAGGGCCTCAAGCAGATGAGCGACAGCGGCGCGCTGGAGAAGATGGTCGACGACGTGATCGCGGCCAACCCGGACAACGTGGCCCAGTTCAAGGCCGGCAAGGACAAGGCCTTCAATGCGCTGGTCGGCCAGGTGATGAAGGCGAGCAAGGGCAAGGCCAACCCGACCCAGGTCAACGACCTGCTGCGCCGCAAGCTCGGAGCCTAGCGCACCACGGCAGGCGAGGCGCCCAGCCGCCTGGCGGCGGCGGGCACCGTCGACGCCGCGGGCGCCGCACTCTGGGCCCACAGCTCCTTGAGCCTGGCCAGTTCCTCGTCGAACTGCGCGTTGATGCGGCGCTTTTCGCTGTCCTGGTTGCCGATGAAGCGGCGCTGCGCCTGCGTGTGCTCCTGGTTTTCCTCGATCTCGCGTTTGAGCTTCGCGGGCACCTTCGCCGGATCCTTGCGATAGAACTCCAGCTCGGTGTCCAGGCGCTTGCGCGCGGCAACGAGTTCCTGCGTGTTCTGGTGGGCCGCCTCGATCGCTTCGTTCGCCCTGTCCAGGGCCGCTGCGCGCTCCTTGTCGTGCGTCGCCCGGTCGGGGTAGCGCGCAAGGAGGGCCCGGTTGCGCTTCTTCTCCTCGGCCACGCGGTTGCCTTCCTCGGCTGCCTTGCGGGCCTTGGCTTCCTCGGCCGCGCGCTCCTGCGCCGTGAGGCTCGGGCCGATCTTGCGCTTGAGGGTGCCGCTGGCGTTGAGTTCCCTTTGCTCGCGATCCATGCACTCGGCGATCGGCCGGTCGGCCGTGAGGCGCCGCCCCTTCGAGTCGACGCAGGTGTAGATGCCCTCGGCCCAGGCTGGTCCGGGCAGCCCGCCCAGCAACAAGCACCCGACGAGGGCGCGCGCTATCAGGGCGGGCACGTTCGTCATTCCTATTCCGTTCCGTAGCGCTGCCGGTAAGCGCGTACCTGCTCGAGGTACGCGCCGAGCTCGTCGCCACTGTGCTGCTGCAGATACTGGAGCAAATCCTCCAGCCGTGCAATCGCGCAAACCTGCAGCCCGAGCTGGTCGCGCACGTACTGCACCGCGCTGTGCTTCACGTCCACGCCGTTCTCGGTCGCCATTTCCTGGCGATCCAGCGCGATCGCCACCGCGCACGGCGTCGCGCCCGCCGCCTGGATGATCGCGATCGAATCGCGCGCCGCCGTTCCCGCCGACATCACGTCGTCCACGATCATGACCCGCCCCTGCACCGGCGCGCCCACCAGGGCGCCGCCCTCGCCGTGGTCCTTGGCCTCCTTGCGGTTGTAGGCATACGGCACGTTGCGCCCCAGGCGCGCGAGTTCGATCGCCACTGCCGCGACCAGGGCAATGCCCTTGTACGCGGGTCCGAAGAGCATGTCGAAGCCGATGCCCGAAGCGAGGATGCGCTGTGCATAGAATTGCGCCAGCCGGCCCAGCTTGGCGCCATCGTCGAACAGGCCGGCGTTGAAGAAATACGGCGACATGCGTCCGGCTTTGGTCTTGAAGCGGCCAAAGCGCAGCACGCCGGCATCCACCGAGAACTGCACGAAATCCTGCGCCAGCCGATCCTGCCCGCCAGTGACCACCATGGGGACTTCCTTGTTCAAACTGACCAGCCTGAACCTCAACGGCATCCGTTCGGCTGCCAGTAAGGGTGTGGAGGCATGGATTGCAAAAATCAAGCCGGATTGTATTTGCCTGCAGGAAGTCAAGGCGCAAGCCGGGGACGTCGCCGGCCGTTTCGAGGAAATGGCGGGCCTGAGGGGCCATTTTCACTTCGCAGAAAAAAAGGGCTATTCGGGGGTGGCCCTGTACACCCGGCACGCGCCCAGCGACGTCATTGTCGGCTTCGGCTCGAGCGAATTCGACGCCGAGGGCCGCTACGTGGAGCTGCGCTTCGACCGGCCGGGCCGCAAGCTGTCGCTGATCAGCTGCTATTTCCCGAGCGGCTCCTCGGGCGAGGAGCGCCAGCAGGCCAAGTTCCGCTTCCTGGACGAATTCGACCCGCACCTGGTGCGCCTGAAGGCCGGGGGGCGCGAGTTCATCCTGTGCGGCGATGTCAACATCGCGCACAAGGAGCGCGACCTGAAGAACTGGCGCGGCAACCGCAAGAA
>JAGRPN010000072.1 GCA_019449555.1 Ramlibacter sp.
GCCCGCGGCCGTCGCTTGCACCGCCACGGCCGAAACCGTGGGGCCGACCGGCGTGGAGATGGAAGCGCTCACCGCCGTGCAGGTTGCGCTGCTTACGATCTACGACATGTGCAAAGCGGTGGACCGCGGCATGACGATCACCGGGGTGCGCCTGCTGGAAAAGCAGGGCGGCAAATCAGGGCACTACGTCGGGCGGTGAGACCCGGCCGCGGCGGCGCGTTTTCGGCCGATCCTGCGACCATTTGGCGTAGGCCTCCGGAAACGCGGCGCGATAGCGCGCCATGTGTAACAGCGCCTCGTCATCGCGCCCCAGCGCAATGGCACTCTCGATCAGTTTTTCGATGACCCGCGGTTCGGGCGAGTAGCGCAGCATCGCGCTCGCCGTGTCGAACGTCCATTGCGCGTTGGCGCGGGTCAACGGCGTGATCGTCAGCTCGGCGAAGTCGGCCTGGTGCCGGAACAGCCATGATCGCCGGATCTCGGGCAGCGGATCATCGCCGTACCCCGGCGCCCGTGCCTCGGGCGGCAGGTAGATCTGGCTGACGCGGTGGTAGTCCCAGGCGGCGTACCCGCCCGCTGCAGCGATGCCGGCGGCGAGCGCCAGGGAAGCGGGGCTGAACGGTGGGGCATTCGGGCCGTCGGGCGCGGGCCACAACAGACCGACGCAAAGCCCCCATGCGATCTGGAATGGTCCGTACCAAAGCGGGTATTCCACCAGGCTATGCGCGCCGATCACCGCGATCACTGCCCAGGCCATCTGCCGCGCAGGATCCGATTCCGACCACGGCCTGGCGCGCCCGAGCGCCCACAGCACCGCGCCGCAGGCGAGCAAGGCGGCCGGCACACCGAGTTCCACCGCCAGATGCAGGGGCAGGTTGTGCGCGTTGTCCAGGATGTCGCAAAAGCGCGCCCCCGGATACAGCGTCACGTAATGCGCATAGTCCAGGTTGCCCCAGCCCCAGCCCAGCCACGGCTTTTGCGCGATCAGGTGCAGCACGTTCGACCACAGGACCATGCGGCTGCTGCACGCGTCGACCGCGGCCACCCGGTCCCACAGCCGGTTTCCCGCCACGCCGGTGGCCCATTCCAGCAGCGCGGGCAGGGCCAGCGCGGCCACGCCGTAAGCGAGCAGACCGACGAGCCACAGTGTTGCGCGGGCGCGGCGCGGCGCCGGCCACGCCAATGTGAGCAACGTCAACGCCAGCATCTGGACCAGGCCGGTGCGTGACGTGGTCGCGGCATTGCCCGCCGCGAGGCACGCCATCGCCGCGATCGCCGCCCAGCGCGGGAGCACACGCGGTGACAGCCAGAGCAGCGAGGCCATGCCGATCACGGTGAGCGAGGCGAACTGGTTGCGCTGGCGCAGGTTGGCGAACGCTTCCCCGAGGGCCGATCCATTGATCCAAGGTGCAAGCCCCTGCGCGAGGCCGAAATACTGGCACAGGGCCATCGCCGTGCTCGCGCACGCGGCGATCAGCCATGACAGCGCGATCACCTGCACGAACTTCGGCTGGCGCGCTCCCCCCGCGGCCATCCGCGCGGCCACGAACACCAGCAGGCAGGCGCCCGCCAACGCGATCGTGTCGGCATCGAGCCCGCTGGTGACGATCGCCCACGCGCTGACAGCCGCCAACCCCACAAGGACCCATGGCTGCAGCCGGCCGGAGGCCTGGATTGCGGACGCCAGCGCCATGCAGGCGGCGCTGAACAGCCACGGCTGGACCGAGGACGAGGGGCCGCCCGCATACGGGTTCAGCCAGGGCAGCGCCAGACAGGCCAGGCAAAGCAGCAAGACGAAAGGCGACGCGCCCGCCTTGCCTGCCCATCCCGCGGGGCTGAACGGAAGCGCACCGGTCACGGGACTGGCGCGGCAGCTGGAAGTGCCGGCGGCGCCGTACCCCGGTTGGTCGGCCACTCGTGGTGGTTCACCCACAACACCATTGATTGCCACATGAAGACGATGCGCTGGTTTGCATAAGGTCTATTTTGCCCCGGGGCGGCGGACTGCTACAGTAGCCGGGATGGCCCAATTCAGCGTCTGCGCATGCGGAGGGAGCCTCAATCCGGGCTCTTGGATCGGCGAAAGCGCGAGTAGGAACCACGCATGGAAACAATCGCAATCGTCGGACTGGGATATGTCGGCCTTCCGCTGGCCGTTGCATTCGGCAAGCTGATGCCGACCATAGGCTACGACCTGTCGCCACAAAAAATCGAGAGTTACCGCAAGCATGTCGATCCCAGCGGCACCGTGATCGACGATGACCTTCGCGCCGCCACGAGACTCACCTTCACCACCGACCCCGCCGAACTGGCGCACGCCGACTTTTTCATCGTCGCGGTGCCGACGCCGATCGATGCGGCTCGCAAGCCGGATTTCGCGCCCCTGATCCGCGCCAGCGAAAATGTAGCAGCGCATCTCAAGAAGGGCGCAACGGTCATCTACGAATCCACCGTCTATCCCGGTGCGACCGAAGAGGTTTGCATTCCGATACTGGAGCGCGCCTCCGGCCTGAAATGGCGGCGCGATTTTCACGTCGGCTATTCCCCCGAGCGCATCAACCCGGGCGACCGGCAGCACGTGCTGTCGAACACGGTCAAGGTGGTAGCGGGAGACAGCGCTGCCACGCTGGAGCGCGTGGCAGCGTTGTACGAGCGGGTGGTTACCGCCGGTGTGCACAAGGTCTCCTCGCTCAAGGTAGCCGAAGCCGCGAAGGTCATCGAGAACACCCAGCGCGACCTGAACATCGCGTTGATGAACGAGCTTGCGGTGATTTTCAACATGCTCGGCCTGGATACGCTGGAGGTGCTGGAAGCCGCCGGCACGAAGTGGAACTTCCTGCCATTCCGCCCGGGCCTGGTCGGCGGCCATTGCATCGGCGTCGATCCGTATTACCTGACTTACAAGGCCGAGATGCTGGGCTACCACCCCGAAGTGATCCTGGCGGGACGGCGCATCAATGACAGCATGGGCAATTTCATCGCCGAGCAGACGGTCAAGCAATTGATACAGGCCGGCAGCCATATCAAGGGCGCCAAGGTCAACGTGCTGGGAATCACCTTCAAGGAGGACGTGCCGGACCTGCGGAATTCAAAGGCCTGGAACCTGATCACCGAGCTGCGCGCGTATGGCGTCGAGGTGTTCGTGCATGATCCGGTCGCCGATCCGGATGAGGCCCGGCGGGAGTACGGGATCGAGTTGATGGCCTGGGACTCGTTGCCGCAGGCGGATGCGGTGATCGTTGCCGTCGCCCACAAGATCTTCCTGTCGAAGCCCGGCTCGGTCTACGTCGACCGGTTGAAGCGGGGCGGCTGTTTCATCGATGTGAAGGCGCGCTTCGATTCGGCCGGCCTGAGTGCCGCGGGTGTACGGGTATGGCGCCTGTAACTGCTTCCCGAGTTGTCATGAGTGCCGACGCGTTCAACCCGCTGCGCATTGGGTCGGATATCTGGCGCCACCGGTACCTACTCGGCCAGCTGATCAAACGGGACGTGTTGCTGCGGTACCGGGGCGCGATGTTCGGCGTATTGTGGATTTTCTTGAGTCCGCTATTCATGCTGGCGATCTTCGCCTTCGTCTTCGGCCAGGTGTTCCAGGCGCGCTGGCCCCAGCAAAGTGGCGGCGGGCTGCCGTTCTGGTTGCTGCTCTATAGCGGCCTGATCACCTTCAATATTTTTGCCGAAACGGTCTCCCGGGCGCCGGCATCCGTGCGTGGCTATCCGAGCTTCGTGAAGAAAATCATCTTCCCTTTGCATATCCTGCCCCTCGTGCCGCTCGGCGCAGCCCTGGTGCATGCTGCTTTCAACTTTCTGATATTGCTGGCTGCGCTGGCGTGGACGGGCAACCTTCACGGCCAGATACTGCTTTTCCCCGTTCTGCTCCTTCCGGTGCTGCTGCTGGCGCTGGGAATTTCGTGGTTTGTGGGAGCATGGGGCGTGTATATCAAGGACATGACCCAGATCGTGCCCATGTTCGTGCAGATGCTGATGTTCCTGTCGCCGGTGTTCTACCCCGCCAGCGCCGTCCCCGCGGTATTGCGTCCCATCTATCACTACAACCCGCTGGGCGCGGTGATCGAGAGCACCCGATCCGTGGTCGCCGGTCAGCCGGTTGAATGGGGTCCGTGGGGCTTGTCGCTCGCCTTTTGCCTGGCGTCTTTGGTGCTGGGTTATGCGTTCTTCGAGCACAGTCGCGAGGAGTTCGCCGATGCACTCTGAGCTTGCGATTTCGGCCGAGAACCTGACCAAGACATTCCGCATCTTCGGTCACCCTGGCGATCGCATCAAGCAGGCGCTGACGTTAGGACGAATGCGTTTCCATCGCGAATTTACTGCCCTGCGGGATGTTTCTTTTGACGTCAAGAAAGGTGAAACCGTTGGGATCATTGGCCGCAACGGATCGGGGAAAAGCACGCTGCTGCAATTGATTTGCGGCATCCTCAAGCCTACCGCCGGCAGGGTGGAGGTGAATGGCCGAGTTTCGGCATTGCTGGAATTGGGCGCAGGTTTCAATCCTGAATTCACAGGGCGCGAGAACGTCTACTTTCAGGGTGCCCTGACAGGTCTTTCCCGAGTGCAAATGGAAGAACGCTTCGATGAAATAGCCGCTTTCGCTGACATCGGTGAATTCATCGATCAGCCGGTGCGCACCTATTCCAGCGGAATGTTTTTGCGGTTAGCGTTCGCCGTTGCGGTTTTTGTCGAACCGGATATTCTCATCATTGATGAAGCGTTGGCAGTGGGAGACGCGCTTTTTCAGAAGCGCTGTCACGCCCGAATCCGACAAATGCAAAAAAGTGGGCTGACCGTGGTCCTCGTATCTCACGATCATGAGCTCGTGCGTAATCTGACAAGCAGGGCATTGCTGCTCGCCCAAGGGAAGGCCTTATTTTGGGGGGATACCCGAGAAGCCACTTATCAGTATCGAAAGTCTCTTTTCGAGGAAGAGGCTATTCGGCTGGCCCAAGAAGAAGCTACGGCAACCCAGCCTCAATTATCGATGTTGAACGACGAGGAAAGCCAATACGGTATTGGCGGCGCAAGAATCCTTGGTTTGCGCATTCTCGGGAGTGATGGTGAACCCCGCATTTCTTTCCATCCCAGAGAACCAATCATTTTGGAAATTGAGGTCCTGGTGGAAAGTCCTCTAGACCAACTCAACGTTTCTGTCGTCATCAGAACTCTGCAGGGATTGAAAGTTTATTCGTGGGGGACTTTCAATCAGGACATTGCTGCGTGGGCAGGTAGAGCGGCAAGGGACATCTTCTGGGAGAAGTCGTTTGAACCCGGCGAAGCATTTGTCACCACGGTGTCCCTGAGAGGTAACCTCGGCGCGGGAACTTACGAAGTGCAAGCCGTAGTGTCGCGGGAACTGGACAGGCAATACGGATCACAGCAGGTACTGCATTGGCGGGACGAAATGGGACTGTTTCGCGTTGAGATGAATCCGCGTGAATATGTATTTGGCGGCGTCTGCAACTTGGAAGGCGAGGCGGCATTCCATGGTTGATTATTCCGGCCTCTACAACAGCTATTGGAAGCAGCCGGACAAAAAAGCGGGCGAATCCCCCTTGTCCGATGCTGCCGCCCTCGGTCGCCGGCTATTGGCAACCTGCGGGACGGGGCGTATCTTGGATATTGGATGCGGCATGGGGGCGCTAGTCCAGTATCTGCTCAAACAGGGCGCCGATGCTTACGGCGTCGATGTTTCATCAGTCGCTGTGGCGCACTGCAACCGCTTCGCACCGGGGCGGTTCTATGTGGGCTCCGTGCTTGCTCTACCCTTTGCCGACGAGAGTTTCGATTCGATTGTCAGCACGAACTGCCTTGAACACCTCACGCCAGAAGATGTAGCGCAGGCGTTTCGAGAAATGCATCGAGTCAGCCGGCGCCAGGTTTTTGTGTCCGTGGCTACGGATCCGGATCGCAGTGATCGGCGGCGCCTCACTTTAGAACCGCGGAGTTGGTGGGAAACCGCAGCCGTCGGCGCCGGATTTCGCAAGCATCCGGCCTATTACACAGTCAACCCTTTTGAATCACTGGAACGGGACCAGCACACAATTGCTGTGCCTCTGGAAAAGATTCCCGCCTCTGTCCTCACCCGTCACCCTCTCGAAGCCCTGGCCGCGGAGCGCTCTCTGCACATGGACATGTCACGCGAAACCGGTCCGCGCTCCGATGCCCACATGGCACGCTATGCCCTCGCGGCTGAATGGGTGCGCCCGGGCGACACCGTGTTGGATTGTGCCTGCGGCTTGGGATATGGAACCGCCATGCTGGCAGCCGTTTCAGCAGGCGGCAACTTTCTTGGTGTGGACATCGGGGACGAGGCAATAGCCTACGCCCGCGATAATTTCGGCGAGCGCTACGGTATCGAATACCGGCAGGGGAACGCCGAAGACTTGTCTTTCGTTCCAGCTACTTCAGTCGACACACTGGTCTCGTTCGAAACTTTGGAGCATGTACCTGATTTCGAGCGTTTTTTGGCGGAGATGCACCGCGTGCTCAAGCCCGACGGAAGAATCGTGATCAGCGTTCCTAACCGTTGGGTGGATGAGACCGGGTCCGACCCCAATCCCTACCACTATCACGTGTTCGACTATGAAAAGGCACGCGTAGCGCTCCAAAAACAGGGATTTCTCGTGGAAGCCCGCTACGCCCAGTCCGCCCCCGGCGGTTTCAAGCTGCCCGAGGCGCGGCGCTCGCTGGCGCGCCTTCCACTCTCACAATCAGCGACGGAGAAGGATATTGAATGGTGGATAGTGGTTGCGTCCGCCAATCCCCTCGGCAAGTCTGCAGCCCCATATTCCCATCCTGACTTTTCACGGTCCGCGACGGGTTTGGGTTTCCGCGTCGCCGCTTTCGCGCGTTATTACGACAATCCGTGGCTGTATCGGCCGCTGGTTCAGGTGGGCGAACGCCTGGCTGAGCCTGATCTGTTGCTCGGACTTGCACGCGACGTACTCGGTATCTTCTCTCCTGGCTCTCCGGATTACGGCGCAGCTCTGACAGTCATCGGGTATCGCTCTCTGGCTGACAAGAATGTGGCGGCGGGGGAGTCGGAAGCACTGCTCGACCTTGCCGACGGCTATCTCGCGCAGCCGAATGAGAATCCTCATTCGCTACGCTGGAAGATATCCCTTGCTTATCTGTCCGCATTGCTTGCACTGAAGAAAGGTGATCGGCGAGCTGCTGTTGGGTACTTCACCACCACGACGGAATTCGATCCTTTCGCCTTCAGCCCGCTGCTCG
The DNA here is from genome assembly GCA_019449555.1 of Ramlibacter sp. Classification (GTDB taxonomy): domain Bacteria; phylum Pseudomonadota; class Gammaproteobacteria; order Burkholderiales; family Burkholderiaceae_C; genus Ramlibacter. The sequence goes on from JAGRPN010000072.1 coordinate 7,249, forward strand.
CCACAAAGACAATAGCCGCTTGGTTTTGGCGCGGGATGCTCTCGATCGCCGACGGGGATGGAGAAGGCGCGCGCC
>JAGRPN010000073.1 GCA_019449555.1 Ramlibacter sp.
CGCTCGTGGATGCGCTCAAGCAGGGACGCCCGGGCATGGCGGCGGTGGACGTCTACGAAGAGGAGCCGGTGCTGGGGGCAAGTCATCCGCTGCTCGCGATGGACAACGCGGTGTGCACGCCGCATATCGGCTACGTGGAGCGCGACGGATACGAGTCGCAATTCACCAGCGCGTTCGACCAGATACTTGCGTATCTCGCCGGCAAGCCGATCAACATGGTCAATCCGGAAGCGCTCGAGCGCAGGCAATGAGTCGCTCTCGGCGCCGGGAGCCGTTACACTAGCGGGAAATAACAAGGCGACACGAGGAGGAAGCACATGAATTTCGCTAAATGCGCAGCATGGGCGGTTGCATGTCTCGCCACCGCGACCGGTGCATACGCGCAAGGCGGCGCAGCCGATTACCCGAACAAGCCCGTGCGATGGGTGGTCCCGTTCACGCCCGGCGCTTCGAACGACATCATCGCGCGGCTGATGGGCGCCAAGCTCGGCGACGCGTGGGGCCAGCAGTTCATCATAGATAACAGGCCCGGCGCGGGCGGCTCCATAGGCGCCGAAACGGTCGTGAAGGCCAATCCCGACGGCTACACGCTGCTGCTCGCCAACCCGGGGCCCAGCGTCAACACGCCGCTGCTGCTGAAGCGGGCGAGCTACAAGGTGGGCGACTTCACGCCCATCGTGTTCATCGGCTATGCGCCCCTCATCATACTGACGAATCCAGGCTTCGCGCCGCGCAATCCGAAGGAACTGATCGAGTATGCGAAGGGGAACCCCGGCAAGATCAACTGGGGCTCCTCGGGCAACGGCAGCAGCCTGCACATCGGCCTCGCATTGCTCCAGGGCGCGACCGGCATCCAGGTGCAGCACGTGCCGTACAAGGGCTCGGGTCCTGCGATCACCGATCTCATCGCCGGGCAGATACAGGCCATGCACACTACCACCGTCAGCGCCGAATCGCAGATCAAGGCGGGCCGCGTGCGCGTGGTCGGCGTGGCGAGCGCGAAGCGGCTGACGCTGCTGCCGGACGTGCCCACCCTGGCGGAATCGGGCATCAAGGACGCGGAAGCCATCGTGTGGTTCGGCATGGCCGGCCCGGGCGGCCTGCCGCGCGCGATCGTCGACAAGCTCAACCGCGAAGTGAACAAGGCGCTGGCGCTCCCCGACGTCAAGCAGCGCCTCGACCAGCTGGGCCTGGAAGTCGCCGGCGGCACGCCCCAGGAATTCGCGGCGTTCGTGAAGAACGAAGCAGCGAAGGTCACGAAGCTCATCAAGGCGGGACTGCTGCGCGCCGAGTGAGCCCGCGGGAAAGCGGTCCGCATGGTGGGCCGCATTCTTGCTTGCCGAGTAATCCGATTCAGCCGGCAGGCCGTCGCTGCACGATGATGCGCGGGACTCGTGCCTGAACCATTTCTAAACCGGCCAGTCTTTAATGACAGGCCTGTCCGCGGAGGAGAAGCACGACCATCAGTCGGTATTTATTGCAGAACGCATATCCTGAAGGCGACAGCCTTCGATCGACATATAAGGCCGTTCCGCTCAGGGGAAAACCCCGAGACGACGCGGCATCGTAGCCGCACCTGCGGCATGACGAGGAGAGAGGAACTGTGCGACTAAGCATAAAGAGCAGGGAAGATTTTCTGTCCGGGCTGATGTTCATCGGCTTCGGGCTCGTGGCAGTCATCGTTTCACGCGAATATCCCATGGGTACGGCCATGCGCATGGGGCCCGGCTATTTCCCCACCTATCTCGGCGGCCTGCTGATCCTCATGGGCA
>JAGRPN010000074.1 GCA_019449555.1 Ramlibacter sp.
CGGCAATTTATGAATTACGAGTTTTGCATACGCACCGACCCGGGTCTCGCGCGCGAGAACAACGAGGATTCGGTCGCCATCGACGAAGCCACCCGACTGGCGATCCTGGCCGATGGCATGGGAGGCTACAACGCCGGGGAAATCGCGAGCGGGATGGCGACGACCTTCATCAAGTCGGAGCTGGGCCGGTGGCTTTCGCAGGCCGGGCGGCACGCGAATGCGCGCGAGGTGCGCCGCGCCATGGAAATCTGCGTCGACAACGCGAACCGGTCGATCTTCAATGCCGCCAACTCCAACCCGCAGTACAGCGGCATGGGCACGACGCTCGTGCTGGGGGTGTTCCAGGACGACCGTCTCATGCTGGGCCACATCGGCGATTCGCGCTGCTACCGCCTGCGAGGCGCCGAATTCGCCCAGATCACGAAAGACCATTCTTTGCTGCAGGAACAGATGGACGCGGGCCTGATCACCGCGGAACAGGCCGCGACCTCGAGCAACAAGAATCTGGTTACACGTGCGCTCGGTGTGGAAGACGCAGTGTTGCTGGAAGTCAACGAGCACAGGATCGAACCGGGCGATATCTATCTGATGTGCTCGGATGGCCTGTCGGACATGGTGGATGATGAGGGCATCGCGAACATACTGGCAGCCGATGGAGCCCTGGAGCAGAAAGTGACGCAATTAATCGACGCAGCCAACGGCAACGGCGGCCGGGACAATATCTCCGTGCTGGTCGCCCAGGCCAGCATGGACTCGAAAAAACGCGGCTTGATTTCCAGATTGCTGGGAAAATAGCCTCAGGTATCAGGCCCGATATGAGCCAAAAAGACAGGAGCGGACCATGCCGAAAATGATCGTTTCGATCGACGGTGTCGTCATCAAGGAAGTGCAGCTGACGAAGGACCGCACGACTCTGGGTCGCCGGCCCTACAACGACATCGTGATCGACAACCTCGCCGTCAGCGGCGAGCACGCGGTGCTGCAGATGGCCGGCAACGAGGTCTACCTCGAAGACTTGAACAGCACGAACGGCACTTACGTGAACGGCAAGGCGATCAAGAAGCAGCTGTTGCAGAACAGCGACACGCTGGAGATCGGCAAGTACAAGATCAAGTACATCAACGAGGCGGCCGCACCCGGTTTCGAAAAGACGATGATCATCAAGGCCGGTGTGCTGCCGCCGGCGCCGGCCCGGCCCGTGCAAGCGGCGCCGCAGCCCAGCGGAGCGGCAGCGCAGTCGGTCGACGCCGCGCAAGCCAGCATCAAGGTGCTCTCGGGTGCGGCGGCAGGCCGGCAGGTCCCGTTGGTCAAGGTGGTGACCACGATCGGCAAGCCGGGCGTCGCGGTGGCGGCGATCACGCGTCGGCCGCATGGGTTTGTGGTCGCCCATGTCGAAGGCACCAGCCCGCCCACCCTGAACGGGGCGACGGTCGGCGCCGACCCGATGACGCTGAAGAACGGCGACCTGCTCGAACTGGCCGGAACGCAGATGCAGTTTGTCCAGGCCTAGGGCCTGGTCACACTGCCGGGCAGGGGCCGAATGGACTTGCTTTCCAGACACTGGCCCCGGATCGCGGTCACCCTGATTCCGCTGGTATTCGCACTGCTGCACGCCAGCGGCATCATGCCCATCGGCGTGTTGCAGCGGCTGGACGACATCATCTACGATGCGCGCCTGCGCGCCACGATGCCCAGGGCAGTGGACGAGCGCATCGTGATCGTCGACATCGATGAAAAGAGCCTGGCACAGGTGGGGCGCTGGCCGTGGGGCCGCAACCTGCTGGCCGACCTGGTGCAGGAAGTATTGGATCGCCAGCAAGCGGCCCTCCTCGGATTCGACGTGGTATTTGCCGAGCCGGACGATAGTTCGGGGCTCAAGCGCTTGCGGCAATTGGCGCAGGCGGAGCTCAAGGACCAGCCCGGCTTCGCCGAACGGCTCGGGCAACTGCAGGGCGGCCTCGACTACGACGCGCTTTTTGCCCGGGCGTTGGAGAAACGTCCGGTGGTGCTGGGTTACTACTTCACCAGCGATCGCGACGGGCTCAGCTCCGGCGTGCTGCCGGGCGCCGTCATGCAGAAGGAAAGCCTGCGCGGCCGCCCGATCAAGTTCACGCAATGGAATGGCTACGGCTCCAACATCGAGAAACTGGCGCGGGCGGCTCCGATGGCCGGGTTCTTCAACCCGATCGTCGACGGCGACGGCGTCGTGCGCTCGATTCCGCTGGTCGCCGAGTACAACGGCCAATATTACGAGGCGTTGTCGCTCGCCATGTACCGCATGCTGGTCGGCCTGCCCGGGGTCGAACCCGGTTTTCCGCCCGAACGGTTCCTGTCGCGCAATTACCAGGGGCTCGAGAGCATCCTGCTGCGGCAGGGTCAGCGCACCCGGTCCGTCCCGGTCGACGACCGGGTCGCGGCGCTGGTGCCGTTCCGCGGTCCCGGAGGCGCAAGCGCGGGCACCTTCAAGTACGTTTCCGCCTCGGATGTGCTCGCCAAGCGGCTTGCCGCCGGCAGCCTGAGGGGCAAGATCGTGCTGGTGGGCACGACAGCCCCCGGCCTGCAGGACTTGCGGGTGACGCCGGTCGGCGAAACGTACCCCGGGGTGGAAACCCACGCCAATGTCATTTCCGGACTGCTCGATGGGAGGATCTACGTCAGGCCGGACTATGCCGTCGGCTACGAGATCGTGATCCTGCTGCTGGCCGGCTTGACGCTGGCTTTTGCCTTGCCGCTGGTGTCGGCGCCGCGCGCCGTGCTGACCAGCGCCGTGGTCCTGGGCGGCGTCATTGCGCTGAATTTCTGGCTGTATGCGGGAGAAGGCCTGGTGCTTCCGCTCGCGGCGGCCGTGGTCATGACGTTCACGGCGTTCGCCTTGAACATGAGTTACGGCTATTTCGTGGAAAGCCGCAGCAAGCGCGAATTGGCCAACCTGTTCGGCACCTACGTGCCGCCGGAACTGGTGGACGAGATGGTGAAGGACCCCGACAGCTACAGCATGGCGGCAGCGAGCAAGGAGCTGACGGTGATGTTCTGCGACATGCGAGGCTTCACGAAAATGTCCGAAGGCATGGAGCCCACGCAGCTGCAGGCGCTGCTGAATTCGGTGTTCAGCCGCCTGACGGACCTGATCCGCGCCAACCGCGGAACCATCGACAAGTACATGGGCGATTGCGTCATGGCTTTCTGGGGCGCCCCCGTCGAACTGCAGGACCATGCCTCGCTTGCAGTCAAGACGGCGCTCGAAATGGCGAATGCCGTGCGTAAACTCAACGACGAGCACCAGGCCAAGGGGATTCCGCAGATCAACATCGGCATCGGTTTGAACACCGGCACGATGTGCGTGGGCGACATGGGCTCGCATGTGCGCCGCAGCTACACGGTGATCGGCGACGCGGTCAATCTGGGCTCCCGGCTGGAAGGCCTGTCCAAGGCCTATGGCGTCGACATCGTGGTGAGCGAGACCACGCGACGGCTCGCGACCGAATTCGCCTGGCAGGAACTGGACCGGGTCCGGGTCAAGGGCAAGGAGCAGGCAGTGGCGATCTACTGGCCGGCGGCGCCCGCCGACCGCCTGGACAAGGGGCATGCCGACGAACTCAAGACGTGGGCGGCTTTCCTGAAGGCATACCGGGCGCAGGACTGGGACCAGTGCGATGTACTGATGCTCAATCTGCAGCGCATGAATGCGAAAAAATACCTTTACGAACTATATTCTGAACGTGTAGCCTCGATGCGATTGCTGCCTTTCGATCCCGGGTGGGACGGCGCAACCAATTTCGAAACCAAATAGGCAGCACATGAGCCCCCACGGTCACTGCGTTCTCTGCCCCCCGGGGGGGCGCTTGCCTCCTAGAGGCGGCTCTTCGGAGGCAAGATGAAGGTGCGCGTGCTGGGCTGCTCTGGGGCGATCGCCAAGGACTGTCGCACCACGTCTTTCCTGATCGACAGCGACGTGCTGGTCGACGCAGGCACCGGCGTGGGCGACCTGACGCTCGATGAAATGAAGAGCGTCCAACATGTCCTGCTGACGCATTCGCACCTGGATCATGTCGCGGCCCTGCCGCTGATGGTCGATGCCATCGCCTCGCAGCTCGCCAGTCCGATCGTCGTGCATGCTCTGGCCGGAACCATCGCCGCCTTGAAGGCGCATGTCTTCAATAACGTCATCTGGCCGGATTTCAGCCGGATTCCCACCCCGCAAGCGCCCTTCATCAAATTCGACGAGATCCAGGTCGGGCAGACCCTGAACTTCACCGGCAAACGGGTCGAGGTCCTGCCGGCGGTGCACACGGTGCCCGCGGTCGGCTACGCGGTGACCGCGGGCAAGGGCTGCTGGGTCTTCACGGGCGACACCGAGCGCAACCCGGCCTTCTGGCGGCGCGTCAACCAGATGAACGTGGCGGCGCTCGTCATCGAGACGGCGTTCAGCAACCGCGAGAAGGATCTCGCGCGGCGCAGTCTGCATCTGTCGCCGCATGCGCTCGCCGACGAGCTCGACTGCATCGACAAGGGCAGGGCCTTCCCGATCTACATCACGCATACCAAGCCGGCGGAAACCGAGCTGATCATGACGGAGATCCAGAAGTTCGACCAGACGCAGCCGTTCGGTCCCAACGTCGTGCACGACATCCGCTGGCTGCGCGCCGGCCAGGAGTTCGAGCTATGAGCGCGGTACTGAAACCCGAGCGGGATTCGGAGCAGGCGTTCTACGACTCCCAGATGCTCCCGCCGGAGAAGCGGGGCGTGTCTTTCGAGGCTCTCTTCTACCGGCAGCTGCAGCAGGTCTCGACCCGCATCCACGAGACCGAGAACATCGACCAGATCATGCTCGAGGCGAGCCAGGACATCTGCAGGCTGTTCAACGCGGATCGCCTGACCCTGTACGCGGTGAACGAAGACTGCACGGCGATCGTCTCCAAGGTGAAGACAGGCCTGAATACCAGCCGCGACCTGAAGCTGCCGGTCAGCACGCAGAGCCTGGCCGGTTACGTCGCCTTCAGTCGCCAGCTGCTGAACGTAGCCGACGTGTACGACGAGGAAACGCTGAAGCGCATCCATCCCTCGCTCACATTCCTCAAGGAAGTGGACAAGCGTTCGGGCTACCGCACCAAGCAGATGCTGGTGGTCCCGATCCTCGACGGCGAGACCTTGCACGGCGTGTTGCAGGTCATCAACAACAAGAGCGACCAGCCGTTCGGCGAGCTGGAAGTCGAGGGTGCGTCGCAATTGTGCAAGACGCTGGCCACCGCGATTCGCCAGCGCATGCAAAGGGCCGACGAGAGCCAGCGGCGCCGAGCGACGAAGTACGACGGTCTGGTCGCCGACGGCGTGATGACCGCCGACGAATTGAAGCAGTGCATCCAGCAGGCGCGCGAACAGAGCAAGCCCGTCGAGCATGTGCTGATGTCCGGTTATCGCATTCGCCCGGCGCAGATCGGGCCATCGCTCGCCAAGTTCTTCGGCGTGCCGTACGAGCCGTTCAGCTCCGGCCGGATCCGTTCGGAGGCGCTGCAGGGACCCCTCAAGCGTGACTTCGTCCAGGAGCAGGGCTGGATCCCGCTGGAGGAGACACCGGATGGGCTGGCCATCATGTGCATGGACCCGGAGGCAGTGCGTGGATCGCGCATCGTGCCGCAAGTATTCCCCCGCTTCAGCAGATTCACGTACCGGGTCACCACCCAGACCGAGTTCGAGGAAACGCTGGCGCAGCTTTACGGCGCCGAAGAGGGAGCGTCGATCGACGAACTGCTGGCGGACATGAGTGGAGCGCCGATCGACGAAGAGGGCGACGAATCCGGGCTCGAGTCGGCCGCGGCGGACAACGAGCTGGTGAAATTCGTCAACAAAGTCATCGTCGACGCCTACAACCAGAAAGCTTCGGACATCCATATCGAGCCCTTGCCCGGCAAGGCCAAGACCGGAATCCGCTTCCGCGTCGACGGGAGCCTGCAGCCCTACATCGAGGTGCCGTCCCATTTCCGCCAGGCGATGATCACCCGCCTGAAGATCATGTGCGACCTCGATATCTCCGAGAAGCGCAAGCCGCAGGACGGCAAGATCAAGTTCAAGAAATTCGGCCCGCTGGACATCGAGTTGCGGGTGGCCACGATCCCGTCCTCCGGCGGGGTCGAGGATGTCGTCATGCGGATCCTGGCCGCGGGCGAACCGATCCCGCTGGAGAAGCTGGGGCTCACCCCCCACAACAGGGAGCGGCTGGAAAAGACGGTGAGCAAGCCTTATGGGCTGTTCTACGTTTGCGGTCCGACCGGTTCCGGCAAGACCACGACGCTGCATTCGATCCTGAAATTCCTCAACACCCCCGACACCAAGATCTGGACCGCCGAGGATCCGGTCGAAATCACGCAAAAGGGATTGCGCCAAGTCCAGATCAACAGGAAAGCGGGCATCGATTTCGCGCTGGTCATGAGGGCGTTCCTGCGCGCCGATCCGGACATCATCATGGTCGGGGAATCGCGCGACAAGGAAACGGTTTCGATGGGGGTGGAGGCATCGCTCACCGGGCATCTCGTCTTCTCGACGCTGCACACCAACTCGGCGCCGGAATCGATCGTCCGTCTGCTGGACATGGGCATGGACCCGTTCAACTTCGCCGACGCGCTGCTGGGAATCCTGGCGCAGCGGCTAGCCAAGAAGCTGTGCGAATGCAAGCAGGCGTACACGCCGGACGCGGAGGAGATCAGGCTGTTCGTCACCGAATACGCCGAAGAACTGAGGCACACTTCCGCGTGGAAGGCGGACTACGCCGGCGAGGCGAAGAAGCTGTATGAGTCGTGGTTGAAGCTCTATGGCCATGAGGGCCGTTTGAATTTCTACCGCGCCGGCGGCTGCGAGAAGTGCAACAAGACCGGTTACAAAGGTCGCCTGGGGCTGCACGAACTGCTGGTTGCGGACGACCACCTCAAGCGCCTCATCCAGGAACGCGCACGGGTGGCGGATTTGTTCGCCGCCTCGGTCGAAACCGGGATGCGCACCTTGAAGATGGACGGCATGGAGAAGATCATGCTGGGCCTGACCGATCTCAAGCAGGTCCGGTCGGTCTGCATCAAATGACGGGACGGGACGGGGCGGTTGGCGCGCTGGCAAGCCAAGGTCCAAATTCTTCCCACTGAATTCCATCGTTAGGAAAGTGCTGTGTTTTCATTCTTAGACGCAAGTTCTGCCAAGGAATTCGGCGCCGGGCTGGCCCGTTTCTACATGGAGCGAATGCCTTTGACCGTCGCCGTGAAGGACAAGCAGTTCGCTGCGAAGTCCATGAAGATACTTGAGCAAATGGAGCTTCAGGTGAGGGCGTACCGGCAGAAGAACAAACTCAATTTCTACAAGGTGGCCCAGATGGGAAACGCCTTCAAGTGGGCCTTGAAGGACGCTGGTTACGACGATGCCTACATAGACAAGCTGACTCAGTGGCTTGTCGTTGCCGTGAAAACATGAATGCTGCTGATCATTCCAAGCCGTATCGGGTGTCCCGTGCTTAAGTGGCTGGCGACAAGGTTCGAGACGCGCCGCGCAAGCTTGCAGTCGCGCCTGGAAAACTCACTGCAGCCTGCAGCCGGCGCGACCGGGCCGATCAGTTCCGCAGAGTGGCGCCGCCGTGGCAACGCACATCTCAGCGAGGGCAGGCTCAATGACGCCGCGAATTGTTATCGGCTTGGGGTGGAGAGCGACCCCGATGACTCGATCTGCTATTCCAACTTGGGGTATGCGCTGGGAGAGTTGGGTCGGTCTGCCGAATCGCAGCAGATGCTGCTCAAGGCAGTCGAGCTGAATCCCGCGGACTTCGATGCTCACTACATGTTGGGTAATCTGGCGCGGGCGCGGGGCGATTGGCTGCAAGCCATCGCGCGTTACCGGGAGGCGCTGAACATCAGCGCGGGTTTCGACGTTTGCAGGCGTGATCTTTGTATTTCGCTGGCGCAGACGGGCCAAATTCGCGAGGCCCGTGCGGTGCTGGAGCAGGGTCCCGCTTTTCCGCCCGACACCGCTGACTTCTTTTACTTCAAGGGAAACCTGCATCTGGCGGCGGATGAGTTCGACGAAGCGATCGCCGATTTCCGCCAGGCAGCGCAGTTGCAGCCTCGCGACTCCTCGATCCTCATCAACCTGGGCGTGGCCCAGCTCAAACGGCGGGAGGTCTTTGCTGCGATCGAAACCTACCGCAGCATTCTCGAGTTCGAGCCCGGCAACGTGCAGGTCCATACGAATCTGGCAGCCGCCTTCCAGCAGACCGGGCAGCTAGACCTTGCGATCCAGAGCTACAGGCACGCCCTGCAACTGAACCCGGAGTACCTGAATGCGCACCAAAACCTGCTGTTCGCGCTGACGTACCTGCCGGATTACCCGCCCGCCGAGTATCTGCGCGAGGCGCGCAAATATGGTGCGAGAGTCACTGCGCGCGCGAAACCGTACTCCCACTGGCTTTGCCCGGCACCTGCTGCAACCGCCCGGCCGCTGCGGGTGGGATTTGTCTCCGGCGACTTGCGCACCCACCCCGTGGGCTTGTTTCTCGAAAGTATTTTGGCGAAAGTCGATCCTGCCAAGTTGGCGCTCGTTGCGTACTCGACTTCCGTCACCGAGGATGTCATGTCCGAGCGCCTGAAGTCCTTGTTTTCCGAGTGGCACTCGGTTGCGACGATGCCGGATGACGCACTGGCGAAGAAAATTCATGCGGACAAGATCGATATCCTGGTCGATCTCGCGGGACACACCGGCCTCAATAGGCTTTCGGTCTTTGCGTGGAAGCCTGCACCCTTGCAAGCCTCGTGGCTCGGGTACTGGGCGAGTACGGGGGTTGCCGAGATCGACTACATCCTCGTGGATCCAGTCTCCGTGCCGGAAGCGGACGCGCAGTTCTTTTCCGAAAAACTCTGGTATCTGCCGGACACCCGCTTGTGCCTGAGCCCACCGGTGACACGCCGGCCCATCGAGGTGCAGGATCTGCCAGCCCTGAGCAAGGGTCATGTCACGTTTGGCTCCTATCAGATACTGAACAAGATCAGCGATCGCACCTTGGCCGCATGGTCGCAAGTTCTCGAGCGCATTCCTTCAGCGCGCCTTCGCCTTCAAAGCTTGCCACTGGCATACCCGGAGGCAGTCGCGGACATGCAAAAGCGCCTCGCGGCGGCCAATATCGATATTGCCAGGGTGGACCTGTACGGGGGAGCGCCCCGCGAGGACTATCTGGCTTCGTACCAAGGCGTGGATGTCGTCTTGGACACTTTCCCATTTCCGGGCGGCACGACAACGGCGGAGGCTTTGTGGATGGGGGTGCCCACAGTCACACTCACTGGAAATTCGCTGCTCGCCCGCCAAGGAGAAACCCTGATGCGTTGCGTGGGCCTGGACGACTGGGTGGCGGCGAACGAACAGGAATATGTGGAGATCGCGGCGGCACGTGCGAATGACTTGGACAAGTTGCGCGAGATACGCGCCAGCTTGCGGTCGCGCGCGCTTGCTTCGCCGCTTTTCGATGCGGCCAGGTTCGCCCAAAACCTGGAAGACGTCTTCGCAGGGATGGCGCGCAGCAAGCCTGGCGTAACGTGAACTGAATTCCTGCTAGCCGCCAAGTCAGTGCGGAAGCCACTCCGGCGAGTGACAAAGATGTCTTTTTTGGGCTTCCTCGGCCAAAATTGTCAAGCTCAGCCGTGCCGATATGCCGCAAACGGGGCTGAAAACGGCTATTTCGGCGGGTGAGAGGAATGGCATGAACCCTGCTACTAACGTTCGGCAAACATTCTTCACTCAAGGAGCTATCCATGAAGCGTTCCCTGCAGCAGGGTTTTACCCTGATCGAATTGATGATCGTGGTCGCGATCATCGGTATTTTGGCGGCGGTTGCCTTGCCGGCGTACCAGGACTACACCGTCCGCGCAAAGGTCAGTGAAGTCGTGCTGGCGGCGTCCGGTGGGAAGACTGCGATTGCCGAGGCCTTCCAGACGCTCGGGCACATGCCTGCTGTCAATTCTGCCGGCATCACGGCGCAGGTGTCACCGTACGTTTCGGGAGTGGTCTACTCAACGACCGCGACTAACGTGGGTATATTGACCGCCACTGCATCGACCAAAGAGCCCAAGATTCAGAACAGCACCGTGGTCCTGACCGGAACCGCCGATTCGACCGGCGTGGTGACCTGGGTCTGCACCGGCACCATCCTTGCCAAGTACCTGCCGGCGAACTGCCGCTAACAGCTAGCCCAATCGCAAAGACAAAGCTCCGCTTCGGCGGAGCTTTTTTCTTGGCAGATCCTCCTTGCATTTCCTGACACGCCCGCAGCTGCGTTTGACACTGCCACTCCTGGCGTTGTGCTTATTGGTGGTCACCGCCTATTGGGCCGGCCTGCATGGAAGTTTCATATTCGACGACGTGGCGAGTATCGTCAACAATGCCACGCTGCGACATCTCGACGGCTCCCTGCAATCCCTGATTGCTGCAGCAACGAGTGGGACTTCCAGCCCTTTGGGACGGCCCCTCAGCATGGCGAGCTTCGCGCTGAATTTCTCCTTCTTCGGCGATACTCCCTTCCCGTTCAAGCTGGTCAACCTGGCTATTCACATTGCCAACGCAATGCTGGTTTGCGTGCTGGCACGGCAGGTGTGGCACCGGCTGGGACATGACACAACCGCAACGCGGTCAGTGGTCCCAACAATAACCGTGGTGGCAGCCTGGGCGCTGCACCCGATCAACTTCACGCCGGTGCTGCTCGTCGTCCAGCGCATGACAAGCCTGTCCGCCTTCTTCACTCTGGCCGGCCTGGTTCTCTACCTGTATGGCCGACAAGCCAAGAGCAAGAACGGCCGGCTCGCCATTGCGCTCGGCCTGTTCGTATGCTGGCCGGCAGCCGTGCTTTCAAAGGAGACCGGCCTGCTGTTGCCGATCTATGTATTCCTGTGCGAATGGCTGGTGCTCGGCACGTTCCGGTCGACATCCCGAAAAGCGAAGTGGCTGGCAATAGGGGTGATAGCCAGCATCCTTGCCGCACTTTGCTGGGTGAACTGGGAATTTCTGACCGCCGGCTATGGCGTCCGTGAGTTCACTCTGGCCGAACGCCTCATGACGGAGCCCAGGGTACTCTGGCTCTATGTCCGTCAGCTGCTCCTGCCTGCGCCAGACGCGTTCGCCCTGTTCCATGACGACATTGCGGTCTCGCGCGGGCTGCTGACCCCTATCGACACCCTCTTTGCGATGGTTGGGTGGATCGCCGTGACCGCCTTGGCTTTCCGCTGGCGCACGCGCAGCCCGCTGTTTGCTTTTGCCGTGTTCTGGTTTCTCGCTTCCCACTTGTTGGAATCGACGCTGCTGCCCCTGGAAATCGCCTACGAACATCGAAACTACATCGCGTCTTTCGGGATATTCCTGTGGCTGGCCAGCCTGCTGTTTCCGGACCGGGAAAGCGTGGAATGGTACGTCCCGCGGCTGGTCCTGGCCGCCAGCTTTGTCTTTTTCTGCGGGCTTGTGACAAGCATACGTTCGTTGCAGTGGGCGGACGAATTTCAGCGGACCCAAGTGGAAGTGTCCAAGCATCCCGGTTCCGCCCGGGCCAACTACGAAGCCGCCGTGACCGTCATGCACAGAACCTTCGAATCAGGCGGCGGCAATCCGATGGCTTACCAAATGGCGCAGGTCTATTACCAGCGTGCCGCGAAGCTCGACAGAACCAGTAAGGCCCCTTTGATTGGCCTTGTCTATCTGGACTGCGCTGCCGGTGTGCGGAACGACCCGGCCCTTCGATCCGACTTGCTGAGGCGGTTCTCCTCCACTCCCTTTACCTTTGGCGACCGTTCGATCGTGCAGAGCCTCTCGGGCCTGCTGGTCGAAAAGCGTTTGTGCATGGACGATCATGAGGCCATGGAATTCATCGAGGCAGCCCTCTCGAATCCGTCTGCCGACGGGTCGATGCGCGGGATGATCTACGCGGTGGCGATGGACTATGCCGCGGCCAAAATGCGTTCCATTCCGCTTGCTTTGACGTACGCTCAGGCCGCTGTTGCCAGCGATCCCGGCAGTGTTGCATTGCACGCCAATCTTATTCACCTCTTGCTCCAGGCCAACCGACTTGATGACGCCCGGCGGGAATATAAGATGCTGACCGGGAGCCCTCATTCGTCGCGGGACGAACCTGTTTTGGGCGGACTGAAAACCATCTTCGAACCGATGGGGAAAAGTGCACACACGAATTGACAAGTCGGCTGACACGTATTCCATCGTGATTCCGGCCCGCAACGAAGCCGCCGGATTGGCGGAACTGTTGCCGGCACTGGCCGCGCATTTGCCGCGGGGCGCGGAGGTCATCGTGGTCAATGACGGCTCGAATGACGAGACCGCCTTGCTATGTGCGGGACATGGGGTCCGCGTGCTGACTCACCCATATCCCAAGGGGAACGGAGCCGCTATCAAAACCGGGGCTCGCGCCGCCAAGGGTGACATCCTGATCTTCATGGACGCTGACGGCCAGCACAAGCCCGAAGACATACCCCAACTGCTCGAGCAGTTCAGCCAAGGTTACGACATGGTCGTGGGCGCGCGGCAGTCGGGTTCGCAAGCTGGTTTCCATCGCGCCGCCGCCAACGATGTCTTCAGCCGCTTCGCGAGCTGGATGGTCATGCAGCCGATCAGCGATCTCACATCCGGATTCAGGGTGGTTCGTGCCTCCAGGTTTCGCCAGTTCCTCTATCTGCTGCCGAACGGGTTTTCCTACCCAACGACGATCACGATGAGCTTCTTCCGCGCCGGTTACAGCGTGGCCTACGTTCCGATTCATTCGCCTCGCAGAAACGGTGGCGTCAGCCACATCCATCCGCTGCGAGATGGCCTGCGGTTTCTGCTGATCATCATCAAGATCGGCACGCTCTTTTCGCCGCAGAAGCTGTTTCTTCCCGTCAGCGCGGGCTTCTTTCTCACCGGCCTGGTCTATTACCTGTATACGTATCTCACTTCCGGCCGCTTCACCAACATGAGCGCCCTGCTGTTCATCTCCGCCGTCTTCACCTTTCTGATCGGCATCGTCTCGGAGCAGATTTCCGCGCTGCACTACAAGAACATCGATGTCAAAGATCACGATGAGGAATAAACGTGACGATGAGCCGCGCGCCCCGGCCATTTTCATCTGAGCCAACCCGGCTCAAGGCACTCCGCGTGTTGATGAGCAGTACCTCGTACCCCGAAAGCCTTGAGGACTGGCGCGGCCGCTTCATTGCCAACCTGGCCACCGCCCTGGCCCGGCGTGACGACATCACTCTCTCGCTGTGGGCGCCCCCCGGTGAACTGCCCGCCGACGTCACGGCCGTGTCCACACCATCCGACTCCCTCTGGCTGGGACGCCTGTCGCAGCGAGGCGGCATCGCCCACCTGCTGCGAACTCGCCAGGTCCTCGCGGTCGGAACCATCCTTGGCTTGATGATTCGATTGGGGCGCGCTTACCGCAGGCAACCCGCCGACGTGGCGCATATCAACTGGCTGCAAAACGCATTGCCACTGTGGGGAAGCACGACACCCGCCTTGATCACCGTGCTGGGAACAGACTTCGGCTTGCTTCGGCTGCCGGGCATGAAGACGCTATTGCGCGCCGTGTTGCGGCAACGCCCCGCCATCCTGGCGCCGAATGCCGAGTGGATGCGTCCCGCGTTGGAGGAGGCTTTTGGTGATCTGGCCGAAGTCCGCCCGATCGCCTTTGGTGTCGACGATCCCTGGTTCGAACTCGTACGCCGGCCGCCGCAGGGTCCAACGCGTCATTGGCTGGCCGTCACGCGCCTGACCAAAAACAAGATCGGCGATCTGTTTAGCTGGGGAGATGGATTGTTCGGCCAAGAGCGGCAGCTGCACCTGTTCGGTCCGATGCAAGAAGAGCTCGAACTTCCTTGCTGGGTGCAGTACCACGGCCCGACCCATCCAGCCGATCTCCAGCAGCGCTGGTTTCCCATGGCGTGCGGACTGATCACGCTGAGCCGCCACGACGAGGGACGCCCACAAGTGATGCTCGAAGCGATGGCCGCGGGGCTGCCGGTGCTGGCTTCCGACCTGCCGGCGCATCGCGACATCGTGCAACATCGCCTCACCGGCTGGTTGGCAGCCAGCTCCCAAGAACTGGGCCAGGGGCTGGCGTGGCTGAATGATCCCGTGAACAACCAGCAGGCCGGGCAAGCCGCGCGTCAATGGGTCAAGGACTCGATCGGTACGTGGGCCGATTGCGCCGGCCGCTATGCCGCAGCCTACGAAAGTCTGTTGGAGCCCCGGTCGTGAGCCGCGATAGTGTCTTGCTGCTCGGCGGCACCGGCTTCATCGGCAGCGCACTCGCCAAGCGCCTGAAGCACGAAAAGATAACTGCGCACATCATTGGACGTCAGAACGCGGAACGGCTTGAACACGTGTTGCCCCATTGCGGCACAGTGGTTCACCTGGCCTGCGTCACCACGCCCGGATCGTCCGCCAGCCACCCGGACCTGGAACTGGAGAACCTCGCGTTGACCTCGCGCCTCTTGGGGCTGCTCCATCAGCAGCCGCAGACCCATCTGATTTTCTTCTCTTCCGGCGGCACGATTTACGGCAACCCCGACCGGTTGCCCGTCACGGAAGACTGCCCGATCGCGCCACTGTCCAACCACGGCGCAGCCAAAGCATCTCAAGAAATCTCTTGCCAGGCTGCCCGGGCCCAAGGCCATACGGTCACCATCCTTCGCCCATCGAATGCCTATGGGCCCGGCCAGAGCCTGAAAAGCGGTTTCGGTCTGGTGCGCACGATGCTCGAACACGCGCGCCTCGGCACTCCGCTGGAAATTTGGGGCGACGGGGAAAACGTGCGCGATTTCATCTACATCGACGACATCGTCGAGGCCTGCACGCGCTTCATCGAGCTGCCCCAAGATTCAAGCACGTACAACCTGGGCATCGGCATTGGATTCAGCATCAACGAGGTCAAGCGCCTGGTCGAAGCGACGACTGGCTCCGAGCTGCGATCGATTCACCGACCGGTACGGGGCACGGATGTTCGAAGCGTGGTGCTGGACAACTCGCGCCTGCACGCGCGGCTTGGCTGGCACCCCGGTATTGGGCTGACGGACGGCCTGGCGCGAACCTGGGGATGGTTGAAGCTGGAATGACACCGCGCCCGCCCCTCGTATCCGTGTGCATCGCCAACTACAACGGCATGGGGGTGCTCGACGACTGCCTGCAATCGGTCCTGCAGCAGGAAGGGGACATTCCGCTGGAAATACTGGTGCATGACGATGCCTCGAGCGATGACTCGGTTGCCTACATCCGTGACCGCTATCCGACGGCAAGGCTCATCGAAAGCAAGAGCAACCTCGGATTCTGTGTGGCCAACAATCGCATGGTGGCCGAGGCCCGGGGCAAATACTTGCTTCTACTCAACAACGATGCGGCGCTGCATGCGGATGCTCTGCAGGCCCTGCTGTGCGAAACGGGTCGGGTCGGCGAGCCCCTCATTCTTGGCTTGCCTCAGTACGACGCCGCTAGCGGGGAACTCATCGACCGAGGGTGTTTGCTGGACCCTTTCTTCAACCCCGTCCCCAATTTGCGCGTGGGACGAGATGAGGTGGCCATGGTGATCGGTGCTTGCTTGTGGATACCGAAGTCATTGTGGGACGAACTGGAGGGCTTCCCAGAATGGTTCGGCTCGATCGCAGAGGACATGTACTTGTGTTGCCGTACGCGCTTAGCGGGCCATCCAGTACGCGTGTTGCCGGTGTCGGGCTACCGCCATTGGCAGGGCCGGGCTTTTGGTGGCAATCGGATAAAGGATGGCCGGCTCGACACCACTTTTCGGCGCCGTGCCCTGACCGAACGGAACAAGACATTCGTGATGGTTCTCACCTGTCCGATGCCTCAGTTCCTGGTGGTATTTCCCTTGCATGTCGTCTTGATCTGCCTGGTAGGGCTGCTTGTCGCTACATTGAAATGGGATATCTCTGTGTGGCGAAGGATCTACGCTCCTCTCGTTCCTGCTTTGTGGCGGGCGCGCAGTCGGCTATCTTTCTATCGCCGGGAAATCCAACGTTCACGTCGTATCGGCTTGATGAAATGGCTCTCCGTCTTCATGGTTTTGCCCCGCAAAATCGTGATGTTGATCAGGCACGGTTTGCCGGAAATTCGATGACTGCGCCACTTCAAGTGAGCTTTTCCTTTTGCAGGACGACGATCTCCCGGATTCCCCTTTGATGTTGCTCCCACATCGCCAGGTAGAGTCGCTCCAGGTCCCGTGTGAAGCCGACGGTATCAAACAAATGGCAAGAGAGCCTGTTCTCGACGAGCTTCTGACGGATTGATCGCAGGCTCGACGAGTCCCAAGCCAGACACTTCGCCAGGGAAAAATAGTCGTCCCAGCTTTGGACCGCGCATTCCGGCACGCCTGCGGCATTCAACAGGCTCGCACCCACCCTGCTGGCAAACGTGCGGCCCATGAGAGTCACGAGCGGTACACCGACCCACAGAGCGTCGCTGGCAGTGGTGTGGGAGTTATAGGGAAAGGTGTCGAGCGCAAGATCGGCGAGCTGCAGGCGACCAAGGTGATCCGCAAGGCCCAACCGAGGAGCAAAAATCAAACGCGAGCCTTCGACGCCGCGAGCTTCTGCCTCAGACCTTAGGTTGGCTGTGACCGCATCAGTCTGCGACAGCAGCCACAGCACACTCGCCGGAATTTCGCGCATCAATCGGCACCAAACGTCAAAAGTACCGGGATTGAACTTGAAGCTTTGGTTGAAGCTGCAAAAAACAAACCCGTGTTCCGGCAAGCCGGCCGCGAGGCGACCAGGGTTGCCGCCGATGACCTTGGCGCGATCATTCGGTTGGTAACAATTCGGCATCAGGGCCAGTGTCTCGCTGAAATCGGCAGCGGCTGCAAGCGGCGTGACGACGGGGTCGCCGATGATGTAATCGGCCAACTGGGGATGACCAAGGGTTCCTGGATAACCCAGCCAGTTCACCAGCAGCGGGGCAGGTCGCAACGCCGAGATCTCAACGCGCGCGCCTTGCGTGAATCCTTTGAGGTCCACCAGTATGTCGACCTCGTCGCCGGCGATTGCTGATGCGGCCTCCAGATCGGAGAGGTCCTTCAGGTCACTGAAACTCTCGCACGTTCTGCGCGCCTCTTCCGTCGCATAGTCACTTGTCCTGCCGTACGAATAGCCGTGAATCGCAAATTTGTTGTTGTCATGCTCCGCCAACACGCCACGCAGCAAGTGCATGGTGGCATGGTCGTGAAAATCCGCAGAAAGATAGCCTATTCGCAGGCGAGCATCCGTCGCTAGGCGTTTTTGGTTCGCCTGTACAAGCACCGAACTCGGCGCCAATCGATCTTCGGCAAACCGGCGGGCTGCCAGACGCTGCAGCACCGCCGCGTTATCCTGTATTGAATCCATGCTCAAGGCAGTAAAAGGCGAGATGTCGGCAACGCCGCGCATGATCATGTCGGCGACGGTCTTCTCCTCCACGATGCGGCTGCGCCACTCGCAAAGCTGGCTGGCGCAATAACAAACCTGTGCGGAGGCCGGAGCGTAGTGTTGGGATGCAGCCTGTCGAAATGCCCCCAGGGCCTCGGCCCATTTCTTTTGCCCAGACAATACAAAACCGAGGTTGCTGTAGACCTGGGTGTAACCGGGCTGCAGCTGCAAGGCGCTGCGATAGCTGGCCTCGGCCTGACCGAGTAACTGAAGATCTTCCTGTGCGTTCCCAAGTGCCACGTGAGCATCAGTGAAATCCGGCTTGAGACTCAAGGCGCGCAGATAGCAAGCCATGGCTGCCCGCGGGTTGCGCAGCCGCGCATTGGCGTTGCCCATGTTGTAGTGCGCGGCTGGATAGTCCGGGTCCAAGGCCAACGCAACATGGTAGGCCTCGAGAGCGCTTTTCGGCTGCCCACACGCGAGCATCACGTTGCCCAGGTTGAGATGAGCGCGCGCCAAGCCGGGCATGAGCTCTACGGCTTGCTCGTAGCACTTACGGGCAGCAACCAAATCGCCAGCGTCCTCCAGCCGATTTCCCTGGTCGATAAGTGCCGATGCGTTTCCCTCGGCGGGCGTGCCGATATCGCCGGTGGTCGCTTGCCGCCTGTGTTTTCCAAAAATTCCAAAAAACCCCATGGGCCGGATTATGGAGGCGAGGAGAACTGCGTTGGCCTACGTGAAGGGCCTTACCGATCGAAACGCCGGGCATGGCGCCGGGTTGAGAGGGAGCTGGCGAGAAGGAGTTTCCAAGAAAGAGATCAGTGCGGTGCACACGCCGCACCATAGGTCGGCGTTCAAGGCCAGTGTGGCCGTCTCGCGTGAAGACAAGATCCTCGTTGGCGAACGCCTATGCCCGGGCCAGAGGCTAAAAAGCCGTTTCGGTTCCGCGCACACCGTGCTGAACACGCACTTGTCGCCCCCCGAGTTTGGTATGCTGCTGCGGGTTACTTGACGAGTAGATCCAGGGCGATGCTGCCCCAGTTCCGGGCGTAACGGAAGTAGCCCCCCCGCGCAGTTTCGGCGGCAACGCTGGGGAGGCGCGCCAGCCGATTTGTTGGCAGCCCGGCACGGCGCCTGATGTGTGCGATCTTGTTGGCAAGCTTGTCCGCGATGTCGGCCGAGGCCACGCCTTCCAAACGTCCTGCCAACTTCGACCAGCGGGAAAGCTCGTGCTGGTAATGCGCATTTCGGTCCAGGGAGAATGCGGCCCGGATGTCACTCGAGAAGCTCCGCCGTGTGCCACCGACGGCATTGCGCCGGTGCTGACGATAGCACTGCAAAGACGCATCGACCAATGCTCCCCTTGCTGTGGCTGCGAGCATTGTGCTGAGCCAGGCGTCGTACTGCCAGTCGTCCGGAATTGGCGAGAGTGCCTTCCGCAATTCGGCCCTGAAAGCGAGCGTTGCGCCTGCCACCACGAAATGCTTGAGCAGGATCTCGAAGCACCTTCCTTGTTGCGCCAGCTTCTTCTCCCTCGAGCTGAAAGCTACTCGTTCCCACAAGCTGTAGCCCAAAGGACAAAGCATCTCGTCCACTACTTTTGCATCGCAACAGACCCAGCCGGCGCCTGAGGCAAATGCTCGCGTGAAGCGAGCGAGTTTCTCTGGCATCCACACATCATCCTGATCGCAAACCGCGATGATCTCGCCGGAGCACAGGTCTATGGCCCGGTTGAAGTTCGCGCCAATGCCCATGCGCTTTTTGTTGCGGTACAGATTGACCACGAATGGCGCCCGGAGGGCAAACGCTTCAAGAATCGCGAACGTCGCATCGTCGGACGCGTCATCGCAAACAACCAGCTCGTCGGGTAACCGCCTCTGCCCAAGCAGGGAATTGAGCTGCGCGGGCAGAAAATCCTCGCCGTTGCATGTGCACAGGGCGACGGAAATCATGCAGACCACTTTTTCAAAAAAAACTTCCGCGCCCGGTTAAGGGCTGGGAAGTTCCCGCTTTTGACCAAGCCGAGCAGCAGTCGTTCCGTTGCCAGGGCGTGTGGAGATAAAGCAGTTGCAGAGGGCTTTCTCTTGAGCCGAGCCACGGCAAGCTCAATGCGGCGAAGGAAATAGTTGAAACCCGGCACGCCTAGAGTACGGGCCGTGCCATATTTCCAATTCGAGGTTCGGAGCAGTCGGATAAAGCGTCTGGGCCTCAGCAGGATGCTGGGCCCGGGTAACCTGTATTCGGTGAACTTCATGACGTTGTCCGACCCAAGGTCTTCGGCGTGCACGATTTCCAGCAGGTGAGCCGATTCCTCCCAGCTCGGATAGACCAGGCAACGCTCGGCCCTAGCGAGAATGTTGGATTTGATGTCCTCAAAGCAATAGCCTGCCAAGCGAAGCGCTTTGACGAACACCGTTGCGAAATCGAGTACGCCGCGCCGCAATGTGCTGGTGTATACGTCAAAGTCGCGCTCGGCGCGACGCTCGGGCGCGTCGTCATCGCGCAGCACCGGGTCCACGCCGTCCTCCGTTTCCCGATAGCCAACGGTACTGCCGTGGAGAGCACGGGCAGCGTTTTCGAATAGTTCCTCGAAAAGAGCAAAGACGTTGTGCTGGGCAGGGCTGGTGCGACAGTCGTAGAGAATGCCTTTGACCGCATCGGCACCAAACACATACCCGAGACTGCCGTTGAAACTCAAATACAGCCCGGTAATTGTTGGAAAGTCAGTGTCCTCCCCGAATGCTTCCTGCAAAGCGTTCTGGATAGTGCCATTCCACCCGATGTCCACCAAAGCAACGCGCTGCTTTCCAAAAAAGCCCTGCCCTTCCAGGTAACGGCGCAGCAATAGACGCGCAGGCAGCGCGTGACGTATGACGATTTCTTGAAACTCGCTGTCCGCGAGCAAGCGCTCAAGCCGGTCATGGGGCCATCCCCGGATTGGTTGAGCGACAGTGTCAAGGCCAAAACGACTGGCGACCTCTTCAAATTCCCCGGGTGTAATGCCAAGCGCGTTGGCTACGGAGAATAGCCCTTTCTGCTTCGGGTTGGACAGCACCACGTTGAGATGGTGCCGCGACAGTCCGCGCCAGGCCGCGGGAAGAAACACCGACTTACGGGAAACGTGGAGGTAGCCCGCTATTGGTGTACCGTGCGCCAATTCAGGTGCAAGCGCTGAATACAGGGCGCGGAACAAGTCCCCCTCTCGCGCGAGAAAGAAAATCTTTTCAGTTTCAAAGCGAAGCATTTCCTCCAGCACGCCCAACACGAATCCGCAAAAAATTGGGCCGAGATTGTCATAGCCATAGCGGTAGTGAAAACTCGTTTGCGTTGACGGCGGGGTCAACCCGAGAAGGTGTTCTCCGCGCCAGTACGGGTTGCGTTCCCCAAGCCACTGCAGGGTTCGTGCCGTTTGCCGGCGCCGCAAACTGCTCCGATCGTGCAGATGAAATGCCTGAATGCCGAGACCGTGGGGA
>JAGRPN010000075.1 GCA_019449555.1 Ramlibacter sp.
CGAGCTGGTGCTGCCCGAGGAGGTGTCGCTGCCCGCGGTGCCCGAGGTCGTGCCGCCGGTACCGCTGGTGCTGCCGGTGCCGCTCGTGCCCGGCGAGCTGCTGCTGCTCGAGGTGCTGGTGTCTTTGCTCGGGGCGGGCGTTGTCGTGGTGGAAGAAGACGACGTCGAAGTCGTGGGCGGTGTTCCCTCGCGCTTGGTGCACGCACCCAGCGAAACGGCGGCAACCAGCGCCAGGGCGGCGCATGAGGTCAGGGTTGATTTCATCAGGAAACTCCTTGAGGGTTTTTGGAAAGAAGCAAATGAGGCAGGGGCACGGTGTGCGCCCTATCGGCACTCTAGGCATGCCCCAGCCGCTGTTTGTCGGCAGCCGCCGCTGATGTGTGTAGGACAGCCGCAGCGCAGGGCTTCCGAGCCGCTACTGTCGGGCGCGGCCGCCGCTCGGCGCCGGGCGCCAGCGATATCGCCGCGCTCCGGCAGCGCGTACTCAGCGGCGCGAGCCGGTTTCGCGGCTCGTCTTGCTTGTCTGCTTCATGGCGGGCTCGGCTGCCGTGCCGCGCCCGTCATTGCCGCTGTCGGGCGTGCCGGCGTCGTCGGGCTGCAGATCGGTGTTGGGGGTCTCCCGTACGCCGTCGTCGGCGTCCCGGCCCTTGTCACCGGATTCGCGCGCACCGGGCCGCTCGGGTTGCTTGGATGGATTCATCGGGAACTCCTTCATGTTCGGATGGCTGCCACTCTAGGCAGAAACGGCCTGCCGACTGTCGGCAGGGGGCACGCGCCGCTGTAGGACGGCGGCAGACGCCGGCCGGCATTGCAGAGCGATCACGCCCTGCGCCGTTTCATCGCCCGCTCATACGCGGCCATCAACGGCGTGACCGAGATGCCGTGCACGACGATGGAAGTCACGATGACGGCGAGCGTCAGCGCGATGAACGATTGCACCAGCTGCTGCGGCACACCACGGTTGATCGCGTACATGAGGTAGTACAGCGAGCCGACGCCGCGAATGCCGAACCAGCCGATCAGCCAGCGCTGGCCGGCCAGGCTGGGGGATCGCGCCATCCCGATCGCGACGGACACGGGGCGGATCACCAGCAGCAACAGCGGCACCAGCCACCACGCGGCCGCCACCGGCTGGATGCTCCAGAGCATGGCGCCGATGACGATGACGACCGCGACTTCCCCGATCCGCTCGACCTGCTCATTGAACCCGAGCACGGCCTGCGCCATGAAAGCAGGCGCATGGCGCGGGTCCACGGCGACCGCATCGGCAACGCTCTTGTCCGGGTCGGCCTGCGCCCGCTCCACCACCAGCCGGCTGCTGCCGCTCGGTTGCGACTGCTCCAGGTGCCGCAGCGCGATGCCCGCAGCGAACGCCGCGAGGAAGCCGTTGGCATGCAGCCATTGCGACACGCCATACGACAGCGCCACGAGGCCGAGCGCGAGGAAATCGTCCAATCCCACCGCCTCCTTGTGTTCGCGCCGCAGGTACAGCACCAGCCGGCCGATCGCCAGTCCGAGCACGGCGCCGATCGCGGGGCCCATCAGCGAGCTCCAGAGCAGATCGATGGCCAGCCACCGCGCGCCGCCATCGCCTATTTCATGCAGGCCGAGCAGGCCCAAGCCGAGCATCACGAACGGCATCGCCGTGCCGTCGTTGAGCCCGCCCTCCCCGGTCAATGCGAAGCGCAGCCGATCACGGTCACCGGGGCGATGGACCTGCACATCCGACGCGAGCACCGGATCGGTCGGGGCCAGGATCGCGCCCAGCAGCACGCAGGCCCCCGGCGGCCACCGCAACAACAGGTAGGCGGCCGCGGCAAGCAGAGCCACGGTGATCGTCATCGAGACCAGCGCAAGGCGCAGCGGGAGCAGCCAGCGGCGGTCACGCAGGCCGGGACTGAGCTTCAGGCCGGCCGTGAAGAGCGACACCAGCACGACCATTTCGGTCAGCCGCTCGAGCAACACGGTGTGCTGCAGCGGGTCCACCGTCAACAGGCCAAGCCCATAGGGGCTCACCGCCAGCCCCGCGAGCAGGTACAGCATCGAAGTGGACAACGGCAAGCGGTCCAGCATCGTGGCGCTCAGGGCCATGACGACCAGCAGCAGGCCGACGATCACCGACCACGTGGCGAACTCCATGCGCACATTGTTCAGGGCGTTCGCCGGCGATTTTTGTGAGAAATTGCCGCGAGTTGCCGGAAGGATATGCAACGTTATGCATCATTGGCGTGAGAATCGCCGCTCGTGCCTTATTGTTGTGCCGTTCGCGGCGGACCGCGTCTCATCGGGCACGGAGCAGTACGGATCATGGAATGCAGCAGGACCAGGTGAATTCAGCAGTAGCGTGGCGCAGCGCCGCCTTGCGCTACGGTGCGGCTTTGCTGCTGGTGCTCGCCGCCGCCTCGCTTCGGTGGGCGTTGCAGCCCGTCATGGGCATCGCGCCTCCTTACATCACCTTCTATCTCGCCATCGTTACCGCGGCTGCGATGGGCGGCTTCGGGCCGGGCCTGTTCGCAACCGCCGTCGGGGGCCTGATCGGCATCGGGGTCGCGACGACGCCGCTGGACAGATTGCAGCTTGGCACCCCGCTCGAACAGGTGCGGCTCGCGATCTACTTCGCGAGCGGAGTCGCGATCAGCCTCATCGCCGGCGCGATGCACAGGGCCAGGAGACGTGCGCATGCGGAAGCGCGGGAGTTGCGACGGATCAGCGAGGAATTGCACCTAGCGAACGAACGCCTGCTGCAGGGCGACCGCAACAAGGACGATTTTCTGGCCGTGCTCTCGCATGAACTGCGCAACCCGCTCATGCCGATCAAGCACGGCCTGTACATCCTCGAGCGCTCCGGCGCCGACCCCGAGCGGGCGCAGCGCGCACTCGCGACGATCGCGCGGCAAGTCGACCAGATGACGCGGCTGGTGAACGACCTGCTCGACGTCACGCGGATCACGCGCGACAAGCTCGCTTTGCAGCGCGACCGCATCGACCTGCGCCAGGTGGTGAGCCGCGCGCTGGAGGATCACCGGGAGGTGTTCGCGGCGCGCTCCATCGCGCTGCAGGAGCGGCAGCCGCCGCAGGCCGTCTGGGTCCGCGGCGACGCTTCCCGGCTGTCGCAGGTGCTGGGCAACCTGTTGCACAACGCGGCCAAGTTCACCCCGCGCGGCGGCCGCGTGCAAGTGAGCCTGGAGCAGCGCGACACGCAGGCGTTGGTTCGGGTGAAGGACAACGGCATCGGGATTTCCGCACGGCTGCTCGGGCGCATCTTCGATCCGTTCGCCCAGGCCGAACAGAAACTGGACCGGGGCGCGGGCGGCCTGGGCCTCGGCCTGGCGCTGGTCAAAAAACTGGTGGAACTGCACGGCGGTCGCGTGCAGGCAAGCAGCCAAGGCGAAGGCACCGGCGCGGAGTTCGCGATCATGCTGCCGATCGATACGGCGCATGCCGCTGCCGCCGCGCCCGTCGCGCCAGCACCTGGCGCGCGGGAGCGCCGGCGGGTGCTCGTCATCGAGGACAACGTGGACAGCGCCGACATCCTGAGCATGCTGCTAAAGACCACCGGCCACGAAGTCGATGTCTGCTACAGCGGGGATGCAGGGCTGGACAAGGCGCGCAGCTTCCATCCAGACACGGTGCTTTGCGACATCGGGCTGCCGGGCATGGACGGCTACGCGGTGGCGCGGGCGCTGCGCCAGGAGCCTGCGCTGCACGGCGCCACGCTCATCGCCTTGACCGGCTATGCATCGCGCGAGGATCGCGAACGGGCGTTGGCGGCCGGCTTCGACAAGCACCTGGTCAAGCCGCCGACGCTGGACGAGCTGGAACAGGTGCTCGGGGACTGACAGCTACAGGCAGCCGAGCGCGCCGGCCAGCGCCTTGCGGAAGCTGGGGAACTTGTGCACGTCGCTGTGCCCCGCGCCCTCGACCCGCAGCAACTGCGCCTGCGGAATGGCGGTGCGCAGCGCCTCGCTGTGATGGATGCCGATCAGTTCGTCCTTGTCGCCGTGCACCAGCATCAACGGCCCGCGCAACTGCGGCGCATGCTCCACGGTGTGCAGCGGATAGCGCAGCACCTGCCTGGGCACCCACGGATACAGCTCGTCGGCCAGCACGCGCATGCTGCTGTACGGCGACACCAACAAGGTGAGATCGGGCGCGCGTCCAGCCGAGTAGAGTTCGGCCGCCAACCCGGCGGCCAGCCCGGTCCCGAGCGACTGCCCCGCGATGACGACCCGCTTGCCCGCGTACTGGCCGGCGAACTGCGCCCATACCGCGCGCACGTCGGCGCGCAGCTGCTGTTCGCTCGCGATGCAGCCGGTGCTCTTGCCGTAGCCGCGGTAGTCGAACATCACGACATCGAAGTTGACCTCGCGGAATGCGTCGAGATCGACCAGGCAGTCGGTGAGGTTGCCCGAATTGCCGTGCAGGAAGAACACGACCCCGCGCGGATCGGGCAGGCGCAGGTGCGCGCCCGACAAGCGCGCGCCGGGCACGTCGATCCAAAGTTCATGCACGTCCGGATCCCGCGACAGCACATGGTCCTCGGGCAGCACCGTCGGCTCGAAGAGCAGCCGCTCCTGCCTGAACCACAGCCAGCCGATCGCCGCCGTGTACACGGCGCCGGCGGCCGCGAGCACTCCCAGGGAGAACAATGCATAGACCGTGTTGTTCCCCCGCTTCATGCTATTTCTTCCGGTTGGCTGGGTCACTGGGGGCCTTGCGCGATACTGCGTTGTTCGATTCTTCCTGATTGGGCATCGCATACTCCTTTGACTGCGTCCGCGCCTCGGGTTGCTTACATGCTGCCTCGGCACTTGCCTCTGCCGTGTAGGAACTGGGCGGTGCGTTGCGTAGGAAGCACGCGCCGCACTGTGTAGAACGCCGGCACGGTCCGGCACTAGCGCACGCAGGCGCGATGGTGTCGTCCAGGTCCGGGTTCCGCAAATGAAATTCCGACTTTGTCGTGCTGCGATGAAGTCATGGAGCGCTCCTTGCGTGGAACGCACACTGTATAGAACCGGCACGGTTGCGCCGGCGGCACCGCAGGCGACCAGGCGCGCCACAATCGGGGCTGCCTGTCCGACGGAGGATTCCGATGAGCTCCAACCCCGACTCCTTTCCCGCGTACCTCATCTCCGGCACGCCGACCGGCGTCAGCGCCGCCTTCACGATGTTGTCCGAAGCCGACCTGGACCCGGGCGAGGTGACCGTGCGCGTGCAGTACGCCAGTGTGAATTTCAAGGACGCCCTCGCCGCCACCGGCAAGGGCAAGATCATCCGGCGCTTCCCCTGCGTGGGCGGCATCGACGCTTCGGGCGTGGTGGACGCATCGAGCCACCCCCGTTTCAAGCCGGGCGACAGCGTGATCGTGCACAGCCATGGTTTCGGTGTGTCGCACCACGGCGGTTACGCGGGCCGCGCCCGGGTGCCCGCCGATTGGGTGAATGCGCTGCCGCCGGGGATGACCGCACTGGAAGCGGTGACGCTCGGCGTGGCGGGCTACACCGCTGCGCTGGCGATCGACCTGATGGAGTTGAACGGCCTCGCGCCCGCGAAGGGCAAGGTGCTGGTGAACGGCGCCACCGGCGGCGTGGCCAGCGTGAGCATCGACCTGCTGGCGCAGCGCGGCTACCACGTGGTGGCGGTCACCGGCAAGCCCACGCAGGCCGAGTACCTGCGCGCGCTCGGCGCCGCGGAAGTCATCGCGAGCGGCGAACTGCCGGCAGGCACCAAACCGCTGGAGCCGGCGCTATGGCAGGGCGCGGTCGATTCGCTGGGCGGCGCGCCGCTGGGCGCGCTGGCGCGCAGCATGCAGCGCGAGGGCGTGATCGCCAGCATCGGCAACGCCGCGGGGCTGGACTTCAGCACCAGCGTGCTGCCGTTCATCCTGCGCGGCGTGCGCCTGCTGGGTGTCAACTCCGACAACGAGCCGGCCGTGCGCGAGCGCATCTGGGCGCGTTTGGGCGGCGACATGCGCCCGCAGCACCTGGCGCGGATCGCGCATGTGGTCCCTTGGGCGCAGCTGCCGGCGGCGATCGACGCGGTGGCCAACGGCCGGGCCCGCGGACGCACCGTGATCGAGCTGGCGCCAGCGGACCACTGAGGCACAAATCAAGACTTTCCTACAACGCGCTCAGCCATTTCCGATGCGCAGGTGGCCGCCGCGCCTTTAGATTTCGTTCCTGCAACGGCGGCATCGCGCGCCGGCAGGGATGAACCATGAGTGCATCGAACGATACTAAGGAAGACCACGGCTCGCAGGAGCCGGCACCGGCACCGGGCCACGACACACCGGGCGGCGGCCACTGCGGCCACGGCGCCGCCAGCGCGCTGGAACGGCTGCGCTGGCAAAGAAAGGAATGGCAGCAGCAGGGCGGCGAGCCCGACGACGCTGCGGGAGTGCACGCGCAATGAGCGACAAACACGAACAGACACAGCCGCGAGACCCGTCGCAGGGCGAAGCCGGCACCCAGCGCACCGGCGAAGGCTCCGATTCGGCGCTTTCGGCGATGTTGAAGAAAAGGCGCCAGAAAAGTGCGCCGCCGGAGCAGGAAAGCGATCCCACGCGCGACGAACTCGGCTCCGGAGGTTGACGCTTTTCGCGTTGTGAGGTGGGCTTGTAGGACAACTTCGCTTCTTGCTGAAACGCGCGCACAGGCTAACTCAGCCACAACATAATCGCAGCCGTCCAGCACATCCGCTGGATCTTCAACCGGAGACCTCAATGGAAAGTGAATCGAACGAAATCAAGCCAATCCGTTCCAGGCGCGGTTTCGCCGCCATGGATCGCCAGCGCCAGCGTGAAATCGCCGCAATGGGCGGCCGCTCTGCCCACGCCAGCGGACACGCCCACGAGTTCACCACCGAGGAAGCGCGCGCGGCCGGCAAGAAGCGGCACCAGCGCACCGCCGAGTCCACTCCTCCTTCAGCCTCCTGAACAGCCGGGCGCGCGCCGGCCGGCCTGATTGACGGGACCGGCCGCCGCGCGGCGGCCGTTCATCGCTCCGGCTCGAGATAAAGCGCTCGCAGCCGCTCCCGCTGCGCCTCGCGCAGGCCCAGCCCCTCGCGGAAGTAACCCTCGATCCCGCCGTAAGCCTGCGTCACGGCTTCGAAAGCCGCATCCAGGAATTCCGGCTGCACCCGCCACAACACCGAATAGACCTCGGGCGCCAGGTCCGCACGCGACGGTTCGCGCGGCTTCAGTCGTTCGTTGGTCAGCAGGTAGTCGCGCATCACGTCTTCTTCGCCCACGCCGAGGCTGCGCAGCACGAGTGCCGCGGCGAAACCGGTGCGGTCCTTGCCTGCCGTGCAATGGAACACCGTCGGCTCATCGGATTCGAGCAGATGCGAGAAGAGTTCGGCGAAACGATGCGTGTTGTGTCGCACGAAGCCGCGGTACGTGTCCTGCATCAAGGCGACCACGTCGGCGCGCGAGAGCGTGTGGCCGGCGGCGATCAACCCGGTCAGCTTCTGCACGATCGTGGGTTCGATCGGCAGCGAGTGCACTATCGCCTCGGGCAACGCGCATGGCGCCGCGGTGCGCTCGGCCACGCCGCGCAAGTCCAGGATGCGCCTGAGCCTGAGTGCGGACAGTTGCCTGGCTTCTTCGGCGGTGAGGCCGGCGAGATGGTCCGAGCGGAAAATGCGGTTCGCGGCGACGCGCCGGCCGCCATGGGCAACATACCCGCCGACGTGCCGAAAGTTCGACGCACTGGAAAGTCTGAACATCGCATCCATTGATCAAGGTCGCGCCAACGCGCGCGACTCGCGCCGCCCTAGAGCCGGCTGTCGTACTTCCTGCTGTGGCCGCGCGAGCTTTCGACCGGGTACTTCTGCGCGTTCAACGCGAGCTTGCGTTGGGCGGCCTGGACCAGGTCCACGTTCAGCTTGTCGGCGAGTTGCAGCAGGTACAGCAGCACGTCCGCCATCTCCTGCGCCACGGTTTCACGGGCGGGTGCCCCCAGCTCGCGGCTCTGCTGCTCGGTCAGCCACTGGAACTGCTCGAGCAGTTCCGCGGCTTCGACCGTCAGCGCGGATGCGAGATTCTTCGGAGAGTGGAACTGGCCCCAGTCCCGCTCGGCGGCAAACTGCCGCAGTGCCGCGGTCAGCGATTCCAGTGCTCCATCCATCGATTGCCTTCTCGAGTCCATTGCCTTCGCCCATTGTGCCCACAAAAAATGCCCGGCCGCTTTCGCCGGCCGGGCATCTTGTCTTGCAGCCTGGATCCCGGGCCGAACCCGGGACGACAAGCCCTACTTGCTGCGGGACGAACTCTTCTCGCTGCTGCTGCGCTTGCTGGCGTTGCTGTTGCCGCTGGCGCGCTCGCTCTGGGCCCGGCTGTTCTGCGTGCTGGCCTTGCCACCCTTGCTGGCGGCCTGGGCGCGGCTGGAGGTGCCGCGGCTGGAAGAAGACGATTTCGAAGAACGCGCTGCCATAGATATATCTCCTTGGTCATGTTGTGCGGCCAGCGCACCATGCGCTTGGCCACATCGTGACTCTAGAAGTGCCGTGCCGGCTTTCTGTCGGCAGTGGTTGCACATGCGTGTAGGACATCCCTGCACTAACGCCAAGCGGCGCGCGCGCGAGCCCGGACCTGCAGCAGCGGTTCGGCCGGCGCGGCACCGTCGATCGCGGCCGGCGCATCCGCCTGCGGCCACGTGATGCGCTCGAAGCGGTCGGCCATCGCCTCCGGGATGAAGCGGCTGCGCCCCGCATAGACGTGCTTGTCGCCGCCGCCCGCCTGCTGCGTGAGATAGAAGCGGTGCGGCACGATCAGGTGCAGATGCTCCCTCGCCCGGGTCATCGCCACGTACAGCAGGCGCCGCTCTTCTTCCAGCTCGTCCTGCGAGCCCGTCGCCATGTCGCTCGGGATGCAACCGTCCACGACGTTCAGCACGTGCACCGCCTTCCACTCCTGCCCTTTGGCGCTATGGATCGTGGACAGGATCAGGTAGTCCTCGTCGCGATGCGGAGCGCCCGATCGGTCGCTGGTGGCCTGCGGCGGATCCAGCGTCAGCTCCGTGAGGAACCGCTCGCGATTCGAATAGCCGGCCGCGAGCCGCACCAGCTGGTCGACGTCGAGCTTGCGCGCCGGAGCATCGTCGTGGATGCGTTCCAGCTGAGGCAGGTACCAGGCCCTCGCGAGTTCCAGGTCGGCAGGCCATCCGACTTCCGGATCGCGCAACCGCCGGTAGAGCGCGGCGAACTGCGACCACTCTTGCCTGGCTTGCGGCGGCGGCTCGAACGCCTGCAGCGCCGGCACGGGCTCGGCGGCCTCGCCCATCGCGTCGAGCAACCGCGTGGCGCTCGCCTGTCCGATGCCCGGGACGAGTTGCAGCGCGCGAAAACCCGCCATCCGGCCGCGCGGGTTCTGCGCGAACCGGAGCACCGCCAGCAGGTCCTTGACGTGCGCGGCCTCCAGGAATTTGAGCCCACCGAATTTCACGAACGGAATGCCGCGGCGGGCGAGTTCCAGCTCGAGCGCGGCGCTGTGCGTGCTGGTGCGAAACAGCACGGCCTGGCTCTTGAGCGGCGTGCCGGTTTCACGCTGCCGCAGCACCTCGTCCGCGACCCAGCGCGCCTGGCAGGCCTCATCGGGCACGAGCAATAACTGGGCCTTGCGGCTCGAAGCCTTGTCGGTCCACAGGTTCTTCGCGTGGCGCTCCCGCGCCTCGCCGATCACTGCATTGCTGGCATCGAGGATGGGCTGCGTGCTGCGGTAGTTGCGCTCCAGCGTGACGGTGCGCGCGGGCTGCCCGAACTGATGGGGAAAGTCGAGGATGTTGCGCACCGTGGCACCGCGAAAAGAGTAGATGCTCTGCGCATCGTCGCCCACCACGGTCACGCCCTCGCCCGTGGGTTTCAGCGCCAGGATGATTTCCGCTTGCAGGCGATTGGTGTCCTGGTATTCGTCCACCAGCACGTGATCGAAGCGGCCTCCCACCTCGGTTGCCAGCACGGGCTCGGCCATCGTCTCCGCCCAGAACGCCAGCAGGTCGTCGTAGTCGAGCACGTTCTGCTGCTGCTTGGCTTCGGCATAAGCGCCGAACAGGCGTTTGAGTTCGCTCTCCCACTGGCTGCACCACGGATAGGTGTTCTGCAGCACCTCGCCGAGCGACTCGCGCGTGTTGAGCACCCGCGAATAGATGCCCAGGCACGTGCCCTTGAGCGGGAAGCGGTTCCTGGTATCGGCCAGCCCGATGTCGTGGCGCACCATGCCCATCAGGTCTTCGGCGTCGCCGCGGTCGTGGATGGTGAACGACTCCTCCAGCCCGATGCGTCCCGCGTATTCGCGCAGCAGGCGCGCACCGATGCTGTGGAAGGTGCCGGACCACGGCAGGCCGGGCAATGCTTGCGTGGCGGGCAGGCCCAGCGCCTTCTGCAGCACGCCGGCCACGCGGCGCTCCATCTCCTGCGCGGCGCGGCGGCTGAAGGTCAATAGCATCATGCGCTGCGGGTCGGCGCCATTGCGTATGAGATGGGCCACCCGATGCGCCAGCGTGTTCGTCTTGCCCGAGCCCGCTCCGGCGATCACCAGCAGCGGGCGCGTGTCGCCGGCCGACTCGCCGGTTCCGTGCCGCACCGCCTGCAGCTGCTGCGCATTCAGATCATCCAAGCCGGCTTGCCCCACTTTGCGACGTGCGTCGCACATGCCCTCACCCTCAACCTTTCCCACGGGGAGAGGGGACAACTCGAGGGCGAGCGAAGCTGTATATTAATCCAGTGGACAACATCCTCATCGGCTCCGCCTCCTGGACCGACAAGACGCTGATCGGCTGCGGCCGTTTCTACCCGAGGCAAGCCCGCAGCGCGGAGGCGCGGCTGCGCTATTACGCGACGCAGTTCCCGATCGTGGAAGTCGATTCGAGCTACTACGGCATCCCAGCGCCGTCCAACGCGCAACTCTGGGCGGACCGCACACCCGAAGGTTTCGTCTTCAACGTCAAGGCGTTCCGGCTGTTCACGGGGCACCAGACGTCGCCCATCGTGCTGCACAAGGACATCCAACAGGCACTCGGTCCGCGCGAGCCGCGCACGCTCTACTACAGGGACGTGCCCGAGGAGATCCGCAGCGAGCTGTGGCGCCGCTTCAGCGAGGCGCTGGAGCCGCTGCGGCAGGCCGGCAAATTGGGGGCCGTGCACTTCCAGTTTCCTCCTTGGATCGTGCGCAACCGCGACGGCATGGCGCATGTGCGCGAATGCGCCGCGCGCATGCAAGGGCACCGGCTGTCGGTCGAATTCCGCCACCGCAGCTGGTTCGAGGGCGAGCGCCTGGACAAGACATTGGCGTTCGAGCGTGAGCTGGGCGTGGTCCACACGATCGTCGACGGCCCGCAAGGCTTCGCCAACTCCGTTCCCTGTGTGTGGGAGGTGACCCATCCCGAACTGGCGCTGCTGCGCCTGCACGGGCGCAACAAGGAAACCTGGAACATCAAGAGCGATGCGTCCTCGAGCCGATTCAACTACTGGTATGCCGCCGACGAACTCGCCGCGATGGTGCCGCAGATCCGCCGGGTCGCCGGCCAGGTCGGTTCGCTGCACGTGCTGTTCAACACGAATTACGAGGACCAGGGCCAGGTGAATGCACGATTGCTGCCCGGCCTGCTGCGGTAAAGCGGGAGTAAAAGGATGTGCGCTCTGCCGACGAGCCAGGCGCCCCGGCTAGACTTGCCCTGATCAACCGTATTCCGGAGTTCGAATGAAACAGATCCTGTCCCTGCTGCTGGCCGTTGCGGCGGTGGTGTCCACGGCAAGCGCGGCCGCCCAGTTGAAACCGTCGCGCAGCGTGACGCAGCCGCCCGCCGCCGAAAAGGCCGCGGCGACGCCCGCGCGAACACCGGCAAGCGCCGCCGCCGACCCCGCCACCGCCGAGAAGGAAGCGGCCGGCAAGCTGGCGGCCGCGGGCTGGCTGGTTTTGCTCGACCGGCGCGATTGGGGCCGGGCCTGGGAAACCTCCAGCAACGTGTTCCGCAGCACGGTGCCGCTCCCGAAATGGATGGACGGCATCCCGAAGGTGCGCGAGGAGTTCGGCCCGCTGGTGGAGCGCACGCCGGCCGAATCGGCTTACCGCACGAAGCTCGAAGGCCGTCCCGAGGGCGAGTACGTCACGGCCATCTTCCTGAGCAAATTCGACAAGCGCGAACTGCAGGAAGTGGTGACGACCGTGCGCGAGCCCGACGGGAAGTGGCGCGTTACCGGGTATTCCACTCGATAGGGCGCGCGGCGACCGGTCGCGTCACGCCAAGCTGGGCGGCGCCGCCGAGCTGCATCCCGCCGAACTGCATCGCACCCAGTTGCATCCCACCGAATTGCATTCCGCCGGTGGGGGCGGGCGCACCGCCCATCGTCTGCGTTGCGGGGACCGCGCGCGCCCCGGTCCGCTTCGCCGCCGGCGCGGGCAGCGCGGCGGTGGCCTTCGCCAGTTTCACGTCGGCCGGCGCGATTCGCTCCGCCGTCGTGACGTGATAGCGCAGCGTGGGCAGCGTGCGGTCGATCCAGGCCTTCAGCCCCGGTTCCCGAGCGGTGAGGCTCGCCTTCTCGAAGTAGTCGACGTCCTCCTGCTGGTAGCGCAAGCCGACCTCCTCCAGGAACTCGCGATCGAATTTCGCTCCCTGCAGCTTCGCGAGCCGGTTGAGCACCTTGCGCTGGTCGTTGCCGAGCATCGGCGCGGCCATCCCGCGCGCGTGCAGCATGTGCAGCAGTTCGTTGAGGGCGGACGCGTGGTGGTTGATCAGGGTCGCGGCCAGCGAGCGCACCCCGGGGTCGTTGGACTTGCCGAGCGCCATGCGCGCAGCGTCGGCCTCGAACCGGCTGCTGGCCGCGGCTTCCCTGAGGAACTGCCGCTCTTCGCGCTGCTGCGGGGACATCCGCCTGACCTTCGCCGCGGAGGCGGCCGCGAACATCGTGGATGGCGCGGCGCGCGGCCTCGGCACGGCGGCATGCTCAGGGGCGCGCGCGCCCGAGAACATGGGCGTGCGCGGCGGGGCACCGGGATTGGCGTACTCGGCTTCGGTTTCGGCGCGCAACGGCCCTGCCAGGACCATGGCGGACAGAGCGGCCAGAACGCAATAGCTGGTGCATCTCATGACGGTTCCCCCGGGCGGACCTGCGGACCCTCACTGCAGGCGAGCCTCCATGTTCAGCAGCCGAACCGCTGAGGCGTGTCGGACGACGCCTCACGCGGATGTAGGACGCAGCCGGTCGTTCAGCTGCCTGTCTTGTTCGCGCCGTTCTTGCCGCCGGCCAGTCCGATCGTCATCGGAGCGGCGGCGCCCCGATTGCCCATGGCCGCCGCATGTA
>JAGRPN010000076.1 GCA_019449555.1 Ramlibacter sp.
CACGTTAACCCTGGGAAAACTCATGGCTCATGCATTCATTCCATACGGCATCTACTGGTCCACCCCGTTCGCGAGATGGCAAGGCCCGATCGCGCACCTGAACAGCCTGCGGCTCGCCGCGAATATCGGCAAGCAGGCGCTGGAAGCCAGGCGCTTCCCGCTGGAGCGCATCGATCTCGGCATCCTCGGCCACACGAATCCGCAGCATGGCAGCTTCTACGGCCTGCCGTACGTGACGGGCATGATGGGCCTGGAGAACGTCGCCGGCCCGACCGTGCAACAGGCGTGCGCCACCAGCGCGCGCGCGCTGCAGATGGCCGCCGCGCAGGTAGCCGACGGTTCGGCCAAATGCGCCTTGTTGATCACGACCGACCGCTGCTCGAACGGGCCGATCGTGTATTACCCGGATCCGACCGCACCAGGCGGCACCGGCCACACCGAACGGTGGGTGCTGGACAACTTCGCGCACGACCCCTACGCGAAGAACGCCATGATCGACACCGCGGAAAACGTGGCGGCGAAATTCGGCGTCGGCACCGGACAGCAGCACGAGGTCACGCTCGCCCGCTACGCCCAGTACCAGCAGGCCCTGGCCAACGATCGCGCCTTCCAGCGCCGCTACATGGTCGACGTGCCGATCACCGACTCCGGATTCCGCAAGCAGACCGGCCTGCTGTCGGCCGACGACGGCATCTTTCCCACCACGGCCGAAGGGCTCGCCAAGCTCAAGCCGGTGAAGCCGAACGGCACCGTGACGTTCGGCTCCCAGACCCACCCGGCCGACGGCAACTCCGGCGCGATCGTCACGACGCGGGAAATCGCCCGCGAGGTGGCGCTCGATCCGAAGATCGTCGTGGAACTGCTCGGCTTCGGCCAGTGCCGGGTCGAAAAGGGGCACATGCCGATGGCGGTCGCGCCGGCGTCGATGATTGCGCTGAAGAACGCCGGGCTGGCGATGAAGGACGTCGATGCGGTGAAGACGCACAACCCGTTCGCCGTGAACGACATCGCATTCGCGCAGGAAACCGGTTTCCCGCTGGAGAAGATGAACAACTACGGCTGCTCGTTGATCTGGGGCCATCCGCAAGGACCGACCGGCCTGCGCAGCGTGATGGAACTCATCGAGGAACTGGTGCTGCGCGGCGGCGGCGTGGGGCTGTTCGGCGGCTGCGCCGCGGGCGATTCCGGCATGGCGGTGGTGCTGCGCGTCAGCAGCTAGTCCGGATAGCGCCCAGAGGGGGAAGCTAGGGGTAAGTCCTAGTCAGGATTCGCTTGAAGTGATTATGGTTCATAACCATAATCGCGCCACTGGTTTCCCTTCATGAGTAAAAAAGACCTTCATTTCGAGTTTCGCAAAGAGCTCGCCGCCGCATGCGCGGACGGCAAGGCCGTGAGGGCCTGACATGGCGCCGAAGTACAGGCCCCTGGAATTTCCCGTGACCCGCGTGGTCATGCGCGAAGGGCGCGGCGGGGTGCGTTACATGAAGGCCGAAAAGCCGCTGGGCGAGCACGCGCTGCGCCTGACGGACCGGCTGGTGCACTGGGCCCGGACCGAACCCGACCGCACCTTCATCGCGCGCCGTATCCGCCATGCGGACGGGACCCTCGGCGACTGGCGCCCCATTTCCTACAAGGAGGCGCTGGAGAGTGCCCGGCGCATCGGCCAGGCCCTGATCGACCGCGGGCTGAGCGCGGAGCGTCCGGTCGCCATCCTGAGCGAAAACGGCCTGGAGCATGCGTTGCTGGCGCTGGGCTGCCTGTACGCCGGGATCGCGTTCTGTCCCGTATCGCCGGCGTATTCCACGATCAGCCAGGATTACGAGAAGCTGCGCCACGTGCTGGCGACGGTCACGCCCGGGCTGGTGTTCGCCGCCGACGCGGCGCGCTACGCCAAGGCCATCGAGGCGGCGGTGCCGCCGGATGTCGAGGTGGTGGTGGGCGATAACTCCACCGGCTTGCGGGAGCGGAAAGTCACCTCGTTCGCCGACCTGCTTGCGACGGCGCCCACGCCGCAGGTCGATGCGGCGATGCAGGCCACCGGCCCCGACACGATCGCCAAGTTCCTCTTCACGTCCGGCTCGACCAGATTGCCGAAGGCGGTCATCAACACCCATCGCATGTGGTGCGCCAACCAGCAGCAGATGCGCGAATCGATGCCGGTGCTGGCGCAGGCGCCGGTGCTGGTGGACTGGCTGCCGTGGAACCACACCTTCGGCGGCAACCACAATTTCGGCCTGACGATCTACAACGGCGGCACGCTGTACATCGACGACGGCAAGCCGGTGCCCGCGCTGATCGGCGAAACGCTGCGCAACCTGCGCGAGATCGCACCGACCGTGTATTTCAACGTGCCCACCGGGTTCGAGGCGATCGCCAACGCGATGAAGACCGACGACGTCTTGCGCCGCAACCTGCTGTCCCGCGTCAAGATGTTCTTCTATGCCGGGGCCGCGCTGGCGCAGCCGGTGTGGGACACGTTGCACGAAGTGCAGGAGCGCGAGATCGGTGAGCGCATCGTCATGGGCACCGGCCTGGGCATGACGGAATCGGGGCCGTTCGCCATGTACATCACCAACCCGCACGTCAAGGCCGGCTACCTGGGCGTGCCCACGCCGGGGCTCGAGCTCAAATTGGCGCCGGTCGACGGCAAGACCGAAGTGCGCTACAAGGGGCCGAACGTCACCCCCGGCTACTGGCGCAACGAGGCGGCGACCCGCGAGAGCTTCGATGACGAGGGATTCTTCTGCACGGGCGACGCGGTGCTGTGGATCGACGAGAACGACGTCCACCAGGGCCTGAAGTTCGACGGCCGGATTGCGGAGGATTTCAAGCTCGGCACCGGCACGTTCGTGAGCGTCGGGCCGCTGCGCGCCAGGATCATCGCCGCCGGCGCGCCGTACGTGCAGGACGCCGTCATCACCGGCATCAACCTGGGCGAAGTCGGTGCGCTGATCTTCCCGACGCCCGCCGTGCGCAAGCTGGCCGGCCTGCCGGACGGCGTGCCGCTGCAACAGGTGCTGGAAAGCGCACCGGTGCAGGCCCATTTCCAGCGGGTCGTGAACGCACTTGCGACCGCTGCGACCGGCAGCGCCAACCGGGTCGCCCGCCTGCACCTGATGCACGAGCCGCCGTCGATCGACCTGGGCGAAGTCACCGACAAGGGCTCGATCAACCAGCACGCCGTGTTGAAACACCGCGACGAGATGGTGCAGCATCTCCACGGCGACCGGCTGCCCTTCACGTTGAAACCGGAGGCGAAATGAAAAACACCCGTAGGTTGGGCACTTGTGCCCAACCCCACCGCACGGTGGGCACAAGTGCCCACCCAACAGGAGAAGCTGCATGAAGATTGAAGGACAAGCCGCAATCGTCACCGGAGGCGCTTCGGGCCTGGGCGAAGCCACCGCCCGCGAACTCGCGCGGCTGGGCGCCAAGGTCGCCGTGCTCGACGTCAACAAGGCGATGGCCGAAAAGGTCGCGGCCGAGATCGGCGGCGTGGCCTGCGAGTGCGACATCACGCAGCCCGACAGCGTCACCGCCGCACTGGCCAGGGCGACCAACGCGCACGGCGCCGCTCGCATCCTGATGAACATCGCGGGCATCGGCACTGCCAAGCGGGTGGTGCAGAAGGACGGGTCGGCCGCGCCGCTCGAGGACTTCGTGCGCGTCGTCAACATCAACCTGATCGGCACGTACAACGTCAGCCGGCTCTTTGCCGCCCAATGCGCGAAACTCGCGCCGCTGGAAGACGGCGAGCGCGGGGTGATGATGTTCACGGCCTCGGTGGCCGCATTCGACGGCCAGGTGGGCCAGCAGGCGTACAGCGCATCGAAGGCCGCACTCGCCGGCATGACCCTGCCGATGGCGCGCGACCTGGCCCAGCATGGCATTCGCGTCTGCACCGTGGCCCCGGGCATTTTCGCGACGCCGCTGCTCAAGCAGCTGCCGGAAGCCGTGCAGCAGTCGCTGGCCGCCTCCATTCCCTTCCCGCCGCGCCTGGGAAAACCCGAAGAATTCGCCCAGCTCGCCTGCCACATCGTCACGAACACGCACCTGAACGGCGAAGTAATCCGCCTGGATGGTGCACTGCGCATGGCGCCGCGCTGACTGCCGCGCGACAATTGCCCAGCTTTCCCCTTTCCACCACGACAACAGGAGACATTCCATGAAATTCCGCAAGACACTGATCGCGCTGGCCGCATTGGTGGCCTCGGCCGCTGCGCTGGCCGACGTCAACGTCGGGGTCAGCCTCGCCCTCACGGGCCCGGGCTCGGGCCTGGGCATCCCGATGCAGAACTACTACAAGCTGTTCCCGCAGACCATCGCGGGCGAGAAGGTGAACCTGATCATCCTCGACGACGCCAGCGATCCGGGCAAGGGTGCGCAGAACGCGCGGCGCTTCGTCACCGACGACAAAGTGGACATCATCTTCGGCTCGTGCATCACGCCGGTGGCCGCCGCGATGGCCGACATCGCCGCCGAATCCGGAACGGTGCAGCTTGCCGCCTCGCCCGTCGGCTTGCCCCCGGGCAAGGACACGTGGACGTTCCGGCTGCCGCAGTCGAACAGCGTCATGGCTCACGCGATGCTCGGCCACATGGTCAAGCACGGCGTGAAGACGGTCGGTTTCCTCGGCTACACGGATGCCTATGGGGAGCAATGGCTGAAGGAATTCACGCCGCTGGCCGAAAAGTCCGGCATCAAGGTGATCGCCGCCGAACGGTTCGCGCGCTCCGACACCAGCGTCACTCCGCAGGCCCTGAAGCTCGTCGCCGCCAACCCGGACGCGATGCTGGTGGTCGCGTCCGGCAGTGGCGCCGCCATGCCGGAGATGGCGATCCTGGACCGCGGCTACAAAGGCAAGATCTACCAGACCCACGCGGCGGCCACGAAAGACCTGATGCGCGTGGGCGGCAAGGCGGTCGAGGGCACGTACGTCGTCTCCGGCCCGGCGGTGATCGCCGAACAGCTGCCCGATTCGCACCCGTCCAAGAAGGTCGCCATCGACTTCGTGCAGAAGTACGAGAAGTCGTACGGTGCCGGCCAGCGCAACCAGTTCGCCGGCCACGCCTACGACTCGCAGATCGTGCTGGAAAAAGTGCTGCCGGTCGCGCTGAAGAAGGCCAAGCCGGGCACCAAGGAGTTCCGTGCCGCCCTCAAGGACGGCATCGAGAACATGGGCCGCACGATCTTCTCGCACGGCGTGATGAACTGGACCAAGGACGATCACTGGGGGTTCACCAATGAAACCGGCGTGATGCTCAAGGTCGTCAACGGCGAGTTCAAGGTCGAGTAACGGTCCACCCCCGAAGCGCCTTCGGCGCCTCCCCCTCAAGGGGGCGCCACCAGCGGCCCGGCAAAGCCGGTTCCGCGGTGGCCCCCGCACTGAACAGCGGTCTCGGGTGGCACGAAACGTAATGGACTATTGACATGGATTTCTCGATCGCCGGCATCCTGCTGCTCGACGGCGCCACCAACGGCGCCGTCTATGCGCTGCTCGGGCTGGCGATCGTGCTGGTCTTCACCGTCACGCGCGTCATCTTCATTCCGCAAGGTGAATTCGTCGCGTATGGCGCGCTGACCCTGGCGATCCTGCAGACCGGCAAGGTGCCCGGCACGGTCTGGCTGCTGCTGATGCTCGCCGGCGTCGCAGCGGTGATGCAGGCGTGGGGTGAATGGCAGCGGCACCGCCACGCAGGAGTGGCGCTGAAATCGGCCTTGCTCACGCTCGCCTTCCCCGTCGCGATCGCCGGCATCACCGCGTTCGCCGCGCCGCGCCAGCCGCACCTCCTGGTGCAGGCATTGCTCAGCGTCGCCGTGGTGGCCGCCTACGGTCCCCTCGTCTATCGCGTGGCGTTCCAGTCGCTGGCGCACGCGAGTTCGCTGGTGCTGCTGATCGTGTCCGTCGGCGTGCATTTCGCGATGACCGGGCTGGGGCTGTTGTTCTTCGGCGCGGAGGGTTACCGCAATCCCTCGTTCTGGGACCTGCGCCTGTCGCTGGGGTCGATCAACCTCACCGGACAGGCCATCATCATCGGCGTGGCTTCGATCGCGCTGATCGTGCTGCTCTGGCTGTTCTTCGAACGCACGTTGCGCGGCAAGGCCTTG
Source organism: Ramlibacter sp. (assembly GCA_019449555.1). Lineage (GTDB taxonomy): Bacteria > Pseudomonadota > Gammaproteobacteria > Burkholderiales > Burkholderiaceae_C > Ramlibacter. The sequence goes on from JAGRPN010000076.1 coordinate 6,109, forward strand.
CGGGCGACGGCCGTGAACCGCCTGGGCGCGCGCCTCATGGGCATCTCGCCGCAATCGGCCGGCCAGATGACGTTCGCGATGGCCGCACTCATCGGCGCTTTGTCGGGGCTCCTGATCGGGCCGACGACGACCGTGTTCTACGACTCCGGCTTCCTGATCGGGCTGAAGGGCTTCGTCGCCGCCGTGATGGCCGGCCTCTCGAGTTATCCCGGCGCGCTGTTCGGCGCGCTGTTCGTCGGCGTGATGGAATCGTTCGGCTCGTACTGGGCCAGCGCGTTCAAGGAAGTGATCGTGTTCACGCTGATCCTGCCGGTGCTGCTGGTGCGCTCGCTCTACAGCGTGCATGGGGACGAGGAATGAAGGCGCAGGCCATCACGCCGCCCGCCCGAGCGACCCGCACCGCCATGCTGTCCAGGCGGCAGATCAGCCTGCTCGTGCTCGCCGCCGCGGTGCCGCTGATCGCGGTGCTGCCGCTGCCCGACTTCTGGATCGCGCAGCTCAATTACATCGGGCTGTACAGCCTGACCTGTCTCGGCCTGGTGCTGCTGACCGGGATCGGCGGGTTGACCTCGTTCGGGCAGGCCGCGTTCGTGGGCATCGGCGCCTACACCACCGCCTGGCTGACGCTCAATACCGGCATCTCGCCCTGGCTGACGCTGTTCATCGGGCTGGGCATCACGGCGGCCAGTGCGCTGGTGCTGGCGCTCATCACGCTGCGCATGTCGGGGCACTACCTGCCGCTGGCCACCATCGCGTGGGGCCTGTCGCTTTACTACCTCATGGGCAACATCGACGCGCTCGGCAAGTACGACGGCCTGCTGGGACTTAACAGCCTCAGCTTCTTCGGCGTCGACCTGGGCCAGGGTCGCGGCTTCTTCGTGCTCACGTGGGCGATCGTCCTGGCGCTCGCGGCCGCGCTGCTGAACCTGCTCGACTCGCGTGCGGGCCGCGCGATCCGGTCGCTCAGCAGCGGCGCCCATATGGCGGAGTCGATGGGCATCAGCACCTTCCGCTACAAGGTCATCATCTTCCTCATCGCGGCGCTGTTCGCCTCGGTGTCCGGCTGGCTGTTCGCGCACTTCCAGCGCACGGTGAACCCGAGCGCTTTCGGCCTGAAGATGGGCATCGAGTACCTGTTCATGACCGTGGTCGGCGGCGTCGGTCACGTGTGGGGCGCGCTCACCGGCGCCGCGCTCACCAAGTTGCTGGACGACCAGCTGCAGGTGCTGCTGCCGCGCCTGATCGGCACCAGCGGCAGCTACGAAGTGATCGTGTTCGGCATCGCGCTGGTGATGATGCTCAAGTACCAGCCCGACGGCTTGTGGGATTTCGTCGCTCGCCGCTTGCCGCACCCCCAGCGCGAAGTGGATTGGGCCGACGCACCGGCCCTGCCGGAAAGCGCCAAGCCGGCCGCGGGCGAGCTGCTGCTCGACGTGCGCGCGGTGCGCAAGGAGTTCGGCGGGCTGGTGGCCGTCAACGACGTGAGCTTCCAGGTTCGCGCCGGCGAGATCGTCGGCCTGATCGGCCCCAATGGCGCCGGCAAGTCCACCACGTTCAACCTCGTCACGGGCGTGCTGCCGCTCACCAGCGGCGCCGTCGCATTCCGGGGCCAGACCATCAGCGGCCGGCGGTCGCGGGCGATCGCCCGCTGCGGCATTGCCCGCACTTTCCAGCACGTCAAGATGATCCCCGACATGACGGTGCTGGAGAACGTCGCGCTCGGCGCCCACACGCGCGGCAACAAGGGCGTGCTCTCGGCCATGACGCGGGTCGACCGCGCCGAGGAGCGCTCCCTGTTCAAGGAGGCGCAGCGCCAGCTGGAACGTATCGGCATGGGGCCGTGGCTGCATGAACTCGCGGGCAACCTGCCGATGGGCCCGCAGCGGCTGCTGGAGATCGCCCGCGCGCTGTGCTCGGACCCGGCGCTGCTCCTGCTGGACGAGCCGGCGGCGGGCCTGCGCCACAAGGAAAAGCTCGCGCTCATCGAAGTGCTTCGGCAATTGCAGCGCGAGGGCATGACCATCCTGCTGGTGGAGCATGACATGGACCTCGTGATGGACGTGTGCGAGCGGCTGGTCGTGATGGAATTCGGCACGCTGCTGATGGAGGGCACACCGCGCGAAGTGCAGCAAAGCCCCGAGGTGCGGGCGGCCTACCTGGGCACTGAACACTAATGATCACGGGCCCTACGACTCCCATGCTCCGCATCGAGGCTTTGCACGCCGGCTATGGCCGCGCCGAAGTGCTGCACGGCCTCACCCTGGAAGCGGCGCCGGGCAGCGTGGTGACCGTGATCGGCCCGAACGGCGCCGGCAAGTCGACGTTGCTCAACACGTTGATGGGGGTGATCCCTTCGCGCGGCACGCTCCAATTCGACGGCCAGGAGATCGGCACGCTGCCGCTCGAGGAGCGCGTCATGGCGGGCATGGCGCTCGTGCCCGAGCGACGCGAGCTGTTCGGCTCGATGGCGGTCGAAGACAACCTGCTGCTCGGCGCCTATCGGCAGGTGCGCCTCGGAAACCGCCAATGGCGCGGGCGGCTGGACGACGTGTACGCGATCTTCCCGCGGCTGCAGGAGCGCCGGATGCAATTGGCCGGCACGCTCTCGGGCGGCGAGCGCCAGATGCTGGCCGTGGCGCGCGCGCTGATGTCGCGGCCGCGCCTGCTGATGCTCGACGAACCGAGCCTGGGCCTGGCGCCGCTGATCGTGCGCGACGTCTTCAACACTATCGACACGCTGCGGCAAACCGGCGTGACGATCCTGCTGGTGGAGCAGAACGCGCGCGCGGCCCTGGAAGTGGCCGACCACGCGTACGTGCTTGAAATGGGCGAGATCGCGCTGCAGGGGCCGGCGCACGAGCTCGCGGGTGACGCGCGGGTGATCGACACGTACCTCGGCGCGGCGGCAAGAGTGGAGGAATGATGCCGCCATCGCAATTGCGAAAAACCCGTGCAAGCGCCGCCGGCGCGGCACCTTCGCCGGCGCTCGGCGCGCCCGGGCGGCGGCCCACGCCAGCACCCGCAGTCGAGCAGGTGGACACCGGCTACCTGGAAACCCTGATCGGCTACAACGCCCGGCGCGCGGCACTCGCGGTGATCGACCGGTTCATGGTGCGCATGGCGGCCTTCGAGCTCAAGCCGGTGGACTTCTCCGTGCTGTCGCTCATCACCCACAACCCGGGCATCACGTCGCGCCAGTTGTGCAACGCGCTGGGCATCCTGCCGCCCAACCTGGTCGGGATGATCAATGCGCTGGAGCGGCGCAAACTCATCGTGCGCCAACCCCATCCGCGCGACGGGCGAGCGGTGGGCCTGCACCTGACCGGCACCGGCCAGAAACTCATGCGCGATGCGGAGCGCACCGCGCTGGAAGTGGAGACGGACGCCAGCCAGTCCCTGTCCGCCACCGAACGGCAGACGCTGATCAGGCTGCTCAAAAAGATTTACCTGTAACGCTGAACGGTGCGCCCGCGGCGCGATGGAGCCGCGCGAAACAAGTAGCATTCAGCTTTTTTCGCCGCACATCGTCGTGCTATTGTTTAGATAGCAGGAACTGCGTACACTGCAATCCCCGCCCTGGCCGAGCCGGCGGCCCGAGAGGACGACTCAATGGCTTCCAAGGAAAACGCCGCCATCAGCCAATTGCTCGGGCTGCTGGAATCGCGCTACGCGATCCGCGTGCTTTGGGCGCTGAGGGACGGCCATGCGCAGACATTCCGGCTGCTGCAGGACAGCGTCGGCGGCATCACGCCGAATACACTCAACACCCGCATCAAGGAACTTCGCGAAGCGGGCCTCCTCAACCACGGCAGCGACGGCTATGTCGTCACGCCCGCCGGCTCCGACCTGCTCAAGCGGCTCGCCGAACTGCCCGCATTCGCGGCCAAATGGGTGGCCACGCAAGCCAAGAAGAAAGCATGAGGACTTACCTGCAGCCCGAGAAAACATTGCCCGTGGATGCCGATGCCGCGCTGCTCGTCGGCCGCGTGCACGTCGCCGGCACCGGCGCCATGCTCGTTCAGGTGCGCACCGATGGCGTGTATGACCTGTCGCCGCTCGCCGCCACCTGCAGCGAACTGCTGGAGCTGCCCGACGTGGCGGCTGCCGTGCGCAGCCGGCGCGGCAAGCGCATCGCGGCCACCGAAGACGTGCTGGCCAACAGCGCATTCGATGTTCGCAAGCCGTCGACGCCCTGGTTGCTCGCGCCGTGCGACCTGCAAGCCGTGAAGGCCTCCGGCGTGACGTTCGTCGCGTCGATGCTCGAACGCGTGATCGAGGAGCAGGCGCGCGGCGATGCGTCACGCGCCGAAGCCGTGCGGCAAGCGGTCGTGGCCGTGATCGGAGACAACCTCAGCGCCGTGCAGCCGGGCTCCGCTTCGGCGGCGCAGCTCAAGGAGGTGCTGGTCGCGCAGGGCATGTGGTCGCAGTATCTCGAAGTGGGCATCGGCCCCGACGCGGAGATCTTCACCAAATCGCAGCCCATGAGTTCGGTGGGCACGGGCGCTCAGATCGGCATCCATCCCGCCAGCACCTGGAACAACCCCGAGCCCGAGATCGTGCTGGCCGTGAACAGCCGCGGCGAGGTGCGGGGCGCCTCGCTCGGGAACGACGTCAACCTGCGCGATTTCGAAGGCCGCAGCGCGCTGCTGCTCGGCAAGGCAAAGGACAACAACGCGAGCTGCGCGATCGGTCCGTTCATCCGGCTGTTCGACGATCGCTTCGGCATCGACGACGTGCGCCGCTGCGATCTCGCGATGCAGGTCGAAGGTCCGGACGGCTTCGTCCTGCAGGGCAGCAGCTCGATCTCGAAGATCAGCCGCGATCCGCTCGACCTCGTGGGCCAGGCCATCGGCGCGAACCACCAGTACCCGGATGGATTCGTGCTGTTCCTGGGCACCATGTTCGCGCCGACGCAGGACCGCCACGGGCCCGGCCAGGGCTTTACCCATGTGGTCGGTGATCTGGTTACGGTCTCGACGCCGCAGCTCGGTACACTGGCCAACCGCGTCAACACCAGCGACCGGATCGCGCCCTGGACTTACGGCGCGACCGCACTGATGCGCGACCTCGCACGCCGCGGACTGCTCGGCTGATCCGCGTTGCCCGCTCGCGTTCGCCGCGCTCGTGTTGCGCGGCCTCCCTGTTTTCAAAGCAAAAAGGACATCCCATGATCACCACCCCTTCCGGCCTGAAGTACGAAGACACGAAAGTGGGCGAAGGCGCCGAGGCGAAGCAGGGCCAGCATGTGCACGTGCACTACACCGGCTGGTTGTTCAACGACGGCCAGCAAGGCGCCAAGTTCGATTCCAGCGTGGACCGCAACGAACCGTTCGCCTTCGCGCTGGGTGCGGGGATGGTCATCAAGGGCTGGGACGAAGGCGTTGCCGGCATGAAGATCGGCGGCAAGCGCACGCTCATCATTCCGCCGCAGCTCGGCTATGGCGCACGCGGCGCGGGCGGCGTGATCCCGCCGAACGCAACGCTCAAGTTCGACGTGGAACTGCTCGACGCGCACTGAGCCTGACACGCATGCGGCCATGGATGCCGGATCGAGTCCGGCATGACAAGGCCTTGTCATTGCGGGCAGAGCCTGCCCCGGACCTGATCCGGGGCCCCGCAATCCACGCGCAAGCGGCGATAGATGTCCGGCATAACAACTCACACTGTGCCGCGCTGCCAGCGCGGCGCCCACGGCTCGAGCGGCACCCGCGCCGCGTTGCACACGTATGCGATCGCGTGATACCAGCCCGCGAGCATGAGCAATTCCAGTAGCTGCTGCGTGGACCACAGCGCGGCCAGTTGCGGCCAGAGCGCGTCGCTGACGGTGCCGCTGTCGTGCAGTTCGTCCACCATGCGCGTCAACAGGCGGTCGCGCGCCGTGAGCGGCGAATCCCGATCGCCCTGAGCTTGTCGAAGGGCCGCGCCGGAATCCGCGATCGCCGTGTTCTGTTCCGGGGTCAAACCGGCTGCCTCGGCGAAGGCTGCGACATGCACGCCCCATTCGTACTCGGCGCCGCAGCGCGCGCAGACCCGGCCGATCACGATCTCCCGATCGCGCAGCGTCAGCGTGGCCTTGCGCCCGAGCAGGAAGCCGCCCCAGCCCGTCATCCGTTCGGCGAGCACGGGATGGTGCGCCAGCGTCCGGAACAGCGCGAGCACCGAAGGCGCGCCCGGCGGCGTGATGCGCTGGAGCAAGGCTTCGAGGTCGGGGTCGTAAGGCGGCGCCCGCGGCTCGATGCGAGGCGGCGGCAGCGAGGAATCGGACATGGGAAGCTCCTTTCCGGTGAGTTAGTTCGCTACTGATTCCGTAGCGAGAGCCGACTCTAAGGCTACGAAATACGTAGCGTCAGTCGCACCCGTGACAACCCGGACGCTAGAATCGCCGCCCATGAGCACAGCCACCCCACTGCCCGGCAAGAACGTGCGCGGCTCGCGTACCGGGCGCCCGGTCATGGCGCTGCTCGACCTGCTCGGCCGGCGCGGCACCCTGCGGCTCCTCTGGGAGTTGCGCGACGGCCACCCGCAGAGCTTCCGGCTGCTGCGCGCGAGTGCCGACGGCATCTCGCCCTCGGTGCTGAACACGCGCCTCAAGGAACTGCGAGAAGCGCGCATGGTCGAGCGCGCCGAGGGCGGCTACATCCTGACCGCCCAGGCGCTCGACCTGGTGAGGCACCTCAAGCCGCTGAACCGCTGGGCCGAGGCCTGGGCCGCTGAGCCCGATTTGTGAGCTGATCGTTATGGCCCTGCCTTGAAAAGGGCCTGCCGGCCCCAAGCTGCAGCGCAGTGTCATTTCCTTACCGAAAAAACAGCAACGCCATGCCTGCTGACAACCAGACCATGACCGAGAACGAACGGATCGAACCCACCTTGAACCCCACCGAACCCGGCCCGGTCGGTGTGAGCCGGGAAGAACGCGAGGCCGCACAGGCCGCCAGCGAGTCGGAGGCCCTCGGCCAGGCGCAGGCCGAAGTGGCGGCGCTGCAGGGCAAGAACGCCCAGCTGGCCGAGCAGTACCTGCGCGCGCAGGCCGACATGCAGAACACCCGCCGCCGCGCCGAGGACGAAATTTCCAAGGCCCGCAAGTTCGCCGTCGAAAGCTTCGCCGAAAGCCTCTTGCCGGTGGTGGACAGCCTGGAGGCGAGCTTCGCCCACAAGGACGCTACGCCGGAGCAGTTGCTCGAAGGCGCCGAGGCCACGCTGCGCCAGCTCAAGAGCGCGCTGGAGCGCAACAAGATCGTCGAGATCAATCCGCCCGTCGGCGCCAGGTTCGACCCTCATCAGCAACAGGCGATTTCCGTCGTGCCGTTGCCCCCCGAATCCACACAGGAAGCCAACACCGTCGTCCACGTCCTGCAGAAAGGCTACCTGATTGCCGATCGCGTGTTGCGGCCGGCCCTGGTGACCGTCGCCGCGGCCCGATGAATCTTGAAACGCCACAGCTTATCCACAACTAACCCACATCGAATCTGATTGGCCGCAGGCCGCAAGCAAGGAGAAAGAACATGGGAAGAATCATCGGTATCGACCTCGGCACCACCAACTCGTGCGTTGCCATCATGGAAGGCAACACACCCAAGGTCATCGAGAACAGCGAAGGCGCTCGCACCACGCCGTCGATCGTGGCTTACCAGGAGGACGGCGAGATCCTCGTC
>JAGRPN010000077.1 GCA_019449555.1 Ramlibacter sp.
CCATCTCGGCGTGCTCGTGCACGAGGGCGTGCACTGGTCCGCGGTCGCGAGGTAGGTCCGCCTCCGTCACGAGCGCATTGAAGAGCACTCGCTCCTCCCGATCGTGATGGAAGTGGCCGGCGAACTCGGTGAAGAACGCGGCGAACCGTCTGCCGTCATCCGGGTCCGCAGTCCCGTTGATGAGTCCGTCGACGTACGTGCGAAAGGACCCGAGCACCTGATCGATCAGCGCGTGTTCGTCTTGGAATGTGTCGATCAACTTCATCGTCGATTCATCCTGGTGTATTGCTCGATTCTCGATAAAGCTTGATGTATTGAGTCGATCCCCACGTCACCGTCACGGGTAACATCGCCGAATCGTCTGCCTGCTCACGCCACCCCGGCATGCATCCCCCGATCTTCCGTTTTTGGCCGAGGCTGTGTGAAAACTCCGAATCACAGCGATTTCGGGGGTCGCCTCACGCTTAGCCGAAGGCCGATCGTCGCGTATGGGGCGATTTAGAAGGTCAACTGGCGAGCCGGCAATCCTCGCGCCGAGTTTTCACACAGCCTCGGCCGAAAGCGGACTCGCACCCTCCGTACCGCAACAATGAGATTTCAAACAGGCCGCGCGCGCTCCTGGACCGGCTCTCCGGAGTCAAGGTTGATTGGGGGACGCTAGGTCTCACACAGGCGGCCGACGATCCATGCCAGCCGCGGGTTCTCGCGAGGCTCCGCGACAATTCGCCGACACGCTTCGACGAACGCTTTCGCAGCGTTCCCATACTCGTCCGCACCAGGCCTGCGGACCATGTGAAAGTGCTGTCGCGTGAACATCTTCAGATCGTCACCAGTCAGCTGGCGAAGGGTGGCTAGATAAAGCTCCGGCGTCACAGCACCGAGAGCGGCACGCTCCCGAGCACCGACCGAATCCCCAGCAACAGCCTACGCGGCCTGGAAGGCCGCAGCTTCGGGCCGGCGCAGGCGCTGGCCTGGGGCCTGCTGGATGGCACTCGCAATGCGACGGGTCTGCTGCGTGACGTCAGTGGCCCTTCGAGCCGGTTCACGCCGGAGGCCGTGAAAGAGATGGGAAAGCTGCTCTGGGATGCCTCCAGCCGCTCACCTCGTTTCCGCATCGTCGCTGGAGTACGCGGCTTAGGTCAACGGCGGGTTAATCGGGCCGACGAACTCGCGGAGAGATTGAGTTCATAAGTGGCGAATGGTTCGAAATATGAGAACGCGTCCAGCAGCTCCGCGCGCCATGCTTTGAAACACCGGTGTGTCTAGCGCACCCTATCGATCTTCTCGACTTGCGCAACGACCGCGTCCGCCGAGATTCCTCGTTTTCGTTACGCATCAGAACAACATTGACGCTGAGTTTGGACTACAAATTCACCGCCACCAACACCAACAACAAGGGGGTGATCATGACGGGCTCCGCCAAACAGGCTGGGTCGGCTGTCGCGACATCGATCTGCGGCCGAAGCCGCATCTCTCGATGACTTGCCAAGGCTACGGCGTGGCTGTTCACGTAAACGAGCAGCGAGCCGCCCTACGCCATTTCGACGGCCTTCGATTTGACGCCGACAGCCGCAGTCGCCCTCTCGCACGTCACCGACGACGCCTCGCCAACGCAGGCTCGAACCTGCTTCGGGACGTCTACCCTGCCGGTTTCGTTCCTGCACCAACCCGCCGCGATCACCCTGCGAGGTAGCCAAGGAGGCCAGTATGGCTGCACCACCGAAGAAAAGTGGCTCCGCCGGAAAACGAATCGCCGCCATGCGGCGCAGCGTCGGCCTCCCTCTTGATACCGCCGGCATCCGCACAGTCCCGGACGCCCCGCTTCGACCGGGCGTGCGCGTCCCGCCGGACACGGTGGGCAACCTGTTCGAGCCGTCCCGACCCGGGCGTGCCGTCGTGCGCCCGGAGGATCTGCTCGCCATACGGCTCGAACTGGTCAACCTCGAGGTCGCCCCCGGCTCCCCGCCGCGCCTGCGCCGCAGCGGCAATGCGCCCGCTGCGCTGATCGTGCATCACCCGCCGCAATCGATCGCCGAGGAAGTGTTCTACGAAACGCCTGCCGGCGGCGTGAACGAGAGCGCCCCCGACACGCCCCCGCAACTGCCGGGCGCACGCTACGCCACGGCACCCACACCGCCCGCCGACACCGACGTCGACCCGCCGCCGATCCGCGCCCGCGCGGCCGGCGAGTCCCGCGTCGCGTTCGACTGGCCGGCCGGCTTCGAGTGCGACTACACGCTCGAAGGCGTGCTGCAGGCGGTGCAGACGCTGTCGATGAAGGTGCCGCGGGCCGCGCTGCCGCCGCAGGGGCGGCGCATCGTCGTGCCGTGGCCGGGCGTCGTGGTCGAGCGGGCCGCAGTGAAAGCAGGCAGCAAGAAGGCCTCGACCAGCCGGACCGCGAAGGCGCCCATCGTCGACGATGCCGGCGTCGTTCGCGCCGCGCCCGCCGTCACGCCGCTCGCCCTCGCGCCCTTCTCGGTACGGCAGACGGTGCTCGCGCTGCGCGGCGGCGTCGCGGCGGAGGCGACGCTGAACCGGCGGCTGAGCGACATCGCGCAGGCGGCGATCGGCGATGCCGTCGTCACCGACCCCCGCGTGCCGATCCCGCGGCCCAGCGGCCCGAAACCGGCGCTGCCCGCACCGACCGAAACCGCACTCGAACTGCCGTGGCGGCTGATCGTGTCGCCCCATGCCCAAGAGCGTTGGCGCCACGCATCGCAGGCGGTGACGTCCCCGGCGACGCATCGCACTGAGCTGTGGCACACGCGCCTGGCCGGTCCCGCCCAAGGCGAGCAGCCGGCGCCCGAGCCCCCGCATCCCGACGCGAACCGGACGGTGCGCGCAGTGTGGGCCACCGGCGGGCCGTGGAGTTCGCCGCCGATGCAGTCCGAGTTTCCGCAGGGGTTGAGCGAGCTGCCGGCCCCGGGCAACGGCAACCCGTTCCTCGCCACGCTGGAGGACTATGACCGCTACCAGATCGCGCACCTGTCGTCGAACTTCTCGATGTCGAACTATGCGCCGCAGCCGGTGGAGGCCGAGCGGCTGGCGCTCAGCGCACTCGGCGGCTGGCTCGACGCGCGCGGCGACTGGGAGCCGCCGGGGCTCGATGTCGAGTCGTGGGTGCACCGGGCCTCGATGGGGCGCGACCATTACGTGCGGGTGGTGTACCGCGGGGTGCTGTTCCCCTTCGGCCATCGGGCGGTGCTGATCAAGGTCAGCGAACGCAAGTTCCATCCGCTGCCGGGCCGGCCCGCGTACCTGCGGCAGCGCATGTTCATGATCGTGCGCGAGCGTGAGCGCCGCTACGACGACGCCGGGTCGCTGCGGCCCTACGGCAGCGGTAGCCAGCGCGTGAGCAACGAATTTCCGTTCAGCATGGTGCGCTTGCTGACCACGGTCACGCCGGACCTCGACCCGCCCAAAGCCCCCGACGCGTTGGGTCCCGGCCAGCAGCTGTTCTGGCCGATGGTGGGCGGCCAGCCTTTCCGGTTCCGCCTGTCTGCAACGGACCTCGACGGCCGCGGCATCGAGTTCGATCTGCCGATGATCTTCATGTCGAACGTGCTCGCGAGCCCGCGCAAGCGCTCCGGCCAGAAGCTCGTGCCGCTGTACACCAGCGAGCCGGGGTTGGTCGGCGCCGCGCAGGCCGCTGCGATGGCGCTGGCGGGCTGGAACGCGCACCAGTCGGGCGAAGGCCTGGAATCGCCCGCGCCCGACGACCGCACCTTCTCCGACCTCAAGCGCCAGCGCGTCGCGATGGCGCCGAGCGCCAAGGCCGGCGACACTGCGATCGAGGCGGTCACCATGACCTTCGGCGCCCATGTGCCGGACAGCGGCAACGCCGCATCGGTGAACGCGTTCAAGTCGTACAGCCAGGGCCTGAGCCGGCCGATGTTCTTCCCGCGGGTCGTGCGTGCGCAGGCACGCATCGCTGCGCTGGCGCAGTTGTCAGGCAGCGCGAAGAACAACCTCGTTCGCTGGAACCCGACCTATGCGGACAAGGGCTTCGACGGCGCGGCCAACAAGGGCGAGGTCTTCGTTGACGTCGTGGCCACGCCGCATATGGCGAACCTGGACTTTTCCAAGCAGGGCGACCGCAGCGGCGGCTTCGTCATGCCGAACCTGCGGCCCAGCGCGATCTCGCGCGCGCTGGGGCCCGCGGCCGGCAACGTCGCCGACCTGCTCGCGGGTGCGATGAAGCCCGCGCAATTCTTCCCGAACACGCCGGCGCCCGACCTGCCGCTGCCGCTGCTGTTCGGCTGCATCCCTCTGAGCGCCGTCATCGAGGAAGTGGGCGACGTGCTGGGTAACCTCGGCAAAGTGCCGAAGTTCGTGTCCGAGGCGAGCACCAAGGTGGAGTCGTTCGTCAACGACATGCTGCGGCTGTACCAGTTCGTCACCGCGCTGGCAGAGCAACCGGCCAGCCTCGCCGAGGCCGCATTCGCCCGCATCGAGCAGCGTGTGGCAGACCTGGTGGACCAGGCGGCGGCTTTCGGAGCCGCCGAAGCCGCGCCAGTCATCGCAAAGGCGAACGCGGTCCAGGCGGCGATCGACGCGTTGGCCACGCAGCTTCACGCGCTTTCGCAGCGCCGCTTCGACGTGGCCGATCCGCTCGCAGGAATCGATCTGTCCACCGCACTCGATGCGCCGGCCGGCAACGGCCAGGTGCGGCAGACGCTCACTGCATTTCGCGACACGGTGGAGGCCTCCTCGGTCATTCCCGCCGGCTTCCGCCAGCAGGTCGGCCAGGCCGTGGCCGGCGCGCTGGACATGCTCGGCAGCGTCGCGGGCTTCTTTGCGCTGTACGCCCACGGCAAGGCGTTGTTCGATGCGCTGAAGGACCTGCTCGACAATCCGGCGCCGGGGCAGTCCATCGGCGAGCTGCTGACGCATCCCGACCAGCTCGCGCCCAAGCTGCAGGCGGTGGCCGACGCGCTCGGCGACGTCCGCAACGACGCCGCTTCGCTGCCGCTGCTGGAAGGCGCGCCGCGCAAGGCGCTGCTCGACGCGCTGGACGCCGTCAAGGCGGTGCTGGACGGCGACCTCTTGAAGCTGCTCGAGAACCTGCTCGGCGAGGAACTCGTGATCCGCTTCGACTGGAAGCCGGAGATCAAGAGCTGGGGCTTCGATTCGTCGCCGCCGCTGTTCGTGGTGCACGACAAGCACGCGTTCATCGTCGCCGTCGAGGCGCGCGTGAAGAAGAGCGGCGGCGCGCCGAAGATCAGCGTGCTGTGCGGCCTGCACCACTTCGACCTGGTGCTGATCGCGCCGGCAAGCTTCATCGAGCTGCACTTTCGCAAGATCGAGTTCAGCATCGATCCGGCGGCCAAGATGAACGTCGACGTGCTGCTCGACGACATCCTGTTCGTCGGGCCGTTATCGTTCGTGGAGACGCTGCGCGACCTGATCCCGCTCGACGGCTTTTCCGATCCGCCGCACCTGGACATCACGCCGCAGGGCATCGACGCGGGCTTTTCGATGGCCCTGCCGAGCCTCGCCTGCGGCGTGCTGAACCTGAGCAACCTGTCGCTCGGCGCGGGATTCACGGTTCCCTTCATCGGACAGCCGCTCGCGGTGCGCTTCAACTTCTGCACCCGCGAGCAGCCCTTCCACCTGACCGTCTACATGTTCGGCGGCGGCGGCTTCTTCGGCATCACGCTCGACCCGCACGGCGTGCAGATCCTCGAGGCGGCCTTCGAGTTCGGCGCCGCGATCTCGGTGGACTTCGGCGTGGCTTCGGGCGGCGTGTCGGTGATGGCCGGCATCTACTACCGCATGGAGGCGGACGCCGCCTCGCTGACCGGTTACTTCCGCCTCGAGGGGCACGTGGACGTGCTGGGGCTGATCACCGCCTCGCTCGAGCTGTACCTCGAGCTGCGCTATGAATTCGAGACCGGCAAGGCCGTGGGCCGCGCCACGCTGACGATCGAGATCAGCGTGTTCGTGTTCTCCGGCAGCGTGACCATCAGCTGCGAACGCAAGTTCGCGGGCTCCAGCGGGGACCCGACTTTCCGTCAGCTGATGGGCCTGTCCACCGATCCCGCGCTGCCGCTGGCCGACGAGCTGGCGCAGATCGACGACGCCACGGCCTATGCCTGGCGCGACTACTGCGAGGCATTCGCCTGACCGCGAGGAGGAACCCGCATGCCCACCCAACAGATCCTCTGGAACGTGCTGCCCTGGGGTCGCGAGACCTTCGAAGGCCCGTGGACGGGCCGCCGGCGCGTCTCGATCGTCGTCTCGCCGCGGCTGACGCCGCAGGCGGCCGACGAACAGCAACTGCGCGCCTTCGACGAATGGCTCGACTGGCCGGCCACGCTGGCCCGGTGCTCGTTCGACCTGGAGATCGCGGGCGGCGTGGTCGGCCTGCGGCCGGTCCTGCGACCCGAACTCACGCCCGACAGCGATCTCTGGCGCCGCCTGTTCCCACCGACGCTGGGCGTGTCCGGCTTCCAGTTCAAGGACATGAGCCGGGTGAACCTGCGCTCGTTCCCTGTGCGTAACGTCCTGGGCTTCGTGCGCCAGCACTACGCGTCGATGTCGGCCCAGGCGGGCAGCGGCGGGCATCCCACGCTGTTGCCCTGGCGGGCCGCCGACCCGGCCCTCAAGGGCATGCTGGCTGAGCTGGGCACGCGGACGCAGACCGTGGTGCTCGGCGACCGCTCGATCGAGGTGCCGCTGCCCGGGTTCGGGCGCTTCCACCGCCGGCCCGAGGGCGGCGACGGTCCCGGTCCGCACGAGCGCATCGTGAACGGTGCCGTGTTCGACGACGCCAGTTGCATCAAGGCGCCCGCCCAGGTGCCTGGGTCGGAGGGCAAGGGCGTGCAGTTCCCGCTGCGGGCGCTCCCCCCGGACTGGGAGGATCCGGCGCTGATCCGCAACGGAACGATCCAGGTCGCTGCCGCCGACCGCGAGGCGCGCGCGCAATTGATGGAGCAGTTCAGCGGCCCGGCCGAATACGCGATGTGGCAGGCCGATCGCTTCTACCGCCGCACGGTCCCGACGAAGGCCCAGCTCGAGATGAAGCGGCCGGCGATGGCAGGCGGCACCGCGCCGCTCGCCCCTCCCGAGTTCGACTTCCACCAGCGGGTCGCCTCGTACGCGGACCATCCGAATCTGCTGCGCCGGCTCGGTCTGGTGATCGACTGCGTGCTGGAGAAAGAGGACGGGATCGACGCGATGCTCGCGGCGGCATCGCCGGCCCAGGGCACCATGCGCCTGCAGCTGCACAGCGGGCCACCGCACCTCGCTGCGGGCGACGTGTTCCCGCGCATGGCCTGGAGCGCCACCAGGCACCGCTTCGTGGTCGCCGCGCGCACCACCGACCACGCTGACGGCCTGCTGCGGCTGGAGCGCGCCGACGACCGGCACCTGCCGCGCGATCCGCGCGAAAGCAGCCAGTTCGACATCTACCAGCTCGATCCCGACGGCGCTGCCTTGAAGACGGTGAACTTCACGCTGACCGCGCAGAACCTGGTCGCCAGGAGCCTGGCGACGGGCGCGGACGGCCAGGTCACCTACACCACGGGCGACCGCCAGCCCGTGGCCAGCCTGCGCTCGGGCGGGCTGGGCGTGTCGCGGCACGGGCGCGCCGGCCAGGTCGGCATGGCCGCGGCCGACGCCGTGCTGACCCAGCAGGCGATCGGCTCCGCGGGCGGCAGGCCTTCGGTCACTCTCTACGCGGAGGACGTGCTGCGCGGCTACCGCATCGACGTGCTCGAACGCGAAGCCGGCCGTTGGCGCAGCCTGTGCGCGCGCCAGGGAGACGTCACCGCTCTGCCCGCCGCTGAGGGCGAAGCACCGCTGCCGGTCAAGCTGCCGCCCGACGAGGGCTACGTCAAGGGCGCCTCGACCACGAGCAACGAGGACACCCCCGACGACCACTACCTGCACGAAACGCTCTTCCGCTGGACGGGCTGGAGCCTCGCGGTGCCACGGCCCGGCCGCACCCTGCGCGACAGCACGTTGCCGGGCACCCACCTGCAGACCGAGGAGATCGTGGTCGTCGACGACACAGCGTCGTCCGGCAACGGCATCGCCGTTCGCTTCCGGCCGGTCAAGGGCACCCTGCCGCGACTGCGCTACGGGCACGAGTACCGCGTCCGCGCGCGCCTGGTGGATCTGGCCGGCAACAGCCTGGCGCTGGACGACCCTGACCTCGGGGAGGTCGAGCACGCCACGGAGCCGGTCGCCTACGGCCGCTTCGAACCGCTCGATCCGCCGCCGCTGGCCTTGCGCCGCAAGCTGAGTGAAGGCGAATCGCTGGAGCGCCTGGTCCTGCGCAGCAACTTCGATCGGACCACGGCGGACTACACAGCTGATATCGCCGGGCCGCTCGCCGCGCTCTACGGCAACCCCGACTTCGAGTACGGCGAGGTCGCCGAGCGCCATGCGGTGCCACCGAAGGCGTCGCAGCAGACCTGCGAGCTCCACGGTCTGTTCGACGCCGCGATCGGCAGCCAGGACGCGGCCCGCGCCAAGGCCGCCTACGCGATCGCCGCGCGGGAGAACGGATCCTTGATGCACCCGGTGCCCGGCGCGCAGATCGAGCTGGTGACGCCCGCGAAGGCCGGCGAAGCGGCGACGGTACAGGGCGACGGCGCGCTGATCAAGCCGCCCGAGCAAGGCGACCCGAAGCGCGACCGCTTCGCGGCCGGCCAGTACGTCGTGCATCGCGAAGCCATCGTTCCCGTGCCGTACCTGCCGGACCCCGCGTGCGGCGGCATCGCGCTGCATGGCGTGCCCGGCATCGAGCGGCTGGTCGCCGGCAAGCCGCTGCAGGCCCTGGCGCCGGGGCTGCCTGGGGTGGTGATCGATACCGGCCTGCGCGCGGCCTTCGTCACTGCCTCAAAGAGCTGGATGCTCCTCGTGGACATGGACACCAACCCGCAGGATGCCGAGGGCGCGCCCGACTGGCCCGACGACATGCGCAGCCTCCGGCTGGTACTGGCCGAGCAGCCCGGCGAAGTCGAGACGCCGCCTTGCGGCGACGAGCACACCGCGTCCGACGCGCCCGAGTGGGATGCCGAAGCCGGCGTCCTGCGGATCTTCCTGCCCAAGGGCCACATCGCGCGGCTGCGCTACGCGAGCTTCGTGCACGACCGCCTGGTCGGCCACTTCGGCCTGCCGCGGTGGCAGGACGACAACGGCGCCATGCGGCTGCGGGCCGAAGCTATGGCAGGGGCGAACTGGATGGTAACGCCCTGGCGCGGACTAACGCTCGTGCATGCCACCCAGCAGCCGGTATGCAAGCCATGGATGGAGACCGTCTCGGTCCGGCGCGACCCGGGTTCTCAACATGCGGACCTGAACGCGCGTCGGGTGCACCTGCACGGTCCCAGCACGGGCAAGTTCGAGATCGTGGGCGAGTGGGACGAGTGGATCGACGACCCGCTCAACGACGATCCGGCCCATCCGGGGCCGCGCCGTATCCCGCACCAGGCGGCGCTCTCGGAGATCCGCCTGGACGAGAACCATGCCAACGTCTTCGGGCTGCAGGATGCGGTGGACGCCCAGACGCGGTTCATTCCGGTCGGCGGCCAGGTGCAGCCGACCGACCTCGCCAAACGCCCTGCCGCACCCGGCAACCGCCACGAGTTCGGCGACACGCGTTTCCGCTTCGTCCACTACCACCTGCGCGCCACGACCCGCTTCCGCGAATACCTGCCGCCGGAGCTGTTCGCGAAGCCCTCGATGATCACGTGCGACGGCCCCGAAGTGACGGAGGACCACGTCGAAGCGCGCACGCTGCCGGGGAGCACGGTCGCGAGCGATGCCGGCGCGCCTGTCATTGCCGTCGGTCCCGGCACGGCCGGCGCGATCGAAGGGCTGATCGTGCCGGCCAGCGCGCCACCGGCGGTTCCGGAGATGGTCATCGTGCTGCCGACCTTCCGCTGGGAGCGCCCCGCACCGGCCAATGACACGCTGCAGAGCACCCGTTGGGGCAACGGCCTGCGCGTTTACCTGGACAGGCCCTGGTTTTCCTCCGGCGACGGCGAGCTGCTGGGCGTCGTCATCGCGGGCGACAACGCGGCGTTCGACGCCATCACGGCAACGCTCGTGCCTTTCGTGACGCAATGGGGCGGCGACCCGCTGTGGGACGGGACTGCGCCGGTCACGAAGTCGCATGTCGCCGACTTTCCCGCGGTCGTAAACAGCGAGCCGGTCTCGCTGATCGAGGCACCCGGCGGACCATCGGTGGTAGTGGTCGGCCACCGCGTGCACTTCGACCCCACGCGCAAGCTCTGGTACTGCGACGTCGAGCTGAACCCGGGGCTCGCGTACATGCCGTTCGTCCGGCTGGCACTGGTGCGTTACCAGCCGAACGCGATTGCCGGCGCCAACGTGTCGCGCGTGGTGCTGGCGGAGTTCGCGCAGGTGCTGCCGCGCCGCAAGGCCGTGCTGCAGCGCCGGCGCGCCGCTTTGACGCTGAACGTCTATGGTCCCGTCCCCGAGCGGGGCCCGATGCGCAGCTTCAACGCCGGCGGGCAGGGGGAATCGGACTACGCCGACATCTCGTTCGTCCCGCCGCTCGGCGTGGCGCAGGAGACGGGCCGCAACCGCATGGAACTCGTGCTGCAGACGCGTGACGCGTCGCTCGCTACGGACCTTGGCTGGGAAGACACCGCGGTGCTCGCCAGCGGCCCGGCGGCGCCGGGCGGCGCACCCGCGGCGAATGGCGCGCAGTTCGCCGGCGGACTTGCGATTTCGCCCGATGCTTTGCTGCAGCCGGTGCGTGACGCGCAGTTGACCGTCAGGTCGCGTGGCGGCCAGCCGCTGCGCTTCGACAGGATGGAGCTGCGGCCCGAGGCAGCCGCCGCGCACCTGGGGCCGCTGGCCGGCATCCGCGTGACGGACGGGGCAGCCGACCGCGTGCGCGTGCCGCCGTTCCCGCCGCTGTTCGACCCGGCGATCTGGACGGCCTCCGCACAGGTGCCGGCGACGCCGGGAGGTCGCGAGAGCCGGCTGATGCTGCGCGAGTTCGAGCGCTTCTACACCGACCGCACCGTGCCCGAGGTACGAGCTGGCGCGGTGAGGCGGCGGGTGGTGGTGGAGGAGCGGCTGGTGTACGCCGAGGTGTTCGAGTTGTAGTTTCCCAATGCTTGGCCAGCAGCGGGAAGAAGTCTATTCGCAGGCTCATCCGAAGTCGGCGGTGCTGAGGCCACACCTACGGTCAATCAGCTGATACACGGGTCAATCCAGGATCAGGTGGAATACCGATGAATCGATCCGGACCAACTCGCGCAACCTGGCGTCGAAGTGGATGAAGATCCTGTCGCCGTAAGGGGCCAGGCGTCGCAGCAGACGGTCCAGATACCTTACTTCCACCTCGTGTGCCAGTTCGATGCGAAGCGTGACGGTTGAAGGAGTGCGCTTGAGCAGCTTCTCCAGGTGCCTGGCCGTGCGCGAGAAAAAACTCCGGTCCAGCCATCCCTTGATGGAGACCGACAGGTTCAGCCCGGCCGCGGGGCCATCCTTCAACGCCACGATGACCTTGCCGCTTTCCATATAGACGGCCAACGCGGCCTGCAACGATTGAAACAGGCGCGAGGCGATGGCCTGCCGGGATATCTTCGTGACATCGAAGCGACGCTCGACATAGTCCCGCATGGCGAGCCCCATGATCCAGTCCGTGATCGCCTGCGGCAGCAGACGCGGCGACGCCAGGGGCAGGCTGCGCAGGAAATGAAACAATCTGGACAATCCGCCCGGAAGGATTCCCCTCGCCATCAGCCGGCGAAGGATGGCCAGGCCCTCGATCAGGCCATATTGGCTCTGGCGCACGGGGTCGCGCAGATAGCGCGCCTTGTTGCGCACCCGATCGGCGATTCGCCGGTCTTCGAGCAAACGCTCGTAGAGCGCCTTGTATGACGCAACCATCGCGTCATGTTCCATGCGCTTGGGCGCGATGTTGGTGCCAAGACGCGTATTGTTGGTGCTGTCGGCCTGCGCGATGAGGCGCCCTTCCTGTTCCAGCCGTCGGTAAAGCGGGGTGCGCGGCAATGCGGTGAGCAGGCCGACCATCGCCGCCTGGATGCCGGAGTCGATGATGAAGCGGTATTGCCGCTCGAACGTTTCCAGCGTGTCGTTGTCAAAGCCGATGATGAATCCGGCCAGGATGTCGATCCCGTGCCCATAGACCTTGCGCACCGACTCCAGAATGCCAGCTCGCAGGTTCTGGGATTTTTTCGTCTCCTTCAGGCTCTCGACGTCGGGAGATTCGATGCCGATGAAGACCCAGGCGAAGTTCGCCTCGCGCAGCAACCTTAGCAGCTCGTCGTCCTGCGCTACGTTCAGCGATACCTCCGTTCCGAAGATGAAGCGGTAACCGTGGCGCGCTTGATAGTTCTTCAGATATTCCAACAGCGTTTTTGCCGCCTTGCGGTTGCCGATGAAATTGTCGTCCACGAAAAAGGCGTCGCGTATGTTTCGCTTCCTTAACTGGTCGAGCTCGAGGCCGATCTGCTCGGGGCTTTTCCAGCGCGGGGTCCTTCCGAACATGACGATGATGTCGCAGAATTCGCACAGAAACGGGCAGCCGCGCGAAAACTGCAGCGTCGCTACGCTGTACTTTTCGAGCTTGAGCAGATCGAACCGAGGCGTGGGCGAGTCGGCCATCGATACCGTGCCCGTTTCCGTGTATAGCGGGCGCGCCGCACCGCGCTCGAAATCAACGCAAAACTGCCTCCAGATGTTTTCTGCCTCCCCGCAGATCACCGTGTCGGCGATGCCCCCGAAAAACTCCGGGCACAGCGACGCATAGCTACCGCCGGCAACGACGTAATACCCTTTGGACCGGTAGAAGCCCAGTAATTGCTTCTGTCGCGGCGCCTGGACACCCATGCCGCAGATGCCGATGAGGTCGGCCTGCGGCGCAAGCGGCAGGGATTCGATGTTCTCGTCCACGATCTCGACCGTCCAGCGGGGCGGACAAAGCGCGGCCAGGGTGGCCAGCCCGAGCGGCGGATTCATTGCGCGTTTGCCGGACAGCATCTTGTCCAGTGCCCATTTGAAGCTCCAGAAGCTTTCGTTGAACCTGGGGTTTATGAGAAGCAAGCGCATGGCGTGACAAGGCCCTTGGCTTGCTACGTCGTTGACTTCATAGGCGAGGGTCGAGTGCCCATTTTGAGCAATGACGGTAGAGCCAACCAACCTTGCGCCTCCGTGATGCGGTTCAAGGAGATTCGTCCCAGAGCGACAAATCCCGTAGCGGCCCGCCCCGGTCAGCAGTGGTCAGCTCGTCACTTGAGCCGCATGTCGTTCTTAACGGACTTGACGCCGGCGACGCCGCGTGCAACCTGGACCGCCTGATTGATGTCCGCCTGCGACCGCACGAAACCGCTCAGTTGCACCACGCCCTTGAAGGTTTCGACGTTGATTTCCGCGGACTTCAGCGTCGGCTCATTGAACACTGCCGCCTTCACCTTCGCCGTGATGGCGGAGTCGTCGAGATACTCTCCCGTTCCCTCATGCTTGGATGTTGAAGCACAGCCCAGGAACGACGCCAGCACAAGCATCAGGATGAAAGTGGAAAGGCGCTTAAGTTGTTGTGTCATGGTTAGCTCTCCAGATGGATGATGAACCTACGCTTCTGTTCGAAGGCCAAGCCGAAGTCGAAGGACCGAAGCGAATCGGCAAGCTACAGCCTGCCCATCAGTAGCAGTACGACCTGCCCAATCGCTCCGATCATTAATAGATAGGACGCTTTTGGCGCAGGAATGTTGACCAAGATCAACGCCTGCCACTGCGCCATCCAGGATCGAGCGGTGCAGATTGCGAGCGGTGAAGGGGGGAACGAAGCGTCTTTGCGCCAGCGTCAGTGGTGACGTTTCCGAAATTTGGATTGACCGTGGTCAAGGAAACGTTCGAGGCGAACTCTATATTTAAACGAATGTCTTTTTGCTATCGCTCATCGAGATGCTTTGCAGGCGTGCAGCCTGAATGATGGGCACACCGCCAGGTTGGCGGAAAACGTTCGGCAGGTGAAAACAATGAACAGGCTATTGAAGAATGCATTGGCGATGGCCGCGGTGGCCATTGCCGCACACGCGACCGCGCAGGTCACGTTTTACCAGGATGATGACTTCAGGGGCCAATCCTTCACTGCAGAGCGGGATGTCGACAACTTCCAGCGATTCGGCTTCAATGATCGGGCCTCGTCAGTCGTCGTGCAGGGCGAGCGCTGGGAAGTCTGTCAAGACGCCCGGTTCGAGGGCCGCTGCGTGGTGCTGCGCCCCGGCCGCTATCCGTCGCTGTCCGCGATGGGCCTGAACGACAGGGTCTCGTCGGCGCGTGCGATCGGAAGGGATGAGCGTGCCGCGGACAACCGCGTTGTGCCCGGGCCGATTGTTCAGGATAACGCCCGGCCTGGCTCCCGGATCACTTTCTATGAACACGATGGCTTCCAGGGCCAGGCATTCACGGCCGACCGCGCCATCGAGGACTTCGGCCGCGTCGGCTTCAACGACCGCGCTTCGTCGATCGACGTTCGCGGCGACAACTGGGTGGCCTGCGAAGACGCCCGGTTCGCGGGCCGCTGCGTGATCCTGCAGCCCGGCCGCTATCCGGAGTTGTCCTCGCTGGGCCTGAATGACCGGATCTCGTCGGTGCGCAGGGCAGATGTCAACGACCGCGTCGGGGACTACCGTTCTGTGCCCCGGCCGATTGTTCAGGATAACGCCCGGCCTGGCTCCCAGATCACCTTCTATGAGCACGATGGCTTCCAGGGCCAGGCATTCACGACCGACCGCGCCATCGAGGACTTCGGCCGCGTCGGCTTCAACGACCGCGCTTCGTCGATCGACGTTCGCGGCGACAACTGGGTGGCCTGCGAAGATGCCCGGTTCGCGGGCCGCTGCGTGATCCTGCAGCCCGGCCGCTATCCGTCGGTGTCCGCGCTGGGCCTGAACGACCGGATTTCGTCGGTGCGCAGGGCGGACATCAACGACCGTGTTTCCGACAACCGCAATGCACCCACCGGCGCGTACGACTATCGCCGCCGGGGTGGAGAGCAGACGTTCGAGGCCAACGTCACTTCCGTGCGCGCCGTCGTTGGTACACCGCAGCAGCGCTGCTGGGTGGAACGCGAACAGATCAGCCCGAACAACACCAGTGCGAACATCCCCGCCGCCCTGGCCGGCGCCGTGATCGGCGGCATCCTGGGCCACCAGATCGGCGGCGGAGGCGGCAGGGACGCCGCCACGGCCCTGGGCGTACTCGGCGGTGCTGCGCTAGGTGCCAACGTGGGCCGCGACAGCAGCGGGCAGCAAGCCTACACGCAGGACGTCCAGCGTTGCGACAGGCCCGTCGGGCAGGTCCGCCCCGACTACTGGGATGTCACCTACGTCTTCCGGGGCCGGGAGTTCCACGTCCAGATGGTGGCTCCCCCGGGACCGACCGTGACGGTCAATAGCGAAGGCGAACCGCGGGTGTAGTGCCTCTGCGCCCTAGCCAGGAAAACGGCCCTTCGGGGCCGCTTTCTTTGTGGGGCGGCGCTAGAGGCGCCAGCGAAGTTAGCGCACAGCCTGGTTGCGAAGAGGTTAGCGGATGACCAGAACGGGTATTTCAGAGTGGGTCAGAACCTGAAGAGTCTCGCTACCAAGCAAGACACGCTTGATGCCGCCACGTCCGTGCGACGCCATCACAATCAGATCCGCTTTTGATTTCTTGGCCACTTTGAGCAAAGCATCAGACACATTGCTGGATTTTGCGACGACGGTATTGACACTGATATGCTTGGCGATCGTCGTCTTCAACAGTTGATCGAGCGACGCCTGTGCCTGGACGGTCCACTCCTTTTCGATATCTGCCATTTCCTTGATGCTCAGGATTGATGACCCATCGAAGAAGGTCTTTGCATAGTGCGGAACGATGCGGACAACCGTCAAAACCGCATCAAAATCAACTGCCAGTTTCGATGCTGCTTCGACAGCCTTTTTCGATAGCTTTGTCCCATCTGTGGCAACCAGAATCTTTTTGTACATAAGTCACCTGGTGAGTTGTTCTGAAAAGACATGGGTTGCGTGCAAGCCTTATTGCTGCAAGCACTTCTACTTGAACATCAACCACGGCAAAAGTCCATAGGGCCTCTCAGTCGGGAGGCTGCTCTGGAAGTTGACGCTCGACAGTCCGTTCCAGGCTTGAACGGACATTCAAGAAGCGCGGATGGTTGGAGAAGAAGCCCCCCGCTTTTCAGGCCGGGGAGAATTTCAACAGCCTGCGCGAATCTCGCCGGTCGGAGACCACGGCGCCGATGGACAAGGAGATGACAATGGCAATGAAGAGCAGCGCGTAGTACATGTGACTTCTCAAGATCTCGTGACTGGGACTACCTGTAGTTTCCGGTCTTATATTGCCGGCCATTTGACATTCGACAATGCAGCGGCTTCTTACTTCGTCCGTCAGGCAGACACCCAGCTTTCGTCAAGTCAAGCCCAGATAGGACACTCATGAAAACAACAGAACGCGCCCGCTCGCCTGGCTGTTTCTCTCTCGGCGAACAGAAGTCTGTTGAAGGCGCGGCAGAACGCGGCCAGGCGTGCCCGCCTGGGACTATGGCGAGATCCCACTCCTTCGTGAAATTTCCGTCTCTTCGGATCGTGCGCTTGAACATCGGAGAGAGCTGCCCCGTCGGAGCAGTGTTCCGCCGCAAGCGGCCCACACTCACCCACAGGCCACCGCGAGCGGGGCAAGCTGCTACGGGCTACGCCCTTCACGGCTTGCCCCGCTCGCACTTCAGCCCTCGAATCGCTGCCTCACAACGCTTGTGATCTACAGTTGTTTACAGCTGGCAGTCTCTCTCTGCCACCTCCCATTCCCGGGTCAAAATCCAATCGGCGGGGACACATGCTCGACCGTGTGACTGCTATCACTGCCTTTGCGTGCTTGCTGCAACAAGCTGCACCCCTGTCAAATTGGAGATGAGCTACATGAGAAAAGCGATTGCACCGATGGCCGCAGCAGTGGTCCTCGCAGCATGCGGGGGTGGAGGGGGCGATCCGGAGATGCAGCAGGGGCTGTACCTGGGGAAGAGCCTCGACTATTTCGACTTCGCTGGGCGACACGCGAGCGTGCTGGTTCTGGAGAACCAAGAAGCATGGGTGCTGCAACAGCCCGCTGGTCCCACCACCGAGCCCCGCGTGCTGTTCGCGCAGGGCACCTTCGGGTACACCGGCCCCGACTTCACGTTCACCCAGGAGCGGGCTCTGGTGTCCTGGCTGGGTGCCCCATTGGAGCAGACCCCCGTGAGCCTGACCGGCAGCGAGAGCACGCTGAAGGCCGTCGTGCCTGCACACACCAACACCACCGCCCCTAGCGCCACCCTGGCGACCCCGGCTACCGGCTACGACTACAACAGGCCCGCGCGCATCTCCGATGTCTCGGGGGCCTGGAGGCCGCGCACGAGCCCCACAGCCACGTTCAGCATCGATGACGCAGGCTCTGTGGCAGCTACCGGCCTCGCCACGGGCTGTTCCCTCACGGGCGCTGTAGTGCCCCGCCCCGGCGGCAAAAACGTGTTCAACGTGAGCTTCACGGTGGCTGATTGCGCCGCTGCGGGGGCGTACACAGGCGTTGTGGTCAGCTACTCGGACTCGGCCTTTTCGAGCCTCTCGGGTGCCCTCGACACCTCCACACTGCGCCTCATGGGAATCGACCAGGGCAAGACCAAGGCTTACTCCTTGGTGA
>JAGRPN010000078.1 GCA_019449555.1 Ramlibacter sp.
CGAGGCGGCGCGGCGCCACCCGCTGCGTGCGGCTGCGGTATTGCCCGCGCTCGTGCTGCTGTACGTGCTGGCGCTGATCCCGTTCACGCCCGGCATCGGCGACCTGCGCAAGGCGAAGTCGGAGGTGCCGGCCCGCGTGATGTCGGCCGACGGCGTCGTGCTGGCCGAATACAGGCGCCTCAACCGCGAATGGGTGCCGCTCAAGAAGATCTCGCCGCACGTGGTGAACGCGCTGATCGCGACGGAGGACCGGCGGTTCTACCAGCACCACGGCATCGACGTGCGGCGCACCGGCGCGGCCGTCCTGAGCACCTTGTCGGGGGAGCGCCAGGGCGGCTCGACCATCACGCAGCAACTGGCGCGCAATCTCTACCCGGAGGAGATCGGCCGCGGCGTCTCGATCACCCGCAAGGTGAAGGAGGCGATCACGGCCATCAAGATCGAGTGGGTCTATACCAAGGACGAGATCCTGGAGACCTACCTGAACACGGTGCCGTTCCTGTACAACGCGTTCGGCATCGAGATGGCGGCGCGCACCTATTTCGACAAATCGGCCGACCGGCTGGACGTGCTGGAAAGCGCCACGCTGATCGGCATGCTCAAGGGCACCAGCTATTACAACCCGGTGACCAATCCCGAGCGCGCCGTGCAGCGCCGCAACCTGGTGCTGGCGCAGATGGCGAGTTTCGGAAAACTCGACGCCGCCCGGCTTCAGGCGCTGCAGAACCGCCCGCTCGAACTCGATTTCGAGCGGCAGACCGAACCGCTGGGCCCGGCGCCGCATGTGGCGCAACTGCTGCGCAAGTGGCTGATCGAGTGGGCCGATCGCCGCGGCTACAACATCTATGCGGACGGGCTGGTGGTGCGCACCACGATCAGCGCAAGGCACCAGAAGGCCGCCAACGCCGCCGTCGCGCGGCAGCTCGCGCACCTGCAGTCGCTGGCGGATGCGCGGCGCAAGCGCGGCCAGGAGCGCCACCTGCTGCAGGCGGGCTTGCTCTCGCTCGATCCGCGCAACGGCTTCGTCAAGGCCTGGGTCGGCAGCGGCGACTTCGCGCAGGAGCAGTTCGACCATGTCGCGCAGGCGCGGCGCCAGCCCGGCTCCACCTTCAAGCCGTTCGTCTACGGCGCCGCGTTCATGCAGGGCTTCGATCCTTCGCGGACGTACGTGGACCAGGCGATTTCGTATGGTTCGGGACGCGATGTCTGGACGCCCACCGATGCGACGCCGCCGAGCGGCCAGCTTGTGACCCTGCGCGACGGGCTGGTGTATTCGAAGAACACGATCACGGCGCAGGTGATGGAGCAGGTGGGCCCGGCCAACGTGGTGAAACTGGCGCAGGCGATGGGCGTGCGGCAGAGTAAGCTCGATCCGGTGCCTTCGCTCGCGCTGGGCACCAGCCCGGTGACACTCAAGGAGATGGTCACGGCGTACGGCACGATCGCCAATTCGGGCCGCTACAGCGAGCCGCAATTGGTGATCCGGGTGGAGGCGCGCGACGGCCGCACGCTGGAAGGCTTCATCCCCCGCGAACCCGAGCAGGCCATGCCGCGTGCCAGCGCGCTGACGCTGGTGAACGTCATGCGCGGGGTGGTGGACGAGGGCACCGGCGCGGCGATCCGCTCGCGCTACGGTATCCAGGCCGACGTCGCCGGCAAGACCGGCACGACCCAGGACAACACCGACGGCTGGTTCATCCTGATGCATCCGCAGCTCGTGGCCGGCGCCTGGGTCGGCTTCAACGACAACCACGCGTCGATGGGCGAGCAGTGGGGGCAGGGCGCCCGCAGCGCGCTGCCGATCGTCGGCGAGTACTTCCAGCAGTCGCTGCGCTACCACTGGATCGACGCGCAGGCCGAATTCGCCATTCCGCGCCCGCGGCCCGCGCCGCGCGAACAGCGCCAGCGCGATCCGCTGGTCGACATCGTGAACGGCCTGCTGGGGCGGATCCTGCGGCAGTTCCAGTGAGAAGGGGTGGCGGGCTAAGAGTTGCCGACCCTACGGGGCCGAAGTCCCCGCGCTCGGGTGCGGGTGCTCCATGAAAAAGCGCACCATCTCGCCGGTGGCGTCCGGGCCGCGTGGATCCGTATAAGAACCCTTGGCTTTGCCGCCCGACCACGCGTGCTGCGCGCCGTGCACGACCCAATGCTCCGCGAGCACCGTGCCATCGGCCCGCCGCACCACACGGCGCGTGTAAGCGCGTCCACCGGCCGAACGGCCTTGTTCCACCTGCGCCTCCAGGGCGCCGGCACTGGCGGTGATCACGTGGTCCCCATTGCCCGGATGCACCGTGCCATCGGCGTCGCCGTGGAACACGATGGTGGGCACGCCGCTCGCCGCGCCCGCCGGTTTGGCGCCGTTGCCTTTCATCGCGCCGAGCGCGGAGGCAACGTCCTTCGCGGTGCCGGTGGCCAGGCCCGAGTGCACGCCCACCGCCGCGAACAGGTCCGGGTACGCATCGCCCAGGATCGCCGCCATCGCGCCGCCCGCCGACAGGCCGGCGACATACACGCGCGTCGGGTCGATCGCGTAATGCGCCATCACCTCGCGCGTCATGCCGGCCAGCAGCTCGGGTTCGCCGCGGCCGCGCCCCTGGTGGTTGTGCTTGAACCAGTTCCAGCAGCGGTGCGGATTCGCGTGCGCCGACTGGGCGGGATACAGCACGTAAAAGCCGTGCACGAGCGCGGCCTCGTTCATGGCCGTGCCGGCAGCGAAATCTTCGGGGTCCTGGGTGCAGCCATGCAGCATCACGAGCAGCGGCAGGGGCCGCTCGCCGGCCGCGGGCGGGATAAACAATTTGTAGTCGCGCGCCCCTGCTTCGGCGGCGTAATGCCCCGCGATGAATTCGCCGGCACGTGGCCGGGGCGCTTGCGCCGGCGCGGCAGGGGATTCGGGCGCGCTGGCCGGCAGCGGCGCGGGGATCACGCGCGGATCGTTCGCAGCCGGCGCGGAGGGCGGCATCGCCGGTTGCGCGGCGCCATCGCGCGAGAGCGCGGCCCGGATCGCCGCGGCGGCCCCGCGCAGGTCGCCCTTGCGCGTCAGGCGGGTGGCTTCGCGCATCAGGCGTTGAAAAATAGGGTTCATGCTGTTTGGATGGGGTTGGTGCTAGCGGGTTCGCTTCATGAGCGCCGCCTTCACGGCGGCAGTTGCATGAAGCGTGCCCAGCACGGTGATGGATTCGATGGCGGCCAATGCCAGCGCGGGCGTCACGTCCGGTGCGATGGACGCCAGGCCGAGCACGCGGATCTGCAATTTGTCGCCGGAAGCGTGCACCGCCTGCAAGTCGGCCTTGCTGAAGTGCTGGATGCCGAGTACCAGCGTCTTGCGGGACACGGCCTGGCGCACGGCCTCACCATGGGTCGCCAGTTGGTTGCGCACCGCGGTGCGGATGAGATCGGTGCGGTTGGCATAGAAGCCTTCCTGCACCAACAGGTCGATCTGGCCCAGGTCCACGCAGCCGAGATTGATCGTGATTTTTTCGTCCGCGGGTTTGACTTTCGCGACGAGGGATTTGCTGCTGGCTTTCGGCATGTGTCCATCTTAGCACCATCCAAGTGGATGGTGTAAATCGAGACCGCGCGCGTCGGACGCGTCCAGTCCCGCTGTCGCATCAGCGACCGTCGCCGCGCTGGCGCAAGTGACCCCAGCTCGGCGGACGCACCTCAAACCTGAGAAAATCGCCTCTTTCCCCGACGACTGTCCGAACTCCCCGATGCCCCTGCCTGCCGCCCAACCCCGAACTCATTTGCACACTCGCACCGTGGTGTACCGCGGCTACCACCGCGAAGACGGCTGGTGGGACATCGAAGCGGAAATGACCGACACCAAGAGCTATCCGCTGGAGCGCTCCGAGCGCGGCGTCATGCCGCCCGGCACGCCCATCCACGGCATGTCGATCCGTGTCACCGTCGACGACACGTTGACGATCCGGGAGATCGCCAGTTCATCGGACCACACGCCGTTCAATGAATGCCAGCAAGGCAAGGAGCCGATGCAGCGCATGGTCGGCGCGACCATGGGCCCGGGCTGGCGGCAGGCGATCGAGCGCGCGCTCGGCGGCATCCGGGGCTGCACGCACCTGCGCGAGCTGCTGTTCAACATGGCGACGGCGGCCTACCAGACGATTCCCTCGTACCAGCATCGGCTGCGCCGCCAGGCGGGCCTGCCCGAGCCCGAGAGCGACAAGCCGCCCTACCACCTGGGCAAGTGCATCGCGTGGGATTTCGACGGCCCGGTGGTGCAGCGGCACTACCCGCGTTTTGCCGGGTGGCAGCCGCTGAAGCGGGCGAAATGAATACGAAACCGCCCTGAATACGAACTTGCGTATAGGCGTTGAATTTTCTTGGAGACAAACATGCTGACCCTGCACGGCTCGCCGATTTCGAACTACTACAACAAGGTCAAGCTGGCGCTGCTCGAAAAGGGCGTTCCGTTCGATGAAGCCTACGCAGCGACGCACAGCACCGACGAGGCGATCCTCGGCGCGTCGCCGCTGGGCAAGATTCCCTTCATCAGCACGGACCGCGGCGCGCTGTGCGAAAGCCAGCCGCTGCTGGAATGGATCGAGGCCACCTGGCCGCAGCCGCCGCTGCTGCCGGCCGATCCCTTCGCCGCCGCGAAAGTGCGCGAGCTGACGACTTTCATCGACTGGCACCTCGAAATCGTGGCGCGGCAGTTGTACGGGCCGGCGTTCTTCGGCTCGGCGCCACTGAGTGAAGGCAATGCGGCGCGCATCCGCAAGCAGCTCGAGGCCAACATCGCCGCATTCAAGCGGCTGGCGAAGTTCTCGCCCTACGTCGCGGGTGACACTTTCACGCAGGCCGACTGCTCGGCGTTCAACCACCTGCCGCTGGTCGCGATGGCGACCAAGGCCGTCTTCGGGCAGGACCTGCTCGCCGCCGCGGGGATCGACCACAGGGCCTACACCAAACTCGTCGGTGAGCGGCCGTCCGCGCAGAAGGTGGTCGCGGATCGCAAGGCGGCGCAGGCCAAGGGCTGAGTCGGCTTGTCGGTGGGCGCCAAGTGCCCGCCCCGTGAACGCCAATTCCCCTTACGAACCGGTCTTCCGTCGCACCAACCCCTTTGTCGCGCGGGCGACCGGGGCCCAGCCTTCGATCCCTTCGCGGCGCGAGAACGAGAGGAACTGTTCCAGGTTGCGCGAGATGAACTTGTGCGGGTGGCGCACGATGTAGAACAGCCGCGACAGCGCGGGCAGCGTCGTCTTCAGCTCCGCGAGTTCGCCGTGCCTGAGCATGTCCTGCACCACCCAGCGCGACAGGCAGCTGATCCCGAGCCCATGCGCGGTGGCGCGCTTGATCGCTTCGGAGTCGCCGAACGAGATGCCGCTCTTCATGCTGTGCAGGTGCGGCCGCAACACGTTTTCCACCACCTCGCGCGTGCCCGAGCCCGGCTCGCGGAGCAGCCACACAGCGTCGCGCAGCGCGGCCACGCTCACGCGGCCGCGGCGCTTGGCGAGCGGGTGGTTCGCGCCGGCGATCAGCACCAGCTCGTCCCGGATCCAGGGCAGCGCCGCCAGGTGGGGATCGTGGGACGGCCCTTCGATGAAGCCGGCGTCGAGCTCGAAGCGGGCGACGCCCTGCACGATCTCGCCGGTATTTCCGATGCGGATGTCGACTTCGGAGATGTCCGCATGGCCGCGATAGTCGGCCAGCAGCCGCGGCATCAGGTAGTTGCCGATCGTCGTGCTGGCGCCGATCCGTAAAGGGCCGGCGGCGGCCGCGCCGGGCACGATGGAAAACTGGCGTTCGACCTGTGCCGCGCCATCGAGCAGCCAGCGTGCCTGCACCGACAGCGTGCGCCCGTTGTCGTTCAGGACCAGGCGCTTGCCCACGCGGTCGAACACGCGCGTGCCCAACACGTTTTCCAGTTCGCTCAGCGCGGCGCTGGCCGCGGACTGGGTCAGGGACACCGCATTCGCGGCGGCGGACGTGCTGCCCGTTTGCACGATGGCCTGGAAGATCTGGAGCTGGCGCAGTGTGAGCCTCATGGGAGTGGCGCCTGCACGCTTATCGATTGGATTTGTTGATTCAAGCTGAATAATCCGTTTTACTTGTCAATGGCGCCAGTCTACATTGCTGCGGATGAACGAGGCCCCGGCGACACCAGCACACGCGCCTGGCGGGACGCCGGCCCGGCGGCGCAGGCTTCTTGCCCACCCGCAAGCGTGGCGGCGCGCCGTGGCGTCGTCGCTGCCGGGACTGGCGCTTTGCGGCGCGATTGCCGCAGCCAGCCTGGCACTCGGCCGCATCGACGCGCTGGCCGCCTGGGGACTGAGCCCATTGACGCTGGCCATCCTGCTGGGTATCGGCCTGGGCAACAGCGTGCCGGCGGGGGCGACTGCTTCGTGTGCGACGGGTGTCGGGTTGAGCAAGCAGACCCTGTTGCGCTCCGGCATCGTGCTATACGGCCTGCGCCTGACGTTCGGCGACATCGGCGAACTCGGCGCCGTCGGGCTGCTGCTCGATGCGGCAATGATCGCGAGCACCTTGTTGCTGGCCGCCTGGCTCGGCCGAAGAGTGCTGGGACTGGACAGCACCAGTGCGCTGCTCATCGGCGCCGGTGCGGCGATCTGCGGCGCCGCCGCCGTGCTGGCGGTGGCGACGGTGGTGCGCGCCCGGGCCAACGACGTGGCGGTGGCGGTGGCGACCGTCGTCGCGTTCGGAACGGTCGCGCTGCTGGCTTACCCGCTGATCCATATCGCTGTCGCCGCGGGCTTCGCCGGCCGGCCGGGAAGTTACGGCATCTACATCGGATCGACCGTCCACGAGGTGGCCCAGGCTGTCGCGGCGGGCAGCATGTTCGACGTCGCGACCTCCAACATGGCGGTGGTGGCGAAACTCGGCCGTGTCGCGATGCTCGCCCCGGTGCTGCTGCTGATCTCGCTGTGGCAGAGCCGCAAGCCGGCCCGGATTGCGGCAGCGGGCGGCGATCCCCGCCCCGTTGTCCAAACCGATGCCGTCGTGATCCCATGGTTCGCGCTCGGCTTCCTGGCGCTGGCCGGCGTCAATTCCCTGGGCGTCATTCCTGCCGCCCTGCACGCGGTTGCGCAGGAAACGGGGACCGTGTGCCTTGCGATGGCGATGGCAGCGCTGGGCCTCACGACCCGGCTGTCCATGGTGCGCGCTGCGGGCCGCAAGCCGGTCATCCTGGCCGCCATGCTGGCGGCCTGGCTGCTGCTGGGCGGGCTCGCCGCCAACCTGGTTGCGGTGGGCGCACGCTGAAGAGATGCCGGCCGCCGACCGAAGCGGCCAACGGGAGATTCCCTGCGGTAGTAAGCTGCGGCCATGCGGTAAAGGTGCGGCAGCATGGTTGTGCACAGGGAGCTGTTCCCGGGCAAGACCCGGATGCACGCCTCGATGCGTGAATTCGACTGGAACGCCTGCGGCTTCGGGCCGCCGGACACCTGGCCGAGATCGCTGCTCGCCATCGTCGACCTGATGCTCGATTCGGCTATCCCCATGTGCCTCGCCTGGGGACCGTCGCTGAGGCTGCTCTATAACGACGCGTACCTGCCGATCGTGGCAGCCAAACACCCCGCGGCGCTGGGTTCCTGCATGCAGGACGTGTGCCCCGAAGTCTGGCGCTCGCTGGAGCCGATCATGCAGCAGGCGCGGGCCGGCGAGCGGGGCTCGCTTCAGAATTTCCCCGTTGACGAGGTGCGGTACGGCCGCCCCAGCCCGCGCTGGTTCACGCTGGCCTTCGCGCCCGTGCACGACGATGAAGGCGGCGTCGCCGGCGTCATGTGCATCGCGCACGAGACCACCGAGCAGGTGCTGATGGAGCGCCGTCACGCATTTCAGCTGCGGCTCGCCGACCGTTTGCGCGGCCTGTCGGATGTCGACGAGATCACGGCGCATGCCTGCCGGCTGCTCGGATCGCAACTCGGCGTGGCGCGCGTGTCGTTCATGGAAGTCGATGAAGGCGCCGGGACGCTGCACCCGCGCCGGGACTGGACCGCCGGCGAGTTGCCTGCGCTGGCGGACTTGATCCTGCCCGCGGAGCGATTCGGCGCCGCGGGCATGGCGCAGTTGCGCGCCGGGCGGGCACTGCGCGTGAACGACCTGGCTGCGGGCGAAAACCTCGACGCGGCTTCGCACGAGGCGCCGGTGGCCGCGCGTTGCAGGCTCGCGGTGCCGGTGTTCAGGCGCGGCGCGCTGTGTGCGGTGTTGCAGGTGGAAGGCACGCAGGCGCATGCGTGGCGCGAGGACGAGGTCGGCCTGGCCGAAGAAACCGCGGAGCGCACCTGGGCGTCGGTCGAGCGGGCGCTGGCCGATGAACGCAGGAGGCTGGCGGAGCAGGAACTGCACAGGAATGCGGCCCGGCAGGCCTTCCAGCTCGAAGTCTCGGACCTGCTGCGCCCGCTCACCGACCCCGACGCGATCATCGCGGCGGCCAGCGATCTGCTGGGGCGCCGGCTCGGCGTGTCGCGCGTTCTCTATGCCGAGGTCGACGACGCGAGCGGCACGTTCGTCGTGCAGCGCGACTGGAGGCGCGCCGGGGTGACCAGTGTGGCCGGCCGCAACAGCAGGCTCGATGATTTCGGGCCCGAAATCATCGCGGCGCTCAGGTCCGGCAGCACCGTGGCGGTGGACGACATAGCCCGTGACGCGCGCACGGCGCCGCATGCCGACGCTTACGCCAGCGTGGGGGTGCGCTCGTTCGTGACGGTGCCGCTCGTGAAGGCCGGCCGCCTGACCATCGTGCTGATCCTGCATCGGGAGGAACCGTATTACTGGCGCGAGCTGGACCTGCAGCGCACGCAGGACCTGGCCGAGCGAACCTGGTCCGCGGTGGAAGCCGCGCGGGCGCAAGCCGCGCTGCGGGCGGAGCGCGACCGCAGCCAGTACATCCTGGACAGCATGGCCGAAGGGTTCGCGCTGCTCGACCCGGAAGCCCGCCTGACGCAGGTGAATGCGGAAGGCCTGCGGATCGGCCAGCTGGCGGCGGCGGAAGCACTCGGCAGGCGGGTCTGCGACATCTGGCCCAAGGCCGCCGATTCCGCGCTGGCCACCCTGTACCGCCAGGTGAAGGGCACCGGGCGGGCGGCCAGCCTCGAATACAAGCGGCACTCGCCGGGAGTGGGGCCGGCGTGGATCGAGGTGCGGGCCTATCCTGTCCTCGACGGCGGCATGGCGGTGTTCTACCGCGACATCGACCAGCGCAAGCAGGCGGAAGAAAAGCTCAAGGACGCGGACCGCCGCAAGGACGAATTCGTGGCCACGCTGGCGCACGAATTGCGCAACCCGATCGCGCCGATCGCCGCGGCCGCGGAGCTGCTGTCGCTGCCCGGCGTCGGCCCGAAGGACCTGAAGCGCACCGGTGAAGTGATCTCGCGCCAGGTCGGCCACATGAACGATCTCGTCAACGACCTGCTGGACGTCTCCCGCATCACCAGCGGCGTGATGCAGCTCCAACTGGGTGAAATCGACGTCAACGAGATCGTGCCCGAGGCCCTCGAGCAGGTCCAGCCCCTGCTCGAGTCGCGCGGGCACCAGCTCGAGGTGGCGCTCGCGCCGGTGCGCGCGCCGGTGTACGGCGACCGGCACCGGCTGGTGCAGGTGCTGGCCAATCTTCTGAACAACGCCGCCAAGTACACGCCCGACGGCGGCCACATCCAGGTCCGGGTGGAATTGCTGCCGGAAGCCGTGGTGCTCGCGGTACTCGACGACGGTATCGGCATGTCGCCCGCAATGGTGGAGGCCGCGTTCGAACTGTTCGCGCAGGCCGAGCGGACCTCGGAGCGAACGCAGGGCGGCCTGGGCATCGGGCTCGCGCTGGTGAAGGGACTCGTGAAGCTGCACGGCGGCGAGATCAGCGCGTTCAGCCCGGGTCCCGGCATGGGCAGCGAGTTTCGCATCGTGCTGCCGCGGCTCGTCGCGGCGGCGCGGTAGCGCCCTGGGCCACAATCCGCGCATGTCGATGATGAAGAAGAGGGCGGGCGGCGGGCTCGTTTACTCCACCGAGGGCGGCCGGATGTGCCCGGCCTGCCGCAGTCCGATGACGCAATGCGTTTGCGCGCGGGCGAGGGCAGCCCAGCCGCCATCCGACGGCATCGTGCGGGTGTCGCGCGAAACCAAGGGCCGCGGCGGCAAGGCGGTCACGCTCGTGAAGGGCCTGCAGCTCGAGGCCGCGGCGCTCGCCGCGTTGGGCCGCGAACTCAAGGCCGCCTGCGGCTGCGGCGGGACGGTGAAAGACGGCGTGATCGAAGTGCAGGGCGATCACTGCGACCGGCTGATGCAGCTGCTGCAGGCGCAGGGCCACACCGTCAAGCGCGCGGGGGGCTAGCTGGCGCGCGAGAGCGTCAGTGCTCGTGCCGCCTGCGCATGGCGGCCCACAGCTCGGCCAGGGCATCGTCGGTCAGCAGCCGCTGCACCATGGGCAGCAGTTCCGACTGCTCGCGCTCGATGTGGCTCTGGTAGAGGTTCACGAACACCTCGACTTCCGGCCGGTCCAGGGTGTCGCTGTCCTCGCGCATGACGGCCGCGAGCGCGTTGCGCAGCCGCGCCCACCCGGCCTCGAGCATGCGATGCTGCCCGGCCATCGCCGCGGTGAGTTCGTTCAGGCAAACGGGATCGGATCCGGCCATCGACTCCAGCAGGGCCGGAAAGAGATCTTCCTCTTCGTCCGCGAACAGCCGCGGCTGGCAAGTGTCGAAGTAGCGTGCCACGGTACCCGCGACCTGCCGGGCCTCGTCGTCGGACCCGCACTCGGCCAGGTACTCCGCGAGCCGCTTGAGCGTCGCGCACTGCTGGAGCGTGCGCGCCTGCAGCCGCGACAGCATTTCCAGCGCGCCCTCCGGCGGCGCCGCGGACGGACCGGTCTCGGTGAGGCAGTCGACGGGCGGCATCTGCAGCGCCTCAGCCCGGTTGCGCCTCGGTGTTGACGCGCCGGGCCATCTGTTCGAGATAGCGCGCCGTCGCATCGCGGCCGACCGCGAAAGCACCGAGCACGGTGCCGGACTCGTCCTTGAGCAGGCCGAAACTCAGGTCCACGTACAGACGGCCGCCGAACTTGTTCTGCGCGCGGGTGGTCAGCACGCGGCCGTCGTTGCGCGTGACGCCCGAGTTGATCGCATGCTTGAAGCCCTCGTCGTGCGCGCGCCTGAATCGCTCGGGAATGATGAGGTTCAGGTTCTGGCCGACCGCCTCGGCGGCCGCGTAGCCGAAAATGATCTCGGCGCCGCGGTTCCACAGCTGGATGAGGCCGTTGCGATCGGCGAAGATCACGGCGTCCTGCGCCTGCTCGATGATGCCCCGGCACAGCGTGCCCGGGTCCAACTGGAAGGATGAAAACGATGTCATGGGCGAATTCCGCTGCCTTGGGGCCAAATATATCAAGTCATGATATACATAAGGGCCTCGCGGCGCGAAGGCCCGTCGTCAATCCCTGCTGGCAACGATGAAACTCAATATTCTGTCCGATCTGCACCTGGGTCAAGGCGAGCTCGCGCCGCCGGCCAAC
This sequence comes from Ramlibacter sp., assembly GCA_019449555.1. Lineage (GTDB taxonomy): Bacteria > Pseudomonadota > Gammaproteobacteria > Burkholderiales > Burkholderiaceae_C > Ramlibacter. Next base: position 11,483 of record JAGRPN010000078.1, read on the forward strand.
GACGCGGACCTGGTGGTGCTCGCGGGAGACATCGCGCGGCCGGCCGAGGCACTGGCCTGGGCGCAGCGCCTGGGCAAGCCGGCGCTGTACGTGGCCGGCAACCATGAGTTCTATGGCGGCAGCCTGACGGGAGCGGCGGCGCAGCTCGAACAGCTGTGCGCGGGCACGCGCGTGCGCGTCCTGGACCGCCGGTGCGTGCTCATCGGAAACGTGCGCTTCCTTGGTTGCACGCTTTGGACCGACTTCCTCCTCTTCGGCGAAGGCGAAAGGCAACAGGCGGCGATCGGCGAAGCGATGCGCTTCATGCGCGATTTCAACCGCATCCGCCTGAGCGATGAAGCGCCCGACCTGTTCACGCCGCAGCATTCCATGGCGCTGTTCCGGCGCGACCGCGACTGGCTTGCCGGCGAGCTGGCGAAACTGCACGACGGCCCGACCGTGGTGATCACGCACCACGCGCCCGCGCGGGCGAGCATCCACCCGCGCTTCGAGCAGTCGCTGCTCAACGCGTGTTTCGTGTCGGACGCGCAGGACCTGCTGGACGGCGCGCGCGTGCAGCTCTGGATCCATGGCCATACGCACGACAGCTTCGACTATGTGCTCAACGGAACCCGCGTGGTCTGCAACCCGCGCGGCTACGCCAAGGGCGGCGTGAACGAGAACGCCGCCTTCGACCCGGACTTGACGGTCCGGATCCCCTAGCGCTCCGAAACCGGTCCGGGAACGCGCCGGGTTCGGGCTGCATCCAATGCCGCGAAACCCTATGAAAAGCTTCAACCCCGTCACCGCCGCCGCGTTGCCCGACAAGCTGCCGGACAGCGAACTGGCCGCCCTCGCCGCCGCGGGCAATGCCCGCGCCTTCGAAGCCATCATGCGGCGGCACAACCGGCTGCTGTTCCGCACCGCGCGCAGCATCCTGCGCAGCGATGCCGAAACCGAGGATGCGGTGCAGGACGCGTACCTGAACGCATGGCGCGCGCTGGGCACCTTCCGCGATGACGCCAAGCTGTCCACGTGGCTGGTGCGCATCGTGCTGAACGAGGCGCTCAAACGGGTGCGCCGCCGCGCGTCGAATGTCGTCATGTTCGATTCCGGCGCCCCCCTGGAGGAGGCACAACCGGAGCCCGTCATGGAAGCCGACGACGATCAACAGCCCGAGATCGCGGCCAGCCGCGCCGAGATGCGCCGGCTGATGGAGGCCCGCATCGACGAACTGCCCGAGTTGTTCCGCACCGTGTTCATGTTGCGCGCGGTGGAGGAGATGTCGGTCGAGGAAGTCTCGGCGGCACTGAACATTCCCGAAGCGACGGTGCGCACGCGGTTCTTCCGCGCCCGCGCCCAGCTGCGCGAGAGCCTGTCGCGCGACATGGATTTCGCGCTCGAAGACGCTTTCTCGTTCGACGGCGCTCGCTGCGACCGCATCGTGGCCGGCGTGCTCGCCGCCATTTCCCGCGACGGGCACAACCCGCCGCTTTCCTGACCCTTCCGGAGAACACAACCATGTCCTTTCTCGCCATGTCCACCCCCGCCGCCGCACGCCGCCTGTTCCTCGGGCGCTCCGGCCTCGTCCTGTCCGGGGCCGCCGTGGCGCTGCTGGCGGGCAATGAAGCGCTGGCCGCCAGGACCAAGAGCGGCGGCTCCGGCGACATCCAGATCCTGAACACGGCGCTGGCCGCCGAACTCGAAGCGATCGCGGCCTACCAGGTCGGCGCGGAAAGCAAATTGCTGGAAAAGGCGGTGCTCGATCTGGCCGTGACCTTCCAGGGCCATCACAAGGAACATGCCGCCGTGCTGGCCAAGACGGTCGCCAAGCTCGGCGGCAAGCCGGTCAGCGCGAAATCGAAATACGACTTCCCGCTGGAGCAGCTCAAGTCGCAGGCCGACGTGCTGAAGTTCGCGGCCAAGCTGGAGCAGGGTGCCGTCAGCGCGTACCTGGGCGCGGTGCCGCTGTTCGGCAACCGCGACCTGGCCAAGGCTGCCGCCAGCATCCTGGGCGACGAAGCCATGCACTGGGCCGTGCTGCGCAACGCGATCGGCGAAGCGCCGGTGCCCTCCGCCTTCATGGCATGAAGACGCACGCGGCGGCCCTGGGCGCCGCTGTCGCGCTCGCTGCTGCCGCCGGCCAGGCGGCGCCCGATCCCGCCCATGGCGAGGAGGTGTACGGCCGCTGCCTCGCGTGCCACGCGCTAGCCAGCGACCGGGTCGGGCCGCGGCACTGCGGCGTGGTCGGCCGGCGCGCAGGCAGCGTGCCGGGGTTCGACTACTCGCCGGCGATGAAGAAATCGAAACTGACGTGGAACGAGCAGACCCTCGACCGCTTCCTCGCGAACCCGATGAAGGTCGTTCCGGGCACCTCGATGACCTACGCCGGCGTCCCCGAAGCGAAGGATCGTGCCGACCTGATCGCCTATCTGCGCCAGGCGGGCGAGAGCGCCGCGTGCCGCAAGTGACACGCGCGGGCGAGCTGAAGCTGTGGAATTGTTCGCGGCCCGCCGCCCGGCGGCCGCTTCAATTGAAACAACGATGAACTTTGGCTGAGTCACGCCGGTCCCTCTCTTTCTTGTAAGAAGGGGACTACATGACTCGCCAGAACTGGCCCGCGTACTCTGCTGTTGCCGGCTTTTTTTCTGTCGGGTTGAGTTGCATGGTCGCGCTGCTGATGCAATCGCCGGCCGACGTGCACGAAGCCGCGAGCGCGTCGGCCGTGACCGTGGGGCGGATTGGCGAGGCGGGCCGGTCCTCGCCGGCGCCGGCCGCGCCCGCCACGCAAGCGGCGATGCAGGGCGGTCCCGCGGTGGGGCTGCGTCGGCCGGATGCGCCGCGTCCCGGTTCCATGGCCGCTGCCGAAGACCACCGGTATTACGAGCAGTTGCGCTCCAGGGTGCGCTGGGTGCAGACCAGCGTCGGGGGCGCGAAGCTGTTGACGCCGGACCTCGATTCCAGGCTGCTGCTGGCGAAGTCGGCGGCGCGCCGGGCCGGCCTGTCCGCGCTGGGATTGGGCTTCGAGGACGTGTACGGCATCATCACGGCGGAAACCTCCTGGATCCCTCGCATGGGCGCCAGCAAGGACGGCACCCCCAACATCGGGATCGCGCAGTTCGAGCCCGCCACCGCGAAGGCCCTGGGCATGCTCGATCCGCAAGATCCGGTCGAAGCGGTGCACGCGGCCGCGCTGCACATGAGGGAAGCGGCTCTCTGGAGCACGGCGCGCATCGCGGGCCTGAAACTCGCCGGCGCCGAGCGGGCCGCGAAACTGCGCGAAGGCATCTCGATCTACTACAACCTTTCGACGCGCGGCCGCAACGAGTGGAACGGGCGCAATACCGGGAAACTGCCGCGCGAGACCCAGCTCCACATCCAGAACGCCCGCATCGGAGCGCAGCAGGCCGAGTTCTTCGATGCGCAGTCGCAGGCGATGCAACACGTGCGCGCCAATGCGCCTCGCATGGTCACCGCCAGCACCGGCCAGGGCGCCGCCGCGCGATAGCAGCGCGCGGTCCGAGCCGGCCTTATGATGCGCCGGATGAAAAGCCCGGCCGGCCGCAGCGCTTTCCTTCGCCATGTCTGAGGCGCGCATTCCGTTCGCGGAGTTGCGCCGCTTCATCACGGCCGCACTCGCTCGGCTGGGGCTGCCCGATGCAGACGCCGCCGTGGTCGGCGCCCTGATGGCCGAAGCGGAGCTGCAAGGCTCCGACGGCCACGGCGTGATCCGCCTGCTGCCGTATGCGCGCCGCATCCGCGCCGGCGGCATCAATCTCACGCCGGATATCAGGACCGTGCAGGAGCGCGCCGGCATGGCGCTGCTCGACGGCGACAACGGCATGGGGCACCTGGTGATGCGCCGCGCCGCCGCACTGGCGATCGAGAAGGCGCGGCAGTGCGGCATCGGATGGGTCGGCACGCGCTTCAGCAATCACGCGGGCCCGGCCTCCTTGTATGCGCGCATGCCGCTGGCGCACGACATGATCGGCCTGTACTTCGCCGTCGGCAATGCCAACCACC
>JAGRPN010000079.1 GCA_019449555.1 Ramlibacter sp.
ATTTTCTACGACACGCCCGCGCTGTCGCTGATCACCGATGACACCAACACCATCAAGGGCGTGAAAGCGCGCTACCAGGGCCGGGTGGTCGACATCCCCACCAAATCGGTCGTGCTCGCCTGCGGCGGCTTCGAGTCGAACGCGGAAATGCGCGCGCGTTACCTGGGCCCGGGCTGGGACCTCGCGAAAGTGCGCGGCACGCGCTACAACCAGGGCGCCGGAATCAAGATGGCGCTCGACATCGGCGCGCTGCCGTACGGCCACTGGTCCGGCTGCCACGCGGTCGGCTGGGACCGCAACGCGCCGCCTTTCGGCGACGTCAACGTCGGCGACCAGTTCCAGAAGCACAGCTATCCCTGGGGCATCATGATCAATGCCAACGGCGAGCGCTTCGTCGACGAAGGCGCCGACTTCCGCAACTACACCTACGCCAAGTACGGCCGCGTGATCCTGAACCAGCCCGGCATGTTCGCCTGGCAGGTGTTCGACAATAAATTGATCCCGAAGCTGCGCGACGAGTACCGCATCAAGCAGGTGACCAAGGTGCGCGCCAATACGCTCGAAGAGCTGTGCCAGAAGATGGAAGGCGTGAACGCCGAGCGCGCGCTGCAGGAGATCAAGGAATACAACAAGGCCGTGCAGCAGGACCAGCCGTTCAACATGGCGATCAAGGATGGGCGCAGGACGATGGGGCTCAAGATCGACAAGACCAACTGGGCGAACACCATAGACGAGGCGCCGTTCGAGGCCTACGCCGTGACCTGCGGCGTGACGTTCAGCTTCGGCGGCCTCAAGATCACCAACGACGCCGAGGTCGAAGACACGGGCGGCAAGCCGATACCGGGCCTGTTCGCGGCAGGCGAGCTGGTCGGTGGCATCTTCTACCACAACTACCCGGGCGGCACCGGCCTCACCTCCGGCTCCGTGTTCGGCAAGATCGCCGGCATGACGGCGGCGGGGTACGCCAAGGGCGCCAAGTAAGCTAACAGCGGGCCGATACGGACGCGGGCAACCGCGCTGGAATCGGCCCCTTCCACCGGAGGAGTCTTCATGAACGCACCTGCAATCAACATCACGAAGCCGGTACGCGACCAGGTCAGCAAAGAGGAATGGGAAACGCGGGTGAACCTCGCCGCGTGCTACCGCCTCATGGCGGAGTTCGGCATGGTGGAGATGGTGGCGAACCACATCTCCGCCCGCGTGCCCGGCACGACGAACGAGTTCCTCATCAATCCGTACGGCATGTTGTACGAGGAAATGACCGCCTCGAGCATGATCAAGATCGACATCGACGGCAACGTGCTGTTCAACGCCACGGACTACGGCGTGAACCAGGCCGGTTACGTGATCCACAGCGCCGTCCACGCCGCGCGCCACGACGTCGATTGCATCATCCACACCCACACGCTCGCCGGGATGGCGGTGTCCGCGATGAAGTGCGGCATCCTGCCGGTCGCGCAGTCGTCCATGCGCTTCAACGACGTCGCGTATCACGATTACGAAGGTGTTGCGCTGCGGCTGGACGAGCGCGAGCGCCTGGTGCAGAACCTCGGCAACCGCGAAGCGATGGTGTTGCGCAACCACGGCCTGCTG
>JAGRPN010000080.1 GCA_019449555.1 Ramlibacter sp.
CTGCACCAGCCGGTGATGATCGGTGTCTTGACGTTGGTCAAACACTGAAACGCTTCCCGGCACGGCTGGGATCGAAGGCGGTGGGGTCCTACAGCGTGCGCGACGCGGGCTCGATAGCGTGGTTGTCGGCAATGTCGCCGCAATTCTTTCGCCCCTCCCAACACCATGCCTAAATCGAACCCGCCCGGCGCCGGGCGCGACCCGTCGACGAAGAAGAAGGCCGCCGCCAAATCGGCTGCGCGCAATACCGACAGCGGCCCCAGCCGCGTCTCCCATGCGGCGCAGGACGATCTCGCGGCCCGCAAAATGTCGCAAGTCGAAGCACTCGCGGCCGGCTTCCCGCATAACGCCAACAAGCCGCTCGAGCACGGCGCGAAGAATGGCCTGGCGCCACCCATGGGCCAGACCGCCGAGCCCGCGTCCAGCGCAGCCACAGGCAGCACGCTGTCGGAGGACAACGGCAGCGAGAAGACCGGCAGCGTGGCCGCGCCCGGCGTCAACGCAACCATAGAGACACTCGACCGTGTGCGCGTGGACTCATCGGGACGGATGCTGACCACCAACCAGGGCGTTGCCGTCGCCGACAACCAGAACTCGCTCAAGGCCGGCGTGCGCGGCCCGGTGCTGCTGGAAGATTTCATCCTGCGCGAGAAGATCACGCATTTCGACCACGAGCGCATTCCCGAGCGCATCGTTCATGCCCGCGGCTCAGGTGCGCATGGCTTCTTCGAGTGCTACGAGCCGCTCACCGGGCTCACCAAGGCGGCGCCGTTTCGCGAGGCCGGCAAGGTGACGCCGGTGTTCGTGCGGTTCTCGACCGTGCAGGGCGAACGGGGATCGAAGGACACGGCGCGCGATGTGCGCGGCTTTGCCGTGAAGTTCTATACGGACGAGGGCAACTGGGACCTCGTGGGCAACAACATGCCGGTGTTCTTCATTCAGGACGCCATCAAGTTTCCGGACCTGGTGCACGCCGTCAAGCCCGAGCCGCACCACCAGATGCCGCAGGCGGCCAGCGCGCACGACACCTTCTGGGACTTCGTGTCGCTGATGCCCGAGTCCACCCACATGCTGATGTGGCTGATGTCGGACCGTGCGATCCCGCGCAGCTACGCCATGATGCAGGGCTTCGGCGTGCACAGCTACCGCTTCGTGAACGAGGCGGGTGAGTCGGTGTTCGTCAAGTTCCACTGGAGCCCGATGGCAGGAACCCACTCGCTGGCGTGGGACGAGGCGGTGAAGATTTCCGGCGCCGACCCGGACTACCATCGCCGTGACCTGTGGGAGCGCATCGAGTCGGGCAACTTTCCCGAATACGAACTGGGCGTCCAGATCTTCACCGAGGAGCAAGCCGGGAAATTCAGCTTCGACATCCTCGACGCGACCAAGATCGTCCCGGAGGAACTGGTCCCGCTGCGGCCGGTGGGACGCATGGTGCTCAACCGCAATCCCGACAACTTCTTCGCGGAGACTGAACAGGTGGCGTTCTGCACGGCGCATGTGGTGCCGGGGATCGATTTCTCCAATGACCCGCTGCTTGCCGGACGTATCCATTCCTACGTCGATACCCAAATCTCGCGGCTGGGCGGACCGAATTTCCACGAAATCCCGATCAACGCACCGGTGGCGCAGGTCCACAACAACCAGCGCGACGGCATGCACCGCCAGGCCATTCCCCGCGGCCGCGTCTCTTACGAGCCCAACTCGCTGGCGGGCGGCTGCCCATTCCAGGCCGGCGCGCAGCAGGGCTTCGTTTCGGTGCCGCTGCGCATCCGCGAACGCGAGCAGGACAAGGTGCGTGCCAAGCCCGAGAAGTTCGCCGACCACTACACGCAGGCGAAGCTGTTCTACGACAGCCAGAGCCCCGTCGAACAGGCCCACATCGCGGCCGCCTTTCGTTTCGAGCTGTCCAAGGTGACGGTGCCGGCCATCCGCGAGCGGATGGTGGCGTCGCTGCGCAACGCCTCGGAAGACCTCGCGGGCAAAGTCGCCGAAGGGCTGGGCATGCAGACGCTGCCGGCGCCGATGCCGCGGGCGCTGGCCAGTCCTGCGAAGCCCGAGGTGGATGTGTCGCCGGCGCTGTCTCAGATGGCGCGGCCCGGCGATGGCTCGATCGGCGGCCGCAAGATCGCCATGCTGGTGGCGCCCGGCGTCGACGGCGAGGCCATTGCGCAGTTGCAGGCGGCGCTGGTCGGGCGTGGCGCCGTGGTGCGCGTGGTGGCGCCCCGCATCGGGCCGGTCGCGTCCGCCAGAGGCGATGCGCTCGATGCCGACGCGTCGCTCGAAAACGAGCCCGGTTTCCTGTTCGACGCCCTTGCGTTGCCGGGGAGCGAGGCGGCCGTTGCAGCGCTCGCCCAGGATGGCCACACGATGGAATTCGTCAAGGACCAGTACCGGCACTGCAAGGCGATCCTGGCGCCCGGCGCTTCGCGCCGGTTGCTCGAAGCAGCCGGCGTCCCGATGGAACTCGCCGATGGCGGCCTGCTGGTGATGGAGGGCGGGGATTTGGCGGCGGCAGCCGGACGCTTCATCGATGCGGTCGCCAAGCACCGGCACTGGGATCGCGAGAGCGATCCGCCGAAAGTGTGAGTGGCGCAAACAGGAACGCGGCCTGAAGGCCGCGTCATTGGTCGGCTGGGCCGATGATTACTCGATCTTGGCCTTGCCGCGCAGGTCTTCCTGGAACTTCGCGAGCTTCTGCTGCTGCAGCTGCTGCATGATCTGCGGCTTGACCTCTTCCAGCTTTGGCAGTTGCGCTTCGCGCACGTCTTCCAGCCGGATCACATGCCAGCCGAACTGGCTCTTGACCGGCGTCTCCGTGGTCTGGCCCTTCTTCAACTTGATGAGCGCGCTCGAGAACTCGGGTACGTAGCTGGCCGCGTTGGCCCAATCCAGGTCGCCGCCGTTGGCGCCGGAGCCCGGGTCCTTCGACTGCTTCTTCGCGATCTCGTCGAACTTGCCGCCCTTCTTGAGCGAGGCGATGATCGCCTTGGCTTCGTCTTCCTTCTCCACCAGGATGTGGCGCGCGCGGTACTCCTTGCCGCCGTTGGCCGCGGCGAACTTGTCGTACTCGGCTTTCACATCGGCGTCCGTCACCGGGTTGGCCTTCTGGTAATCGGCGAACAGTTCGCGGATCAACAAGGTTTGGCGGGCGAGCTCCATCTGCGCCTTGAAATCGTCGCTGGCGTCCAGGCCGCGCTTTTGCGCTTCCTGCATGAAGATTTCGCGGGCGATGACCTCGTCCTTGAGCTGCCCCTGCATTTCAGCCGAGATGGGCCGGCCGGCCTTGGCCAGCTGCATGGCGAGCGCGTCCACGCGGGCCTTGGGGACCGGCTTGCCGTTGACGATGGCGACGTTCTGCGCCAGCGCGGGCATGGCGATGCCGATCAGGGCTGCCGCCGCGGCGGACAGGAAAACTTGCTTCATTGGGATCCCTCGGGAGTCAGGAGAAAGTGGGTCAGAACGTTTCGATCGCCAGGGCGTGAACGCCCCGCTGGACAAAATCTTGCAGCGCATCATACACAAGGCGATGACGTGCCACGCGTGACAGGCCGGCGAACGAATCGGAGGCGATCCGCACCCGGAAATGAGTGCCGAAACCGGTACCGTCGGCGCCCGGGTGCCCCTCGTGCAGGAAGCTTTCGTCGATCACTTCGAGGCGGGTGGGCGCCAGGAGTTCCGCCAGGCGCAGGCGCATCGCTTCGGCCGTGACGCCGGTGCCGGTGGTCATGCGCACCTCCTCACGGCTCGCCGACCTGGTCGGCCTTGAGATAGCGCCCGAGGTAGACCGCCTGGCCGATGACGAACAACGCCATCAGGCCGAGGCCCCCGAACAGCTTGAAATTGACCCACGTGTTCGTGTCGAAATTGAACGCGACCCACAGGTTCACCACGCCCATGATCGCGAGGAAAACGATCCAGCTCCAGTTCGTCACTCGCCACGCGGCGTCGGGCAATTCCATCTGCGAGCCCATGAGCGACTTGAGCAGGTTCTTGCGGAACACGAGCTGTCCCGCCATGAGCGTGCCGGCCATCAGCCAGTACAGGACCGTGGGCTTCCATTTGATGAAGGTCTCGTTCTGCAGCGCGATGGTCGCGCCGCCGAACAGCACGATCACGCCCAGGCTGATCCACTGCATCGGTTCCACCCTGCCGTGGCTGTGGCGCAGCCATGCGATCTGGATGACGGTCGCCGCGATCGCGACGCCTGTCGCCACATAGATGCCGGCGAACTTGAACGCGACGAAGAAAAGAATGATGGGGAAGAAATCGACGAGCAGTTTCATGAGGCGAAGGTCATTTTCCGTCGGTGGGCTTGAAGCCCAGGGAGGCGGAATTCATGCAGTAGCGCAGTCCCGTGTCGGTCGGCCCGTCGGGGAAGACATGCCCGAGGTGCGCTCCGCATTGAGCGCACACGGTCTCGGTGCGCACCATGCCGTGGCTGGCGTCGGTGATTTCCTTGATCGAGCCCGGCACGGCCTGCGAAAAGCTCGGCCAGCCGCAGCCCGCGTCGAACTTCGTGCCGGAGTCGAACAGCTTGGCACCGCAGCAGATGCAGTGATAGCTGCCGTCGGCCCAAACGGCTTCGTATTTCCCGGTGAACGGCCTTTCGGTGGCGGCACGGCGTGTCACCTCGAACGCGCCCGGCTCGGCGCCCTTCTGCGCGAGCATGGCCTTCCACTCGGTATCGGTTTTCTCGATCTTGAATGTCATGAGGAGCAGCTGATTTCGATCCTTGAAGCCCAGTCGGGCGGGAAGCCGGCTTTGGCGTCTTGCCCCGGGTGTTCGCCGAAGGGCGCTTGCGCCAGGGCCAGCAGGTCTTCGACTTCAGAATAGTCCTTGAGTTTCGCTTGCCGGATGGCCAGTTCGCCCAGGTGGTTGCGCAACACGTATTTCGGATTGGTCCTGAGCATAAGATCGGCTGCGTTGCCGCGCCCCATGGCCTCAAGCCGCTTCGAATATTGTAGCATCCAGCCGTCGAACGCCTCGCGCGCCAGGAACAGGTCGCGGACCGTTTCGGCGCTTTCGCCGCCGGCGTAATGCGACAGCCGCCGCCAGAAGATCGTGTAATCGACGCGATCTTGCGCGAGCAGCCGGAGGATTCCCTCGATCAGCTCACGGTCGGCCGGTTGCGCGTCGGTCAGGCCCAGTTTCGCCCGCATCCGCGCTTCGAGTTCGCGCGGAAACACCGTCTTGTAGGATTCCAGCGCGGCCAGCGCCAGCTCCTGGTCGCCGATCAGCGGCAGCAGCGCCTGGCCCAGGCAAAACAGGTTCCAGTAAGCCACGTTGGGCTGCCGGTTGTACGCGTAGCGACCCTGCTCGTCGCTGTGGTTGCAGATGTGGCCGGGATCGAACGCGTCGAGGAACTGGAACGGGCCGTAGTCGATGGTCAGGCCCAGGATGCTCATGTTGTCCGTGTTCATGACGCCATGGCAGAAGCCCACCGCCTGCCATTGCGCCAGCAGCGCCGCGGTGCGCTCACTGACCTGCTCCAGCAGCGCGGCATAGGCGTTTCCCGAGAAATTCGCCGTCGCGCGGCAGCCGGGATAGAACCGGTCGATCACGTAGTCGGCCAGTTTCGCGAGTTCGGCGTTCTGCCCGCGCGAGGAGAAATGCTCGAAATGCCCGAAACGGACGAAGCTGGGCGCCACGCGGGTCACGACCGCCGCGCTCTCGATCTCCTCGCGCCGCACCGGCGCATCGGAGCCGGTTACCAATAGAGCCCGCGTGGTCGGGATCCCGAGGCCGTTCATGGCTTCGGACCCCAGGAACTCACGGATGCTCGATCGCAGCACCGCCCGGCCATCGCCCATCCGGGAGTAGGGCGTGCGGCCGCTGCCCTTCAACTGGAGCTCCTGCGCTCCGACAGGCGTGTCCACCTCACCGAGCAGGAGCGCGCGCCCGTCGCCGAGCTGCCCGGCCCAGACACCGAACTGGTGCCCGCTATACACGCTCGCCAATGGCTGGCTGCCTTCGATCGGCCGATTGCCGGTGAACGCCTCGACGGCATCCGCGGAACTCAACCGGCGGGCGTCCAAGCCCATGTCGGCCGCCAGCAAGCGATTCAGGCCCACGAGGTAGGGCGAGGGCAGCGGCGCCGCGTCCAGTTCGGTGAAGAAAGCCGGACCGAGCCCGGCGAAACTGTTGCGCCACGCGAGCCCGAGGTCCAGCGGCCGCACGGGCGCGTCGACGACTTGATCCATGGCGGGATTGTCCCGGGTTCAAGGCCCCGGCGGGCCGGGCCGTAACAGAGGTCGGCGCCCTCCAAGGGGCTTTCCGGCGGCCCCCGGCAAGCTCGACCGTGGCATGCAGGCATCGCCCTGGATTGCGGCAGTTGGCGTTAACGTGCCAAAGCCGCATAATTTGTCGAAGCTCAGCCGCTGCCGGCATTCGCGCCGGCTTTCAACCCGCGGTATGAGGGGAGGGGGATGGAAGATGAGCAATCGTTCGGCTCTTGCCTTTTCGTTCAGCGATGGTCCGGCATTGCCGAGCTCCGGGATTCGGCCGCCCGTCCGCCCTCCACGCTCGAGCGTACTTCCCTCCGGGCCCGCCGGCGCTGGTTTCGGCAGAATGGAAGTTCCCCTGGATGAACTGGGCTTCCGCCACCTCAGGACGGCGCCGGAGATCGCCCGCATCGTTCACCTGCGCGAGGAAATCAGGTTGCCGGCCGCCATCCTGGCGGACCCGGGCTTTCGCACCCGCGAAAAAAAAGAGACGAGGAGGGGTTCGTCGCTGCGTTCGAGTGCAGCGGGACCTACATCGGCACCATCCGGCTCATCCCGATGGACCGCGGCCTCGCGCCCTGCGAGGACCTCCTGCAGGGCCAGTCGCTGGTTCCGGCGGATTTCTACGAGGGCAGCTGGGAAGTCGGGCGTCTCGTGCTTGCCCCGGAGTACCGAACCGGCCCGGAGGCGCTCAGAAGGTGCCTGTTCCTGACCCTCATGCACCTTGTGCGAACGACGGATATCAGGAACGTCTTCGCCGTCTGCAGCCCGCTGCTGAGTCGCTTGTACCGTCGCTTCGGCTGCTCCGTGATCGTGAAGGACATCTGCGAAGGGCCCACCGAGAAGCTGTCGCTGATCCACGGCAAGGTATCCACGGTGCTGCTGGCCCTCGCGGGGGAGGGCGCCGACCGGCAGGCCGCGCAAGCGCAGCTCGCCGCCGCTTGGGCCCTGTGAGAGGTCGCGCACCATGAACCCATGGCGCCGGCTGTTCGATCACTACACGGCGTACCACGCTTACGGGCCGTCCCGCCTGAGATACGTGGGGTACGTGGGCGCCATTTCGACGGTGCTGTTCTACTTCGTGCGATTCACCCGCCCCAACGCACAGCCGCTGGACGACCTGGTACCCCGCGTCGTGGGACTCGTCCTTTACACGCTGCTGGCGATCAAGGACCGCTGGCCCGAACGGCTCAAGCCGTATTACATCGGCTACTCGTATTTCGCACTGATCTGCTGCCTGCCTTTCTTCATGGTCCTGACCGGCTTGCAGCGAGGGGGCGGCATGCCCGCGATTTCGAACGCGTTCATCGTCGTCTCGTTCCTGGTGCTGGTGACCGATTGGCGCAACACCGTGGTGATGCTGATTGCGGGCACCGCCGTGGCGGCGGCTTTCTATGCGGCAACCAGTCCCGACCCGAAAATCCCCATGGACATGGTCGCGCAGCTTCCCGCGTTCGCGCTGATCGTGATCGGCGGCAACCTCTTCAAGTTTTCGACCGAACAGATCGACGCCGAGCGCAAGCTTCGCGCCACGCAGGCGCTGGCCGGCTCCATCGCTCATGAGATGCGCAACCCGCTGAGCCAGATCCGCTACAACCTGCAGGGCATGCAGGAGGCGCTGCCGCCGCCCACCGCGTCCGCCCAGCCCCAGACACTGGCCGGGCCCGAGGTGCACGCGTTGTACCGGCACCTTGCCGAGAGCGAACTCGCGGTCAAGCGCGGCCTGCAGGTGATCGCGATGACCCTCGACGAGGTCAGCGCCAAACCGGTGGACACCAGCTCGTTTCAATACTTCTCGGCGGCGCAGGCCACGCACAAGGCCGTGCAGGAATACGCCTTCCAGAGCGACGACGAACGTGCCAATGTCACTGTGCACGTGGCCGGCGACTTCATCTTCCGCGGGGACGAAACGGCTTACCTGTTCGTGATCTTCAACCTCGTCAAGAACGCCCTGTATTACATGGCGGTCTGTCCGCAGGCCCGGGTGACCGTCACGGTCGAGCGGCACCAGGTGCGCATCCGGGACACGGGGCCGGGCATACCGCGCAACGCACTCGCGGGGCTGTTCCAGCCGTTCAGCTCCTCGGGCAAGTCCGGCGGCACGGGCCTGGGCC
>JAGRPN010000081.1 GCA_019449555.1 Ramlibacter sp.
CAGCGCTTCCTCATCCGCAATGCGGCACGCCATGCCGTCAGCCAATTGCGTGGTCACCGGGGCTGCCACGACGCGGCGTTCGCGGAACGATTGCAGGTACGTCGTGGCGTGCGCCGACACCACGCCGACGAGCGCGGAGCGTGCGCCGGTGTGGCGGCGCGCCGCCGCCGCGGCGCAAAATCCCCATCCCTGGCCGATCGGCACGAACACCACCGCGGGTTCCTCGCCGCGCGCGAAGCTTTCGAAGAATTCCAGCCAGTAGCTCATCACGCCCTTGATGAGGTCCCGGTGGAAGGAGGGCACCATGTGAAGGCCGCGCTCCTCGGCCAGGACCATGGCGTACTCGCGCGCCGCCTGGAAGTCTTCACCGTGTTCGACCAGGGTGGCGCCCAGGGCGCGCATCGCCGCATTCTTTTCGACCGAGTTGCCGTGCGGCACGACGATCGTGGCGGCCAGGGCGTACTTGCGCGCGCCGAATGCCACCGACTGGCCATGATTGCCGCGTGTGGCGGTGATGACCCCGTTCCTGCCGCCGCCCGCGGCGGCCAGTGCGGCGAAATAGGTCAGGCCGCCGCGCACCTTGAACGCGCCGACCGGCGTGTGGTTCTCGTGCTTGACCCAGACCGTCATGCCCAGCCGCTGGCGCAGCATCGGCCAGGCGTATTGCGGGGTCGCCGGCATCACCGCATGGACGGTCTGCCGCGCCGCCTGCACCTCGTCGGGAGTGAAGATCATTTCATTGCTTCTCCAGGAAAGCGATGCGCACGGCCAGCGCACCCAGCACACCACCCATCACCCAGCGCTGCGCCCGCAGCCAGCCGCGGCTGCGCGACAGGAAGGCCGTGATGGTGCCCGCGCCCAGCACGAGCAGCGCGTTGACCGTGCCGCTCACGGCCATCTGGATGGCCCCGAGTTGCAGGGTCTGCAGCAGCACCGAGCCGCGCGTGGGATCGATGAATTGCGGGAAGAACGAGAGGTAGAACATCGCGACTTTCGGATTCAGCAGGTTCGTGATGAATCCCATCCGGAACAGCGTTGCGGGCGCATCGACCGGCAGCTCGCGCGCCTCGAACGGCGCCGCCCCGCCCGGCCGGACCGCCTGCCATGCCAGCCAGAGCAGGTAGGCCGCGCCCGCGAGCCGGATCGCGTCGAACGCGAGCGGCACCGCCATCAGGAGCGCAGTGAGGCCCAACGCGGCGGCCAGCAGGTGGGCGATGAAACCGAGCAGCACACCGGCCAGCGAGACCAGGCCGGCCATGCGTCCCTGGCACAAGGTGCGCGACACGCAATAGATCATGTTCGGGCCGGGCGTCAGCACCAGCACCAGGGCCGCGAGCGCGAACCAGCCCAGCTCCTGTGCGCCGAGCATCAGGTGCCTCCCGATTCGAGCGTCACGAGGCCCCGGGGCGTGCCGAGGGTTGCGACGAGGTTGGGCGCGCCCTCGTCGACCGAGACGCCTTCCAGGCCAATGGCCGCATGGGCCGCGCGCAGGTCGGCCGCGCGCGGATGGACAACCCGCAGCGACTGGAGCGCAAGGCCCGCGTCCGGCATCGCGTCGGCGGGATGCACGTCGCCCCACTGGATCAGCGTGGGCAGGCCGCCATAGAACAGTCGCTGCCCGTCGCGGCGCACGCTGATCTGCCAGCGCAGCACGCCGTGCGGCGTGGCCCGTTCGGCGGCAACAAGCGGGCCGCGCTCGATGCCCAGGCGCCGCAACGATTTCAACGCGGCCGCTGCGTCGGCGGTGGCGGCGACGAAATGCACCAGGCGGGGCTCATGCCGCGTTTGCTGCTGCAGCGCCGCGTCATCCAGGTCGAACCAGCGCTTGCGGGCCGGCGGCGCGGCGGCCGGATCGATCGCGATGATCTCCAGGTAGGCGCGCGGATACCGCGCCGTCGCAACGCGCAGCAGCCGGTTGTGGGTTCCCATCAGCGCGTGCCGGCCGCCGGCGCCGGGCGTCAAGCCCAGGGTCGCCTCGCACCATTGCGCGCCCTGGGCGAGCGATTCCGCCGCCACGACCAGATGATCGACGCAGGCTGCCACGCTCATAGCGCCACGGTGCCCGCAATGCAGGTGACCGTCTCGCCGCCGACCCAGACCTGCCCGGCCGCGTCGCGTTCGAGATGCACCCGCCCCGCGCGCTGCAGACAGGCGCCCTGCGCCGCGACGTAGTGCGCCGGCATGTGGCGGTCCGCGATCAGCCATTGCGCGAGGCTCGCGTTCAAACTGCCCGTGACCGGGTCTTCCGTGATCCCGATCGGTGCGGCGAATGCGCGCACCTCCAGGTGCGGACCCGCTGCCGGTGCGTCCGCATACACGGCCGCCACGCCGACCTTCTGGCCGAGCTGCTTGAGTTGCAGGTGGTTGGGCGCAAGCGCGAGGACCGTCTGCGGGCTGTCCAGCAACAGGCCCAGCCAGACCGGGCCGTTGTCCAGCGTCTGGACGGCAATCACCTGGCTGGCCTTCACCCCGATCGCTTGCGCGACCTGCGCCAGCACGGCAGGGCTAGGCGCGCTGCGCTTCAGCGGCGGCGCCGCGAATGCGAGCCGGGGACCTTCGCGCCGGATCCGCACCAGGCCGACCTGGCATTCCTGCACGATGAACTCGGCGCTCTTCGGCTTGCCGCCGGCCTGCAGCCAAGCGTGGCAGCTGCCCAGCGTGGGATGGCCCGCGAAGGGCAATTCGCCGCCGGGAGTGAAGATCCGCACGCGGTAGTCGGCGTTGTCGCTGGTCGGCGGCAACAGGAATGTGGTTTCCGAGAGGTGCGTCCACTGGGCGAAGTGCTGCATCTGCTCGTCGGCCAGCCCGGTGCCGTCCAGCACCACGGCGAGCGGATTGCCGCGGTAGGGTGTGCCGGTGAAGACATCGACCTGCTTGAACGGCCTGTCCTGGGCTTGTCGAAGGACCGTCCGATCGTCCTGAGCCTGTCGAAGGGGGGCTTGTGGAGCGGTGCGTGGCGGCATGGCGGGCTTTCAGGAAGACGGGAGTTGCAGCACGCCACGCGCAGCCGGTCGGGCCAGGATCGCATCGAACCAGCGCTGCAGGTGCGACCGGGGCGGGCGTTCCAGCGGCAGGGCATGCCAACGGTCGATCTCGCATGCGAGCGGGATATCCGCCATCGTGAACGTGTCGCCCGCCATGAACTCGCGCTGCTGCAAGTGCGCATCGAGCACCGCCATCAGTGCTTCGGTTGCCTTGACCGACTGCGCGACGACATCCCGGTTGCGCTTTTCCGGCGCCGTGCGCACCAGCTGGATGAAGGCCGGCCGTCCGGCCGGGTTCAGCGTGGTCTGCTGCCAGTCCATCCAGCGCTCCGCGTCGAAGCGGCGCGTGAGCTCCTGCGGGTAGAGCTGGCCCGGCGAATGGCGGGCGCACAGATAGCGCACGATGACGTTCGACTCCCACAGCTGGAACCCGTCATCCTCGATCAGCGGCACCAGCCCGTTGGGATTCTTGGCCAGGTATTCCGGGGTCTTGACGATGCCGAATTCATGGCCCGCGTCCGTGCGCTCGAATTCGAGCCCCAGCCATTGCGCCGCCAGGACCACCTTGCGCACGTTGATGGAAGTCAGCCGGCCCCAGATTTTCAGCATCGCATCACTCCTGTTCCCGAATGGCCGCGGCCAGCGCCGCGATGCCGGTGTCGATTTCCCGCACGCTGGCCGTCACGAACGACAGACGCAAGGTGCGCGGATCGGGCGCGCCGGCGTAGAACGCCGCGCCGGGCACGAACGCCACTCCCTTGTCCACCGCCTTGGGCAGCAGCGCGGTCGCGTCCATGCCCGCGGGCAAGCGCGCCCACAGGAACATGCCGCCCCCCGGGGTATTCCATTGCACGCCCAAGCCTTGCATTTCCCGTTGTAGCGCGGCGAGCATGGCATCGCGTTGCGACTTGTACAAGGCGCGGATGGTGGGCACATGGCGATCCAGGAATCCGTCCTTCATCACCTCGGCGATCATGCGCTGGTTGAAGCCGGGGCTGTGCAGGTCGGCGGCCTGCTTGGCCTGCAGCAACTTGGGATAGACCGCCTGCGGCGCGACCACGAAGCCCAGCCGCAGTCCCGGTGCCAGCACTTTCGAGAACGACCCCAGGTACACGCAGCCGTCGGGGTGGCGCGCCGCGAGAGGCAGGGGCGGCGGCGTGTCGAACCACAGGTCGCCATAGGGGTTGTCTTCCACCAGCGGCAATCCGAGTTCGGCGGCGCGTTGCGAGAGGGCCGCGCGGCGCTCCTCGGTCATGGTGCGGCCGGTGGGGTTCTGGAAGTTGGGCAGCACGTAGAGAAAGCGCGCGGCGCCTTTGCCGGCCAGGTCATCCACGATGACGCCTTGCTCGTCGCTCGCGACGCTCGCCACTTCCGGCTCCATCGGGGCGAAGGCCTGCAGCGCGCCGAGGTAGGTCGGGGTCTCCACCAGGATGCGCGAGCCGGAGTCGATCAACACCTTGGCCACGAGGTCCAGCCCCTGCTGCGAGCCGGTGGTGATCAGCACCTGCGCCGGGTCCACTCGCCACGGCAGCATGGCGGCGACCATCTCGCGCAGCGGCCCGTAGCCTTCGCTGGCCGCGTACTGCAACGCGCCCGGCCCGTCGTCGCGCAGCACTTGCTCGCACGCGGCGGCGAATTGCGCGACCGGAAACGTGCGCGGCGAGGGCAGCCCGCCGGCAAAGCTGATGATGCCCGGCCGCTCGGTCACCTTGAGGATCTCGCGGATGACGGAGGGATTCATGTGCTCGGCGCGCCGTGCCAGCACCCAGGGCGCGCGCGGCAGGTCATTCAGTTTCATGGTGTTTTCTCCGGGAGGCAGTTTGGCAGCGGTCATTCAGGCCTCGACTTCTTGCCTGATTGGGAACATCAATGTAGTCTTTGCTACCAGTACACGGGCAATACAGTTTGGCAGGTCAGTTCGGTATCTGTGCTGCCCAAACCGGCAATACACAAGGACACGCGCGATGTTGACCAGGACCTCTTCGCAATCGCTGACCGAGCAACTGGCGGCGCGGTTCGCCCAGCGTATCCGCGATCGCCTGCTCGCGCCGGGCACGCGCCTGCCTTCGGTGCGGCAATGCGCGCAGCAGCAGCGGGTCAGCCCGTCCACGGTGGTAGCTGCCTACGACCAGTTGCTGGCGCAAGGGATGGTGGAAGCGCGCAAGAACCGCGGCTTTTTCGTGCGCGAAAGCCGCCCCGAGCCGGCGCCCCGCGCCCTGCAGCGCAGCGCGACGAGCGGCGCGCCCGCCGCCAGCGGATCGGCCGGCGCGCGCGGCTACGCGCCGGTCGATGCCACGGCCTTGATCCGCGGCATGTTCCACCAGGTCAGCAACAAGCCGCAGCCCGGAATGGGCGTGTTTCCGGCCGACTGGCTCGAATCCACCTTCATGCCGGCGGCCGTGCGCAAGGTCACCAGCACGCGCGCGCTGCACGAGTTCTCGCTGCAGTACGGCGAGCCGATGGGCGACAGCGGCCTGCGCCGGGCGGTTTCCAAGAGACTGGCCGCCTTATCGGTGCCAGCCGGACCCGAGAACATCATCACCACGGTCGGGGCGACGCACGCGCTCGACATCGTGAGCCGCACGCTGTTGCGGGCGGGCGACTACGTGATGGTCGAGGATCCCGGCTGGGCGGTCGAATTCGCCCGGCTGACGGCGCTCGGCATGCGCCTGTTGCCGGTGCCGCGCGGGCCGGACGGGCCGCAGCTGGACGTGATGGCGCGCTACTGCGAGGCGCACCAGCCCAAGCTCTACGTCAGCGTCAGCGTGTTCCACAACCCGACCGGTTATTGCCTGTCGCCGGGCAGTGCGCACCGGGTGCTGCAATTGGCCAACCAGCACGACTTCCACATCGTCGAGGACGACACGTACAGCCACATCGCGCCGGAACATGCCACGCGCCTGTGTGCGCTGGACGGCCTGCAGCGCACCATCCACGTCAGCGGCTTCGCCAAGATCCTCGCGCCGAACTGGCGGGTGGGGTTCCTGGCGGCCCATCCCTCGCTGATCGAGCGGCTGCTCGATACCAAATTGCTGGCCACGTTGACGACGCCGGCGCTGCTGGAAAAGGCGCTGGCGCTGTGCATCGAGCAGGGCCAGTTGCGCCGGCATTCAGAGCGCATCCGCACGCGGCTGGACGCGGCACGCAGCCGCAGCGTCAAGCTCGCGTTGCACGCCGGCTGCACGTTCGTGGCGGAGCCGGCCGGGCTGTTCGGCTGGGTGGATACCGGGGTGGACACCGACGCGCTGGCGCAGCGGATGCTCGATGAGGGCTACCTGCTCGCGCCCGGGGCGCTGTTCCACGCGCAACGCAAGCCTTCGACCCTCATGCGGATCAACTTCGCGACCACGCAGGACGCGGCGTTCTGGAAAAAATACGCGGAGCTGGTGAGGACGACGTGAGGCGCTAGAGCATCTCTTCCGGCGCGAACGGTCCTATTAATTGGACCAGCAGCCTCAATTTCGCGCTCGCTTCCGGCTCGCTGCGGGCATCCTTGAACGGGGCGCCGGCAGGCGCGTGCCAGACCAGCTGGTGGTTGACGAGTTCGAGGCGGTACGCTCCCTGGGCGAGCGTGGCCTCGACCTGGCGGGCTGCTTCCTGCGACAGCGCGGCGCTTCGGATGAGCAGCGCCACCTCGCTGTTCTTGCGCTGGGAGCGCAGGTCCAGGTTCATCGACCCGATCACCGCCAGCCGCTGGTCGATGATGACGGCCTTGGAATGCAGGCTGGCCCTCGAAACGCCGCTCTTGGAGCCTCCCGGGGCCCGGCCGGATCCAAAACCCGCCGTGGAGCCCATGCCGCCGATCGTGCCCTCCTGGTCGGCACGCATCTCATAGAGTTCCACGCCGATGCGGAGCAGGTCCTTGCGGTAGCGCGTGTAGCCGGCGTGGGCGGCCGGTGCGTCTGTCGAGGCCAGCGAGTTGGTCAGCACGCGGATGCGAACGCCTTTGGCGCGCATGCGCTCGAACAATTGCATCATGGCCTCGCCCGGCACGAAGTAAGGCGAAACGACCAGGACGTCCTGGCGAGCCTGTTCCATCAAGTGCGCCAGGCCATCCACCACGGTATCGCCGGCGTCGACCTCGTCGTCACCGGGGCCGATCTTCCCGGGCTTGTCCTCCATGACCAGCGCTGGAGCCCAACTGAGCTGGATCTTGCGAAAGTCCATCGGCACAGGATCCGGCGTGGCGGCGGTGGTGGCGGTGACGTTGGGCAGGATGGAGGCGGTGAGCGTCGGTGCCGGCATGCTGGGCACAGGCTTTGCCATCGTCTGCGAAACGTCGGCGCGGGCGGGATCGGACTCCTTGCGCAAGTCTTCCAGCTGGCGAGGCGAAACCAGCGTCTGCATCGGGTACGCCAGTTCGTCGTTCCAGTAGCGGTCGAAGCTGGCCGACATGTCGCGCACGACCCGGCCCACGGCGAGTACATCCAGGTCGACGAAATTGCTCTTGTCGTCCGTGCCGAAATACGCATCGCCCAGGTTGCGGCCGCCCGTGATGCCTATCGCGTTATCGGCGATGAACAACTTGTTGTGCATGCGCTTCTGGATCCGCGGCATGTCATGAAGGGAGGTGACCAGCCGCCCGATCAGCGAGGCGCGGGAACCTGGCACGGGGTTGAACAGCCGGATCTCCACGTTGCGCTCGAAGGCGAGCCGCAGCACCTGGGCGTCCTTGCCCACGGTGTTGAAGTCGTCCATCAGGATGCGCACGCGTACGCCGCGGCGGGCCGCGTCGCGCAGGTGTTGCAGCAGGATTTCCGTGCTCTTGTCGGCGTGGATCGCGTAGTACTGCAGATCGAGGCTGCGCTGGGCCGATTCGATCAGCGCCAGCCGGCTCGAAAACGCCGCGCCGACGCTGTCCAGGAGCCGAAATGCCGAATCGCTGCGGGCGCGCTCCTGCGCCTTGCGCTCCTGAACGAGCTGGCCAAGCGGCGTTTGCTCAGGGGCGTTGAACGCGCTGGACGCCTGGCGCCCCTCGTTGGCTGGCAAGCTTGCGCAACCGGCGGCGGCCCAGGTGGCGAGAATCAGCGCGAACAGCCAGCGCCAGACTGGCGCCGTCGCTCTCGGAGCCGGCGCATGGCGGCGGGGTCGGCGGATGGCGGCGGCGAACTGCATCACGGTCCAGCCACTCTAGCGTGCCCGATGCGCGCGCGGGGGCCCGCGAGGTCAGCCGTGACCGCCAGTTGCTGCCGGACAAAAGCTTACAAGCCGCTGCCCAACGCTTCCCAGCGTTCCAGGGCATCCATCAACTCGTCGTCGATCTGCGCGTTGCGCTCGGCCAGCCGCTGCGCCCGTCCCGCATCGCTTGAATACAGGCTGCCGTCCGCCAGCTCCTCGTGGATCGCCTTCTGCTCCTGCTCCAGAGCCTCGATGAGGCCGGGCAGCGCATCGAGCTCACGTTGTTCCCGGTAGCTCAGCTTCTTGCGCGCAGGCGCGCCTTCGGCCTGGCGCGCCGGCTTTGGCGCTTCACTTGCCGCCGGCGCGCCGCGACTCTCCGCTGCCGAGGCGGCCGCACTGGCCGCCAACGCCTGCGCGCGGCGCGACTGCGTGAGCCAGTCCTGGACGCCGCCCTCGTATTCGCGCCAGAGCGCGTCGCCTTCGTACACGATTGTGCTCGTCACCACGTTGTCCAGGAAGGCGCGGTCGTGGCTGACCAGGAACACGGTGCCGTCGTAGTTCTGCAGCAAGTCTTCCAGCAGTTCCAACGTATCGTTGTCGAGGTCGTTGGTCGGTTCGTCCAGCACCAGCACATTCGCCGGCCGGGCGAACAAGCGGGCGAGCAGCAGCCGGTTGCGCTCGCCGCCGGACAGCGAGCGCACCGGCGATGCGGCACGGCCCGGCGCGAACAGGAAGTCGCCCAGGTAGCTCTTGACGTGCTTGCGCTGGTTGCCGATCTCGATCCATTCGCTGCCGGGACTGATGAAATCTTCGAGCGTCGCGTCGAGGTCGAGCGCATCGCGCATCTGGTCGAAGTAGGCGACCTGCAGGTTGGCGCCTTGCCGCACCTTGCCGCTGTCGGGCGCGAGTTCGCCCAGGATGAGCTTGAGCAGCGTCGTCTTGCCGGCGCCGTTGGGCCCGAGCACGCCCACCTTGTCGCCGCGCAGGATCGTGGCGCTGAAGTCCCGCACAACTGCAACCGGTTGCCCTGAGCTCGTCGAACGGGCGAACGACTTGCTGACCCGGGTCAGCTCCGCCACGATCTTCCCGCTGGGAAGGCCGGCGGCCACATCGAGCTTGACGCTGCCCAGCGCTTCGCGACGGGCCGCCCGGTTGGCGCGCAGCTTTGCCAGCCGGCTGATCCGTCCCTGCGCGCGGGTGCGCCTGGCCTCCACGCCCTTGCGGATCCAGACCTCTTCCTGGGCCAGCAGTTTGTCCGCTTTGGCACTGATCACGGCTTCCTGGGCGAGCTGTTCTTCCTTCAGCAGCTGGTACTGGGTGAAATTGCCGGGATACGAGCGCAGCCGGCCGCGGTCCAGCTCCACGATTCGAGTGGCGACCCGATCGAGAAACACCCGGTCGTGCGTGACCGTGACGACGCTGCCCCTGAAATCGACCAGCAAG
>JAGRPN010000082.1 GCA_019449555.1 Ramlibacter sp.
CTCGCGACCGGCGACGCGCCCCTGAGCCCGGGGTTCCTGGCCTGGCGCGAGATGTGCGCCAAGAACCCGGAATTCGACGTCGCGCGCCTGTTTGCACGCGGCAATCCCCACCTGAGCCCGGAAGAATGCGCCGCGTACAACGCACCCTTCCCGGACCGGGGCCACCGCGCCGCTTTGCGCGCATTCCCGCCGATGGTTCCCGATCGCCCGGATGCCGACGGCGCCGCAATCTCGCGCGCTGCACGCGAGTTCTGGTCGAAACGCTGGAGCGGCCGGTCGATGATGGCGGTGGGCGCGCACGATCCGGTTCTCGGGCTGCCGGTGATGCAGCAATTGCGCGAAAGCGTCCGCGGCTGCCCGGATCCGATGGTCATCGAGCAGGCGGGGCATTTTGTGCCGGAGCATGGTGAGGCGATCGCGCGAGCGGCGGTGGGATACTTCCGCCCGTGACGAAGCACATCTACATCTTCTCTCCCTCCAGCGCCGTGCGTGACAAGTCCGTGATCCGCCGCGGGGTGGCGCGCTTGCGGGCGCTGGGCTATGAAGTCGAACTGGACGAGGCGGCATTTGCCACTTGCATGCGCTTCGCCGGCGACGACGAAACCCGGTTGGCGGCGATTCGTCGCGCCGCGGCGAGCCGCGCGGATGTCGCGCTGATCACGCGGGGCGGATACGGCCTCACGCGCCTCTTGCCCCACCTTCCCTACAAAGCGTTGGCCAAAGCCGTCGATAAGGGGATGCGGTTCGTGGGACTGAGCGATTTCACCGCCTTTCAATGCGCCGTGCTGGCGGAAACAGGGTCCGTCACCTGGTCCGGCCCGGCCTTGGGCGAGGATTTCGGGGTTCCGGGCGAGCCCGACGAGATCATGCAGGCCTGCTTCGAAGACCTGGTGAGCGGGCAAGGGGAGGGGGCTGGCTGGCAATTGCCGCGCGCGGAGTCGCCCACCGCGCCGCTCGCCTTGAAGGGCCAGCTGTGGGGCGGCAATCTCGCGGTTCTCGCTACTTTGGTGGGGACGCGGTGGATGCCCGAGGTCCGAGGCGGCATCCTGTTCCTGGAAGACGTGCACGAGCATCCTTACCGGGTCGAACGGATGCTGACTCAATTGCTCTATGCCGGCGTACTGGCGCGCCAG
Organism: Ramlibacter sp.; assembly: GCA_019449555.1. GTDB lineage: Bacteria > Pseudomonadota > Gammaproteobacteria > Burkholderiales > Burkholderiaceae_C > Ramlibacter. The sequence goes on from JAGRPN010000082.1 coordinate 1,134, forward strand.
AAGGCGATCCTCCTGGGGCACTTCACGAATTACAAGCCGGTGCCCCACGACAAGGGTTATCGGCTGGAAACGGTGGTCGAATGGCTGCGCGGCAAAGTGAAGGCGCCGGTGTTCACCAACCTGCCGTTCGGCCACGTGCCTACCAAGGTCGCGTTACCGGTGGGTGCGAAAGTGCACCTTGCGGTGGAGGGCCGCGAAGCTTTCGTGCTGTGGGGACACCGCCACTGAAGCGGCGGTGGCGCCGCTACCCGACCAGCGGGCTGGGGCGCGAAGTGAGGCCGTTGGGGAGCAGGCCGCGGAACATGTGGGTCACGGAAGCTACCTTCTCTCGTGCCGCCGCTTCGCCGTGCATCGCGGCCAGTGCGGCCATGAGATCGCCCCGCAGGTACCACAAGGCCTGGATGTCATTGGCATAGCGGATCCGCCGCGTGACCTGCGGGAAATGCTTGGGCCCCGCTTCACCCAGCACGGCCAGCATCGATTCCCGGATGTCCTCCGTACCCGTCAGGAGCATGGAGTCCGACGGCGGAAGCGGGTTGCCGAGCAAGCCGTAGATGCTGCTTCTGAGATTCGGTTTCAGCCAACGCATAGGTACTTGTCGAAAGCCTTAGGAAACAAATTGGGGAACTTCCCTACAAGTTATTCGCAGCCCGACAAAAGCGCAAGCGGCGGGTGTGACGCAATTAACGAAAAAATAGCGTCAGCCATCAATTAGTTGTAACGGATCGTCATCGCGTTCCTGATCGTCGGATTGCTGTAATGCGTTTGTCTCGCCCCCGACAGGTGCGTCAAGCGAGCGTGCGCGTGGCGCTGATCCGGCCGCCTGGCGCGCGTTCGCCGATCACTTGGCGGCGCAGGGAGTCGCTAGCTGCACGCCTTCGGCCATGGTGGAATTTGCGCTCCGGCAGCGGGCCACGTCCTGATAGTGCGCTTCGACCTCCAGGCCGGGCGGGTTGTACATGAGAGTTGCACGCGCGCCCAAATTGCTCGCCACCGACTGCGATTCGCAGCGTGCATTGCGGCTGGCGATCGCCGCGACCTTGCGGCAGAAATCCGCCGACGGGTAGTCGATCTGCATTGTTGGAGAGCCGCTGGCGTCGCGATAGACAAGATGGTCGCCTGCGGTCGTCGGGAGTCGATTGGCGCAACCGGCCAGCCATAGGGCGCAGAGGGCGATCACCGCGCCGGACAGGCGGCGCGTGGAAATCGCTCCACGGCTATTATTTAACATAATATACATCGTATGAAGTAAACCAGGATGCGGCCGATCAGGCGAACCTTGCTTGCGGCTGCAAAAAGCAACGTCGCCAAGCTTTAAGTATTAGGCGAGCTTTTGCCGCCAGCCTATTGTCACCACTTGCCTTTTGGTTGAGCGTTACGAACGGACGCCGCGATCAGTTCGGCCGCATCCTGGCGACCCGCACGGTTGGCGAAGTCGATCGCAGTCAGTCCGAGCTGGTTCTTCAGGCGTGGATCGGCTCCGGCTTCCAGCAGCAATTTAACGGCCGCCGCCGATCCGTAGTGAGCCGCCATCATCAGCGGCGTCGTGCCGTTCGGCGACTCGGCGTCGATATAGGCATGGTGGTCCAGCAGCAACTCCATGATGGCCAGGTGCCCCCGCGTCGCGGCGTAATGAAGCGGTGTCCAGCCGGTCTTGTTGACGTCGGCATCGCGCTCGACGAGCTGCTTCGCCACCTGGAGATGGCCCTTGAGCGACGCGATCATCAGCGGGCTCTCGTCGTGGGGTGTGCGGCTGTCCACGTTGGTCTTGGGCCAGTCGATCAATACCTGAGCGGCCTTCAAAGACCCGTCGCGCAGCGCCACGTACAGCCCCGGCAAGCCTTGGGGGTCGACGGTGTTCGGATCGAAACCTCGATTCAGCAGAGCCTTCACGGCGGCCGGATTGTCCTGCTTGATGGCGATGAAAAAGTCTTCGTAGGAGCCCGCATACGCCAGAGAATATCCAGCAATAACAAATAGATAAACGAGCTTTCTAATGTAATTTCTCATGATCTGACGCGCCGGAACAGGCGCTCGAAATTGGTGCTGGTGGTGCGCGCGACGTCTTCGATGGGCATTTTTCGGACCTCGGCGATCCGAGCCGCGACATGAGGTACATACGACGGATTGTTGGTCTTGCCGCGGTAAGGCACCGGCGCCAGGTAAGGACTGTCCGTCTCGATCAGCAGCCGATCCAGCGGCACGAAGGCAGCCACGTCGCGCAAGTCCTGTGCGCTCTTGAATGTCAGGATGCCCGAGAACGACACGTAGAAGCCGAGGTCCAGCGCCGCGCGGGCAACTTCGGCAGTTTCCGTGAAGCAGTGAAAGACGCCGCCGGCACACCCCGGGCCGCCGTCTTCACCCTCCTCCCGCAGGATCGCCAGCGTGTCCGCCGACGCCGATCGCGTGTGGATGACGAGCGGCTGAGCCGCCTGCCGGGCTGCCCGGATATGAGTGCGGAACCGCTCGCGCTGCCACTCCAGGTCCGCCACGCTGCGGCCGCCCTTGCGCTCTTCCATCTGGTAATAGTCGAGGCCTGTTTCGCCGATGGCGACCACCCTCGGCCGGCCGGAACGTTCGACCAGGTCCTGGACGCTGGGCTCGGCCACATCCTCGCTGTCGGGGTGCACGCCCACCGTGGCCCAGAAATTGTCGTATTGCATGGCCAGGGCGTGGACCGCCTCGAACTCTTCCAGCATCGTGCAGATGCACAGCGCCCGGTCCACCTGGGCGGCCGCCATGGCTTGGCGGATCTCGGGCAGCCGTGGCGCGAGTTCGGGAAAGGTCAGGTGGCAGTGGGAATCGACGAACATGGAGCTGGAAATGCAATGCCGAGCCGGCGCGGGGCCGCGCAGCTACAAAAATTGTAGCGGTTCAGATGGTCTGTGTGGGCCGCTCGGACGCGAGATGGCCGCCGAGGAGCTCTTCGATGCGGGCCTTCAGCAGGCGCGACTTCTCATCCGCGGGGAAACGCACCCCGACGCCTTGCGTGCGGTTGGCGGCCGCGCGCGCGGGCGTCACCCACGCCACCTTGCCGGCGATGGGGTAACGCTGCGGATCGTCGGGCAACGACAACAGCACGTAGACGTCGTCCCCGAGCTTGTAATCGCGCGTCGTGGGAATGAAAACGCCGCCGTCGGCGAACAGCGGGATGTAAGCCGCGTACAGGGCGGCCTTCTCCTTGATCGCAAGCTGGATGACGCTCGGGCGGTGGGTAGTGGGCGACGCGTGGCTCATTGTCAAGGCCTCGAGTTTAGGGCCGAGCGCGCCTGGCTCACAAGTGCTTCCAGCATCAGGCCGGGATTGAACGGGTGCTCCACCGTGCGCGCGGTACGCGCCAGCTCGCGACCCCACTGGCTCACGGCAGTGAGGGACGGGGCGGCAGGCAGGTCGGCGCGCCGGAAAAACCTGGGTGGCGCCCCGGCGGCGACCGCCAGCAGGTCATGACACAGTTTTTGCAGGGCCTGGACCGTCTGGGCCGGGCTCCAGCCCGCGAACACGCCGACGTCGCCGCGCGCCAATGCGCCGGGCAGCGCCGACCATACTTCCGGGCCCTGCCCGCCAACGGAGAACTCGAGCGCATCGTCGGGCCGGCCGCCGGCCGCCTTCAGCAGCGCCAGCGCATCGGCCGGCTTGACGCCCCGCGCGTGCAGCCAAGCCACAGCCTCGTCTTCTTGCGGCCAGGCCATCGTATGGACCAGGCAACGGCTCCTGATGGTGGGCAGCAACTGGTGCGCGGCCTCGCTGGCCAGGATGAATCGCAGCTCGCCGGCCGGCTCCTCCAGCGTCTTGAGCAGCGTGTTGGCCGTGACGTGGTTCATCCGCTCGGCCGGGTAAACGAGCACCACCTTGCCGCGGCCGCGGCCGCTGGTGCGCTGCGCGAACTCGACGGCGTCTCGCATCGCCTCGACGCGGATTTCCTTGCTCGGTTTGCGCTTCTTGTCGTCGATGTCCGCCTGCGCCTTTTCGCCCAGGGGCCACCCCAACTCCAGCATGATCGTTTCCGGCATCAGCACGCAAAGGTCCGTGTGCGCGTGGACGTCGATCGCGTGGCAGCTCGGGCAATGCCCGCAGGCGCCTTGCGGCGTCGGCTGGTCGCACAGCCATCCGCGGGCCAGCGCGAGCGCGAGATCGTATTGGCCCAGGCCCGACGGGCCCTGCAACAACCAGGCGTGGCCCGGTTGGGCGAGCAGATGTCGCGCCTGCGCGTCGATCCAGGGCGCGAGCGTGGTCATGCCAGCCAGCCCCGTTGCCGTACAGCGTCGACGACGTCGGTCCATACCGCCTCGAGCGGCTGGTCGGCGTGGATCCGCTCGAACCTGGCAGGCTGCGCCGCCATGCGCTGTGCATACCCGGCTGCCACGCGGCGAAAGAACTCGACCGACTCGGATTCGAACTTGTCGGGGGCGCGCGCGCCGGCGAGGCGCCTCGCAGCAACCTCGGGCGCGAGATCGAACCAGAGCGTCAGGTCCGGCTGCCGCAGCGTGCCGGCCGGCAAGGCGGGCACCGTCTGAACCCAGCTCTCGAGACCCGCCAGGACCGCCAGGTCGAAGCCGCGTCCATGGCCCTGGTAGGCAAAGGTCGCATCGGTGAAGCGGTCGCACAGCACCACGTCGCCGCGCGCGAGCGCAGGCTCGATCACTTCGAACAGGTGGTCGCGCCGGGCCGCGAACATCAGCAGCGCTTCGGTCAGCGGGTCCATCGCGGCGTTCAGCACCAGCGAACGAAGCTGCTCCGCCAGCGGCGTGCCCCCCGGCTCGCGCGTCACGGTCACGCTGCGGCGCTGCGCCCGAAACGCATCCGCCAGCGCCTGGACATGGCTGGACTTGCCGGCGCCATCGATGCCTTCGAAACTGATGAAAAGCCCGTGCTTCACGGCGATATCCGGAAAATGCGTGACAGGCGCTTCATTGCCCGCGCTGGTATTTGTTGACGGCCCGGTTGTGCTCGTCCAGGCTCGCGCTGAAATGGCTGCTGCCGTCGCCGCGCGAGACGAAATACAAGACGTCGGTCTGGGCGGGCTGCACGGCGGCCAGAAGCGAAGCCTTCCCCGGCATGGCGATCGGTGTCGGGGGCAGGCCCGCACGGGTGTAGGTGTTCCATGGCGTATCGGCCTGCAGGTCTTTCTTCTTCAGGTTTCCGGTGAACGCCGGCCCGAGGCCGTAGATCACCGTCGGGTCGGTCTGCAGCGGCATGCCGGCGCGCAGGCGGTTGTTGAACACGGCGGCGACAAGCGGCCGATCCGCCGCCTTGCCGGTTTCCTTTTCCACGATGCTCGCCAGGACCAGCGCCTCCTCGGGCGTATTCACGGCAGCCTGGGGCGAGCGCAGCGCCCACGCCTGCGCCAGCCGCTTGTCCATCGCACGCATCGCGCGCTTGAGCACCGCGACGTCGCTGGAGCCTTTCGCATAGGTGTACGTATCGGGAAAGAAGCGGCCCTCGGGGTGGACTCCCGGGCGGCCGAGCAGGTTCATGAGCGCTTCGTCGGTCAGGCCGCGCGTGTCCGGCTTGAGCACATCCTCGTTCGCGAGCGCGGCGCGCACTTGCCTGAAATTCCAGCCCTCCACCAGCGTGACGGCTCGCAGGCTCTCTTCCCCGCGCGCGAGCTTGGCCAACAGGCGATGGGGCGTGATGCCCCCCTCCAGCTCGTAGCTGCCTGCCTTGATCTGCCGAGCCTGGCCTGAAAAGCGGAACCACCAATAGAGCAGGTCGGGATCGACGTCCACGCCGGCGTCGTGCACCGCCTGCGCCACGCCGCGCGGCAGGGTGCCGGGCTCGATCGACAGGTCCACCGTGGGCGCCGGCAGCCGCAACGGCTGATAGACCCACCACAGGGCCCATCCGCCGGCACCCAGGACGGACAGCGAAACCAGCAGGAAGACGGTCAACAGGAAACGACGCACCGATGGCTGCCCCTATCTCATGGAGTGAATTGGACGGACGATGATAATTCACCCCATGGACGCGGCGCTTCGCCAACGTGAGGGCTCAATGACTCAACTCCTGAACGGTGTATCACCACTTCCCCATCTTGGCATCATCGGTGTCGAAGGCGACGATGCGGCCAGCTTTCTGCACGCCCAGCTGACGCAGGACTTCTCGATGCTCGGCATGTCGCAGGCGCGGCTGGCCGCCTTCTGCACGGCCAAGGGCCGGATGCAGGCGAGCTTCGTCGGCTTCAAGCGCAGCCACACCCAAATCCTGTTGGTGACGAGCCGCGACATCCTCGCGCCCACGCTCAAGCGGCTGTCGATGTTCGTGTTGCGGGCGAAGGCCAGGTTGCGCGATGCGACCGCCGAGTTCCAGCTGCACGGGCTCGCGGGTGACGCAGCCCGTGATGCGGCGCCCAACCTGCAGGAGCCCTGGACCAAGACCGACACCGGCAGCGCCAGCGTGATCAGCCTTTATCCCGCAGACGACGCGCCCCGCTGCTTGTGGGTGGCGCCTGCCGGCGAATCGCCGCCGTCGACAGCCCAGCTTGGTCACGAACTGTGGCTCTGGGGCGAGGTGCGCAGCGGCATCGCCGCCGTCACGGCGCCCATTGTCGAGGCGTTCGTGCCCCAGATGCTCAACTACGAATCGGTCGGCGGAGTCAGCTTCAAGAAGGGCTGCTATCCCGGCCAGGAGGTGGTCGCCCGCAGCCAATTCAGGGGCACGTTGAAACGGCGCGCGTACCTGGTGCATTGCGAGGCGAGTCTCCACGCGGGACAGGAAGTCTTTCACGAAAGCGACACGACCCAACCTTGCGGGCTCGTCGCCGAGGCCGCCGCGGCGCCGGGTGGCGGCTGGGATGCCATCGTGTCGATCCAGGTTGCAGCAAGCGAAGGCGGGCGGCTGACGGCGGGAGGTCCGGAAGGTCCCGGCCTGGCGCTGCAGCCCCTGCCCTACCCTTTGCTCGCCGACGTGTGACCCGGCGCGGGCGCCGGCGAGCCGGCGTCCGGATAACCCAGCTTGGGCCGGTACTCCGGCGCAATGCGTTGCAGCAACGCGGGCCGCTCGGCCTCCGGTGCCAGCGACAGCGCCTGTTTGTACGCGGTCAGCGCCTTTTCGGGATCCTTCGCGGCTTTCGCGTACATGTCACCCAGCTGCAGGAAACCGGCCATCCGCGTTTCCGGCCAGCCGACCATGCGCATGTGCATCGCCCTGGCTGCCAGATCGTAGTCACCGGCCTGCCATCCCAGCACGAAACTCGCGTTCGCGAGATCGAAGTCGTAGATGCGGTCGTCGAGCGCCTGCCGCGCACGTTCGAGCGCCCTGGCCTTCTGCCCCGTGCGGCTGAGCACGATCACCTCGAGCGAGCGCACGGCGGGCGCCTGGGGCTGGACTTTCTTCGCGCGTTCCAGGTAGGCCAATGCTTCGGTGGTCTTGCCCATGGTCATGTAGCCGCGCGCCACGTTGGTCATGATGGCCACGACGTAGGGCCGCGATGACAGGACGCTTTGCCAGATCCAGGTGGCGTCCTTCCAGTCGCCCCATTTCGCGAGCTCGTCCGCGGCGATCGGCGTGATCTTGCGGTAGTGCCGGTTGATCGCGATTCCCTCCCGGATCAGTTGCAGCATCTCGGCCTTCGCGGGATTCCAACGCGGGTTGTTGGGATCGCGCGACGCGGAGATGGTCAGCGCGATTTTCGTGGCGCGCACCAGCTTCTGTTCGCACTCGGCGGCCTGCTGCGTGATGAACGCCGCCAGCGCGATGCAGGCGACGGTGATCCCGGCTGCCGCGTGCGAATACCGGGGCCGCCATGGCAGTCGCACGGAGGCTGCTCGCCCGGCGATGCCAAGGCGCGCGTCCGACGCCGCCAGGCCTGCCAGGCACAGCGCGAACAGCGCGCCCGTCGCCGCCATGCGCCAGGGGAAGCCCACGTTACTGACGATCAGGAGCGCGAGCAGGCTGCACAGCAGCGTCGCGCGCGTCGGCCCTTCAGAGCGCGCTTCGGCGCTCCTGCCGGCCAAGGTGCGCCAGGCGGCAGTCACGAGGTAGGCGAGCAGGCCCACCAGGAACAGCCAGCCGACGACGCCGTATTCGGCCAGCAACTGCAGGAATTCGTTGTGCACGTAGTAGTCGGTTTCAAGCTGGGCGCCTTCGGCCTGGAACAGCGGGATTTCGCTCTCCCACGCGCCGGCCCCGACCCCGATCAACGGTCGCCGCTCGATGATGCGCGTCGTGGCCTTCCACATCACCATGCGGATTCCCAGCGACGGATCCGCCGCGGAGATCGACCCGGTGCGCCTGAAGCCGCGCTCCAGCGCGTTCAGGCCGCGGCCTTCCTCCGCGATGCTCGCGTCGCCAGTGTTGATCAGGCCCAGGCCGACCACCGTGCCGACCAGCACGCCTGCGACGACGAGCCGCATGCGCGCGTCCCAACTGCCGAACGGCAGTTGCGCCCGGAACAGCCAGGCAGCCAACGGGAGCAGCACCAGCAGCTGCAGCCACAACGCGATCAGGGCGGCCCGCGTGCCCGTCATCAGGATCGCCACGATCACGAGGCCGGTGGTCGCGGCCAGCAGTGCCGCGTAGGCGCTTTGTCGCGCCCGGGCGAGCAGCAGCGCCGAAAACGGCAGCGTGCAGACGGCGAACTCGGCGAAGAAGTTGCGGTTCACGAAAGTGGACGCGGGATGCGGCCCCTGCGGAAAGAACCGGAAATCGATCCAGAATTGCAGCGCGGCCCACAGCGCGGCGACGACCGCGCCGGCATGGATGCCCCAGGCGAGCACCGGCAGGCGGTCGCGCGACAGCACGTTCACCCCCAACCAGACGAGGATGCTGAAGATGAACCAGCGGATCGCCTCGGTGGCGGCGAGGTAGGTGTGCGACCAGGCCATGCTGCCCAGCGCGTAGGCCATCAGCAGCAGCGGCAGCCAGATGAGCGCGTGCCAGCGCAGCGCTTCGCCGCGGCCGCGCTGCTGCCAGAAAAACAAGAGGGCGGCGCCCAGCACCGCAAAGGAAACGACGATGGACTTGAGCGTGTCCTGGAGCATTTCCTCGTGCGGCACCCCGAGGGCGGGCGCGAGGAACATCATCAGCGCGAGGATGGCGATGATGCCGCTGCCGGCCACCTCGCCGGGGATCGCGGCAGGCCTTGCCGTGGACGAGATGCGGCCTTCGTCGGCACCCGCTGCGCCGAATCGATCGCCGAGACTTGCGGCGCCGGCTCCCTGAGTGCCGGCAACAACACCCGGCATCCTGTCTTGCCGACCGCGTTTCTTTCTTGCCATGCTATGCGGCGATCAAGGGGCGGGCCATCTCGACGTGCGGGATGCCGGCTTCGTCGAAGGGCTCGCCGCGCGGACTGAAACCCAGGCCGCGATAGAAGCTTTCCGCGCTGAGCTGCGCGTGCAGGACGACTTCGCGGTCGCCGCGGGCAGCAGCCGATTCCAGTAACGCCCGCATCACTTGCCGTCCGACGCCCGAACCCCGCAGCACCCGATGCACGGCGACGCGTCCGATCCTCGCCACACCGGCCCGCTCCTGCAGCAGGCGCCCGGTCGCGATCGCCTGGCCGAGGCGGTTGTAGGCGACCGCGTGCAGCCCGGCGGCATCGCCGTGGTCCCATTCCATTTCGGCGGGAATCCGCTGTTCGTCGACAAATACGTCGGTGCGGATCCGCTTGGCATCCTCACCCAGCTCCGACCAGCTGCCGGTGCGCACCTGCACCATGGGTTCGCCCGCCTCGTAGCCGGTCAGCACATCCCGCAGCCGGGGCGGTACCGGTCTGGAAGTCTGGGTGGCGGGATCCGCGAATACGTAGACCAACTCGCACCCGATCAGCAGCTCGTCGGCGCGAAAGATCGCGGAGGAAAAATTCATCGACGAATTGCCGATCCGGCTGCACTTGAGCGCGACGTCGAGCCGGTCGTCCATCCGCGCCGACGCGTGGAACTCCAGAGTGGCTTTCTTCACGTACGTGTCGCCGCCGAGCAGTTGCATCGTGTCGTCGTAGGGCAAGGCCAGCATGCGCCAGTATTCAGCCACGGCGGTGTCCACATACATCATGTAATGGGCATTGAACACGATCTTTTGCATGTCCACCTCGGCCCAGCGCACCCGCAGGCGATGAAGAAATCGGAAGTCTTGTCGTTTCATGGTTGGAGGGCATGCGCCAACGCCCGTGCCGCGTCGGCATGAGCCCGCCGCGCTGGGGGAATGGCGCGCCCCATCTTGATGAATTCGTGGGTGACGCCGCGGTAGATTTCCAGGTCGACCGCGACGCCTGCTGCCCTCAGTTTATCCGCGTACGCCAGGCCGTCGTCCACCAGGGGATCGCACTCCGCCAAGCCGAACCACGCGGGCGCCACGCCTTCCACGCCGGGCGCATTCAGGGGTGCGAAGCGCCAGTCTTCGCGCTGGGCGTCGTCGATGTACTGACGGAAGAACCATTCGATGTGGGCGGTGTCCAGCACCAGGGCGCGGCCGAAGCGCTGATGCGATGGCGCGTCCTGCCGCCCGGCGCAACCCGGATAGAACAGCAGCTGCAACCTGAGCGGCAGCCCGGCATCTCGCGCGAGGATCGCGCACGCCGCAGCGAGCGTGCCGCCGGCGCTGTCGCCGCCCACCGCCATGCGGGCGCTATCCAGGCCCAGGGCGCGACCGTGGTCGGCCAGCCAGCGGGTCGCCTCCCACGCATCGTTGACGGCGACCGGAAAGCGGTGTTCGGGCGCCAGCCGGTAATCCAGCGAAACCACGGCGCAGCCGCTGAGGCGGCTGAGTTCGCGACACAGCCGGTCGTGCGACGCGATGCTGCCGATGGTGAAACCCCCGCCATGAAAATACAGCAGCACCGGCAGCGCATGGCGCGCGGGCGCGTACAGCCGCGCGGGGAGCGGTTCGCCGTCGCCGGCCGGAATGGTGAAATCCTCCACCCGCGCCAGTTCCGCTTTGGGCACTTCCAGCACGTCGGCAGCGGCGTCGTACGCAGCCCTCGCCTGCTGCGGCGACAGTGTGTAGACCGGCGGATAGGCGGCCCGCCCCATGCGCTCCAACACGGACCGCATGGCAGGCGTGAGCTGCGGGTACTCCGGGAGAAACCTCACTTGAACTGCACGGACACGGGCGCCGCGCCGGCCAGGCCGTCGTAGCGGACGCTGACCTTCAGGCCGGGTTTGGGCGGCAGCAGCGGCGAGAAGGAGCCCAGGCTGATCAGCTCGCCGGGCTTCATGGCCAGGCCTTCCTTCGCGAGCGCCTGCGCCAGCCACACGACCGCGTTCAGCGGATGATCCAAGATGTCGCTGCCCTTGCCCCGGCCGAGCTCGAAGCCGAATCCTTCGCTGACCACGACATTCATGTCGCGCAGCTCGGTGAGCATCGCGTAACGCTCGGCCCGCGTGGCCGGCACCGGGATCGGCTTGCCCGCGACACCCAGGCGTGCGCCGACGTTGATCGCGCTGATCGCCGGTCCATCGAGCTTGGGCGGCGCCTGCACCACCAGATCGGGCAACTCGATGAACGGGATCACCTGGTCGATCGCGTCCAGCACCTCGATAGGCGTCCTGGCCTGGTTGATGGCCGCACTGCGCACGCGCACCAACATGTCAGCCTCGAACAGCGGCCGCGCACCGAAGGCGGCGTCGACCGTGGCGCCGCTCGCGAGCACCATGCCCTGGTAAAGCTTGCCCCAGACCGGCTGGTCGTAGTTGAACCGCTTCTGCACCGCAGGGCTGGTGAGACCGGCCTTGTAGCCGATCACCGGTCCGAGCCTTCTTTCCAGCAACGCATTGATCTTGGCACGGCTGCAGGCCGCGTCCGCCTCGGACTGCCCCTCGGGGTTGGCCGCCGGAGCCCTCGCGATGTACTGGATCACCAGGTCGGCCGTCTGGGCGTCGGTGAGGCACGCGGCCTGCGACGCGGCACAAGCCCCCCACGCGGCCACGCAGATCAGAAGCGAAGGCAATTTCATTCCGGGTCTCCTGCCGTTACAGAGCGGCGTTCCATCGTACATCGGGAGACCCGCACGCCTTACGAAGAGATGCTGGTGGCATCGTTGTAAGGCGCCTCGCGGGCCGCCTGCCGGCCGCCCAGCACTCGCTTGCCCCACCGCCGCAACGGGGCTTCGAGCCACCGCTCGCTCGCCGCTGCCGTGACGCAGCTCAGGGCGAGGACGGCGGCTAGCAGTGCCCACCGCCACGCGAGCGGCGCCTGCGTGATGTCCACGGAACTGAGCCGCGGCAGCACGAACCAGACGAAGCCGAAGAAGAACATGGGGTGCAACAGGTAGCAGCCGTAGGTGATGTCGCCCAGCCAACGCGCCACCGGCGCCAGCTTGCCATGCACGCTCACGGACCCGCTGGCGAACACCACGGCGAAGCAGGCGCAGAACAATATCGCGCCTCTCGCACCGAGCAGCTCGTCACCTGCGTTCGACGGGTTGAGCCCCAGCAGCAGAGCGGCCATCAGCAGCCAGACAAGGATCCCTGCGGCCCGGGAGAGCGCGAACGACGCCGCGGCCCGGCGCCAGTGGCCGATGATGCAGCCGCCGAAGAAGTAGGCAACAAAACCCGGGACCTGGTGATACGCGATCGCGCCGGCCTCGTAGCCTGCCGCCGACCCGACGGTCGCGTAAATCCAGTGCCATTGCAGCAGGCACAGCGCCACGGCCAGTGCAATGCTCCAGCCGACCCGCGGCAATGCCGCGACCAGCACCGGAAATACGAGGTAATAAACGAATTCAATGCCTAGCGACCAGCCGCCGATCAACAAGGCCCAGATCGTCGGGTCGTGCAAGCCGAAGGCGAACGTGGCGTTGACCAGCAGTCGCAATGCGAGCAGGTCCACGAGGGCGCCGTCGCGAGCCGCCAGGAACCCGATGAACACCACGCACAAGATGCCGTGGAGCGGTGCCAGCCGCAGCCACCGCGTCAGGAGGAACGTCGCGGCATCGCCCGAGCGTTTCAGCCGGCCGCTGTAGTTGTAGGCCAGACTCGCGCCCGAGAGCACGAAAAACAGGTACACCCCGTAGCTGCCGAGCGTGTGCAATGTGGCGATGCCCTGCCAGTACAGCAGGTGGTACGACGCCACCGCCAGCGCGCACAGCCCTCGCAACACATCCCAGCCCAGCACGCGCTGCGCCGCCAGGGCCATTGCCGGCAGGGCGGGTTGCGCGGGCACTTGCGGCGACATGCCTATTTCCGATGCCCCTGCAATTTCGCGAATGCGCCGGCCATGGCGGTGTTGAGCGGCCGGTTCGCCGGCTCGCGCTGCCCGCGGCCCGCGCCCTCGAAGCGGTTATCGCGCCCGGCGTCCCGCCGTGGTGGGGCGTCGCCCAGTTTCATGGACAAGGCGATGCGTTTGCGCGCGGCATCGACTTCCATCACCTTTACCTTCACGATGTCGCCCGTCTTCACCACTTCGCGCGCGTCCTTCACGAACTTGTGCGACAGCTGGCTGACGTGGACCAATCCGTCCTGGTGTACGCCCACATCGACGAACGCGCCGAACACCGCGACGTTGCTCACCGTGCCTTCCAGCACCATGCCCTCGCGCAGGTCGCCGATGCCCTCCACGCCCTCGTTGAAGCGCGCCACCTTGAAATCGGGGCGCGGGTCGCGGCCGGGTTTCTCCAGCTCGCCCAGGATGTCCCTGATCGTGATGACACCGAACTTCTCGTTTGCGAACAGTTCGGGCTTCAGGGTCTTGAGCATCTCGGCCCGCCCCATCAGTTCGGCGACGGGCTTGCCGGTCGCCGCCATCATCTTTTCGACGACGGGATAGGTTTCGGGGTGCACGCCGGTCATGTCGAGCGGATTCTCGCCGCCGCGAATGCGCAGGAAACCGGCGCTCTGCTCGAACGTCTTCGCGCCCAAGCCGCCGACTTCCAGCAGTTGCCGGCGATTGCTGAACGCGCCATGGCTGTCGCGCCAACGCACCACCGCTTTCGCCACGCCGGCCGACAGGCCCGACACCCGCGACAGCAGCGGCACGCTCGCCGTGTTGAGGTCCACGCCGACGGAGTTGACGCAATCCTCCACCACCGTGTCCAGGGTGCGGGCCAGCTCGCTCTGGTTCACATCGTGCTGGTACTGGCCCACGCCGATGGACTTCGGGTCGATCTTCACCAGTTCGGCCAGCGGGTCCTGCAAGCGACGTGCGATGCTGGCCGCGCCGCGCAGGCTCACGTCCACGTCCGGCATTTCCTGCGATGCGAATTCGCTGGCTGAATAGACCGACGCACCGGCTTCGCTGACGACCACCTTCTGCACCGCCGGCGCCGGATCCGGTCCTTGCGTGGCCAGCTGCCTGATCAGGTCGGCCGCGAGCTGGTCCGTCTCGCGGCTAGCCGTGCCGTTGCCGATCGCGATCAGGGTGACGCCATGCTTGCGGCACAGCAGTCCCAGTTGGTGCAGCGAGCCTTCCCAGTCCCGGCGCGGCTCGTGCGGATACACCGTGGCCGTGTCCACGAGTTTGCCGGTGGCGTCCACCACGGCGACTTTCACGCCGGTGCGGATGCCGGGGTCGAGCCCCATCACCACACGCGGCCCGGCGGGTGCCGCCAGCAGCAGGTCGCGCACGTTGTCCGCAAACACCTTGATGGCGACGTTTTCCGCCTCCTCGCGCAGCCGCGCGAAGAGGTCGCGCTCGGCGGACAGCGAGAGCTTCACGCGCCACGTCCACGCGACGCATTTGCGCAGCAGATCGTCGGCCGCGCGGCCCTGGTGGCTGAAGCCCAGATGCACCGCGATCCGGCCTTCAGCGATCGACGGCTGGCCGGGTTCCGGCTCGACCGGCAGCACCAGTTTCACGTCCAGGATTTCCAGCTGCCGGCCGCGAAACACCGCCAAGGCGCGATGCGAAGGCACGCGGCCGATCGGCTCGGCGTAGTCGAAGTAGTCGCGGAATTTCGCCACGTCCGGGCTGTTTTCGTCCTTGCCGGCCATGAGCCTCGATTTGAAAGAGCCCTCCGACCAGAGCCACTCGCGCATCGGCTGCACGAGCGCAGGATCCTCGGCCCACCGTTCCGACAGGATGTCGCGCACGCCATCGAGCACCGCGGCCAACGTGGTGAAATCCTCGCCGCCCTCGCCCTTTTCTGCGCGCACGAATGGCAGCGCCTCGCGCGCCGGGTCGAGCGACGGATCGGCGAAAAGCCAGTCGGCCAGCGGCTCGATGCCGGCTTCGCGCGCGATCTGGCCCTTGGTACGCCGCCTCGGCTTGTACGGCAGGTACAGGTCCTCGATCTCCTGCTTGGTGGGCGCCGCTTCGATCACGTCGCGCAGCGCCGGCGTGAGTTTGCCCTGCTCGCCGATGCTCTTGAGCACGGCCGCCCGCCGTTCTTCGAGTTCGCGCAGGTAGCCCAGGCGGTACTCGAGTTCGCGCAACTGCACGTCGTCGAGCCCGCCGGTCGCCTCCTTGCGGTACCGCGCCACGAACGGCACCGTCGCGCCGCCATCGAGCAGATCGACCGCGGCCTGGACCTGGCGTTCCTGGACCTTCAATTCGGCGGCGATGCGGTCGATGATTTTTTTCATTTGTAACTGCTGGAGAGCTTCGGCGACCGCGGCAGTGTGCCACACGCGGCGCACACCGATTCGGCATGTTGGCTGACACCACGGCGCGACGGCGCTGCCAACAATGAGCCATTGCCGTCAAGGAGACTTACATGCGCGCACGATTGTTTTTTCTTGTTGTTGCGATCCTGCTGGTGGCCGGTTTCGCAGCCCAGAACTGGCCCGAATTCACACGTACCGCACCGCTGACTTTCGGCGTCGTGACTCAGGAGGCGTCGCTCGGACTGGTCATGCTCGGCGCGCTGGCCGCGGTGATGCTCGTGTTTCTCGTGAGCAGCGCGATGAACGAGTCGCGCTATGTGTTCGAATCGCGCCGCCACGCCAGGACACTGCAAGCCCAGCGCGACCTCGCCGAGAAAGCCGAGGCTTCGCGCTTCACCGACCTGCGCCAGCAGCTGGACGCCCACCTGCGCGATAACCGGCAGCGGGAGTCGATCGCGGCCACGGAGCTGGAAAAAGCGATGGTGCAGAGCCAGCGTGAGCTGCGCAACCAGCTGGACCTGATCAACCGCACGCTCGACGGCCGCCTGACCGAGCTGGAGGGGCGGATCGCGGCGCGGCTTGAGCGCATGCAGCCGATGCCTCCAGTGGACGTGCCGCCGCGCGACCGGGTCAAAGTGTAAGAAGCCGGTGTCGGCGCGCGCCGGTTGCGATAGCGTGACCTGCTGAGCCGCGCGCTTTCAGTCGAACAAGCCCGGCTCGGACCCGAGCTGGGCCTTTTCGATCTGCAGCATGCGCAGTTTGGTGGCCACGCCGCCCTCGGCGGAGAAGCCACCGCCACCGGTGCCGGCAGCGAGCACGCGATGGCAGGGCACGATCGGCGCGAACGGGTTATGTCCGAGTGCCTGGCCCACGGCACGCGCGGCCGTGGGTTCGCCGATCCGCGCCGCCACTTCGCCATAGGTCAGCGTGCGCCCCGGCGGGATCGCCCGCGTGATTTCATAGACGCGCTGCTCGAACGGCGAGACGAGGCTCATATCGAGCGGCACGTCCAGCATTGGGTCGGGCTCGCCTTCGAGCAGCGCACGAACGCGCCCGATCACGGCCTCGACATCCGGCAACGGGGCCGACTCGGGTGCACCCGCAAAGCGCCTTCTCATGCGAGCGCGCGTGGCCTTGTCGTCGTCCTCGGGCAACTGCACACCGACGATCCGCGCGTCCTCGGCCCAGGCGATGCCGCAGCCGCCGATGGCGGTATCGAAAACGCAGAACCCGGCGGCGCGCGGCATGTTCCCTCCCCTGCCCGTGCTCACGCGGTTTCGGCTTTTCGCAGCACGTAGCCGATGCGCGGGAAATGCACATGCACGAGGCCGGCGCCCGGGCCCTCGCGTTGCAGCGTGTAGTGCGTGCGCGTGGCCGCGAGCAGCACGCCCTCGGTGGGCTCGGGCCCGAAGCTCTCCGCCGTGACGGTGACCCGGCTGCCCAGCGCGATGCCGTGGTCGTCCTGGAAGGCGCTGTCGATCAGCAGGTTCTGTCCCGCCGGCAGCGGTCCCGCGTCGTTCGCCACCTTGACTGCGTCCGCCGCGTTGAACTTGTCCATCACTCCGTGCCCGATGGCGGCGACCCGGTCCATCCACTCGCCCACGGCCGGCGTGGCAGACAAGATGTCCGCCAGCAACGGCACCTGGTTGCGCGTGTACCAGAGCGCATGGTAGGTGGCGAAGTCCGCTACGCAAGGATCGGTGCCGAACAGGAAATCGTGTTCCTCCGCCATGTGCGCGATGCGCCGCAGGTACGAGCGGTACGCCGAGGTGGCATCCGCCGGACGCAGCCGGACCATGTTCGCGCTCATCGCCTTGCGGTCTTCGCCGAACGCCTTCGCGGCTTCGGGCGGGGCCTTGCCGAACACGTACGCCGCCCCCTTGGGCTGCAGGTTGCAGGCCATCGCGGCCCAGAACAGCGTCGTGTCGGCCCACTGCGCAAAAATCCGGCAGACGCCCTTGAGATGCGGCGGGTACAGCGTCGGCTCACCCTGCACGTGCTCCAGCACGTCGCAGATCAGCGTGGTGTCGCAATACACGTCGGCGCCGACCTGCATCACAGGTGCCCTGCGATACCCGCCCGTGAGCGCCACCAGGTCCGGCTTGGGCATGATCGGCGGCACCACCACGGATTTCCAGGCCAGCTTCTTGTAGCCGAGCACGAGCCGGATTTTTTCGGAGAAAGGCGAGCTGGGGTAATGATGCAGGATCAGGTCGGGCATGCGTGCCTTTCGTGTACCTTGGTTCAGCGCGGCATGGCGCGGTCGATGATCGCCCCGAAATCGGTGCCGCCTCCCAGCGTCCCGAAGGTATAGCCCCAGTTGCCGGCCAGCCTCGAATCGCAGAACGCTGCGAACACGGCACTGGGCGCGGTCTGCAGCAAGAGCGACGCCTGCAGCGCCAGGGCCACGTCCTGGCACAGCCTGCGCGCCTCCATCTCGGTGGCCATCTGCTCGACCCGCGCCGGCAGGTCCCCGACCAATTTGTCCAGCGCCGGGTGGGCGCCGCGCGCCGGCGCCAACTCATGGGCCAGGGCCGCTCCGCCGTCCGCCTTCCTGAGCGCCCGCAGCAGGTCGAGCGCGATGATGTTGCCGGCGCCTTCCCAGATCGAGTTCACCGGCATTTCGCGGTAGATGCGGGCCATGATGCCCTCGCCGTTCTCCTCGACGTAGCCGTTGCCGCCGAGGCATTCCATCGCCTCCTGCCCGAAATGGCTGCCGCGCTTGCAGATCCAGAACTTGGCGATCGGCGTGAGGATGCGCGCCATCACGGCTTCGTGCGCGTCGGCGGATTTGTCGAACGCGCGCGCGACGCGCAAGGCCAGCGCCGTGGCGGCCTCGGATTCCAGCGCCAGGTCGGCCAGCACGTTACGCATCAGCGGCTGGTCGATCAGGCGCTTGCCGAACGCTTCGCGTTGCGCGGTGTGATGCAGTGCAATGGACAGCGCCTGCCGCATGAGCCCGCTGGTGCCCAGCGAGCAGTCCAGTCGCGTCATCGTGCCCATCTCCAGGATCTGCGGCACGCCCCGGCCTTCTTCGCCCACGAGCCAGGCGGTGGCCTGCTGGAATTCGACTTCCGAGCTGGCATTCGCCTTGTTGCCCAGTTTGTCCTTCAGGCGCTGGATGCGCATCGCATTCACCGACCCGTCGGGGAGCACGCGCGGCAGGAACAGGCAGCTCATGCCGGCCGGGGTGCGCGCCAGGATGAGGAAGGCATCGCACATCGGGGCCGAGAGGAACCACTTGTGGCCCGTCACCAGATAGCGCTGGCCCCAGTTGTCCTGGCCGTCGGGCGCGGCATCGGTCGTGTTGGCGCGCACGTCCGAGCCGCCCTGCTTCTCGGTCATGCCCATGCCCATCGTGAGTCCCGCCTTGTCTCGCCACAATCGCAGCGCGGGATCGTAGACACGGCTCGCGAGGCCCGGGCCCCAGTCGGCATAGACAGCCTCGTTCCGGCGCAATGCGGGCGTCACTGCGTAGGTCATCGAAATCGGACAGAGGATCGACGGCTCCAGCTCGGTGAACAGCATGAACGAAGCAGCGCGCAATACGTGCGGCGACGCGATCTTGTTCGTCCAGGGCGTGCCGTGCAGTCCCTGCTCGGTTGCGGCCGACATCAGGGCGTGGTAGCTCGGATGGAACTCCACGACATCGGCGCGCCGGCCGACGCGGTCGTGGCTGCGCAGCTGCGGCGTGTGGACATTCGCGAGCCGCGCGTGCGTCTGCATTTCCTGGCTGCCCAACTTCGCGCCGAGCGACACCAGGGCCGCGGTGTCCAGCTGCGGCGCATTCAATTTAAGGGCATCGCGTAACGCGTGGTTGCCCTCGAACAGGTTGTAGTCGACCAGCGGTTCGGCCTGGTTGAAAACCTCGTGGGTCAGGTCAGACATATGGGCTCCTCGACGCGAAGTTCGGCGCCAGGGTTCGCCGATGTCGCGCACTGTCGGCGTCCTGGGGTGCTCCCTGTCCGGCCGGCAGCGGTGCGGGCGCGGCAAACGATAGTGTGACACTGCCGCGTACCAGCGGGTGTTCCAGGTGGTAATCCGGCCCACCGCCGCACCGCGAAAGCCTCAGATCAACTTGACCAGCTGCTTGCCGAAATTCCTGCCCTTCAGAAGGCCGAGGAAAGCCTCGGGCGCGGACTCCAGGCCCTGCGCGACCGATTCACGCGGGCGCAGCTTGCCCGTGGCTACGAGCGTGCTCAGTTCCTGCAACGCCTGGGGCCATACGTCCATGTGTTCACTGACGATGAATCCCTGCAGCTTGATCCGGCTGGTCAGGAGCAGTTGCGGGTAGGACATCGGCACGGGCTTACCGTCGTAACCGGCGATCATCCCGCACAGCGCGATGCGGCCGAAAGCGTTCATGCGAAGCATCACGGCGTCCATCACCATGCCGCCCACGTTCTCGAAATAGCCGTTGATCCCCTGCGGGCAGGCCTCCTTCAGGGCCTTGGAAAGTGAGGCCGCATCCTTGTGTTCCTTGTAGTCGATGCAGGCATCGAAGCCGAGTTCCGTCACCGCATACTTGCACTTCTCCGCCCCGCCCGCGATGCCCACGGTGCGGCAGCCGCGAGCCTTCGAGAGTGCCCCGAAGGCGCTGCCCACCGCGCCCGTGGCCGCGCTGACGACCATGGTCTCGCCCGCCTTGGGCTCAATGATCTTGACCAAGCCGTACCAGGCCGTGACGCCGGGCATGCCGACGGCGCCGAGGTAATGCGAGAGCGGCACGTTGGTGGTATCGACCTTGCGCAGCGCGCCCGGCACGGCGCCGCCCCGGCCGAATTCGGCAACATCGAGGCGGAAGCGCTCGGCCGGCTCGGCGTCGACCACGCTGTATTGCTGCCAGCCGCCCATGCCCACCACCTGGTCGCCGACCTGGAACATTGGCGAGCGGCTTTCCATTACCTCGCCGACGGTGGCGCCCTGCATCACCTGCCCCAATGGTTGCGGCGCCGCGTAGCTCTTGGCTTCGTTCATCCGACCGCGCATGTACGGGTCCAGGCTGAGGTAGTGATGGCGCACCAGCACCTGGCCTTCCTGCAGCGGCGGCGTTTCGGCGACCACCAGCTTGAAATTGGAAGCGGACGCTTCGCCCTGCGGGCGGCTGTCGAGGAGGATCTGCTTGTTTTGCGGCATGGGGTGTCCCTGCTTTTCAATCGGTGGGAATTTCGTTCTGCGCAGCGACGCTGCTTGCGTTGGTGGGCAGGCGCTTGACGTATTTGAAGGTGCCGGTGGCGTGTGCGCAGGCGCGGCCTTCACCGTCGAAAATCGTCGCCTCGGTAAACGCCATCGTCGGGGTGCGGTGCATCAGCCGGCCCTTGCCGCTGAGCCTGCCGCGGGCCGGCTGCATGAAGGTCGTTTTCATCTCGATCGTGACGACGCCCA
>JAGRPN010000083.1 GCA_019449555.1 Ramlibacter sp.
GAGGGACCGGCCGACAACACCACCACCCGATCGCTCATCGCGATCGCCTCGTCGAGGTCGTGGGTGATGAAGAGCACCGCCTTCTTCTTGGCGGCCCACAAATCCAGCACCTCGTTTTCCATCAGCTGCCGGGTCTGGACGTCCAGCGCGCTGAAGGGCTCGTCCATGAGGATGATGTCGGGGTCGAGCGCCAGCGTCTGCGCGAGCGCGGTGCGCTTGCGCATCCCGCCCGAAAGCTGGTGCGGGTAGCGGTCGCCGAACTCGCCCAGCCCGACCCGCTGGAGCCAGGCCTGCGCCTGCGCGGTCGCCTCCCCATCGGCCACCCCGCGGTACTGCAGCCCGAGCTTCACGTTGTCGATGGCGCTGCGCCAGGGCATCAGCGCCTCGGTCTGGAACATGTAGCCCGCCCGCCGGTTGACCCCTTGCAAGGTTTCGCCGAACACCTTGACTTCACCGGCCGACGCATCCAGCAGGCCGGCGCCGATATTCAGGAGCGTCGACTTGCCGCAGCCGGTGGGGCCGACCACCGACACGAACTCCCCCGCCCGCACGCGCAAGGTCGTGTCCGCCACGGCCGTGTACCCCTGGGCTTCGCCCTCGCGGGAACGGAACGTGACGGAGATCCGATCGAATTCGAGCGCGTAGGGCGACATGCCGCGAAGCGTACCGCAAACTCCAAGTGGCAGGCCTGCTTGCAGGCCTGCTTCTCGCCTTGGCGCAGCTACTCCTGCGCTAAGCCTTGAATTTTTCCTTCGCCCGGCGCGCAAACTCGTTGGTGTAGGTGCGTGCGAGCTGGATCTTCTCGGGCTTGATGTTCGGATCGAAGCTGGCCAGCGCCCTGAGCGCCGTGCGCGCGCCCTCCTCGGGAAAGATGCCGTCCAGCGCGATCGCCTCGCGCACCTTGTTGAACGACGCGAGGTACAACGCACGATCGCCCAGGAGGTAAGCCTCGGGGACGGTCTTGATGATGTCGCTCGGACCCGCCGTCTGCAGCCACTTGAGACCGTGCACGATGGCATTGGCCAGGGCCTGGCAGGTGTTCGGGTTGCGCTGCACGAACTCCGTGTGCGTGTAGAAGCATGCCGCGGGCATCGGACCGCCGAACACTTCCTGGGTGCCCTTCAGTGTGCGCGTGTCGCTGATGATCTTCACATCGCCCCTCTGCTCGAGCATCGTCATCACCGGGTCGGTGTTGCTCATCGCGTCGATCTGGCCCGAGCGCAATGCCGCGAGCGCGCCGGCGGACGTGCCCACACCGACGTAGCTCACGTCACTCGCCTTGATGCCGGCGCGCGAAAGCACCAGGTTGGCCACCATGTTGGTCGAGGAGCCCGGCGCCGAAACGCCGATCTTCTTGCCCTTCAGGTCGGCCAGCGTGCGGTAGTTGGGCATGGCCTTGGTCGAAACGCCGACCGCGATCTGGGGCGCGCGTCCCTGCAGCACGAACGACTGGATGAACTGGTTCTTCGCCTGCATGTTGATCGTGTGCTCGTAGGCACCCGAGACCACGTCGGCGGAATTGCCGATGAGCGCCTGCAGCGCCTTGGCGCCCCCGGCGAAATCGGAGATTTCCACTTCCAGGCCTTCCGCCTTGAAATAGCCCAACTGCTCGGAGATCGTGAGGGGGAGATAGTAGAACGCGGGCTTGCCTCCGACGGCAATGGCGATCCTCGTTTTCTCGAGCTTGCCCTGCGCGCGAAGCGCGGGCGCCGCGATCGAGGCGGCTGCGAGCGCCGCCGCCGACGCGAACGCGCGGCGGGTGAATCGGATAGTTGTCATTTTGGGGGACCTCTCTTGCTGACGGTCGAGGTTAACCAGCGGGGTGCACCCACCGCATCGGGAACATCCCGTGCGGGTTTTCACGTAAGCCACCGCTACGCCCGCGATGCAGGCGCGCCGCCGGGCGCAGATCGAGCGAGCTTCAGCGATATCCGCTGAAGAGGATCCCGACGTTCACCAGGAAGGCAACCGCCCAGATGGCCGAGCGGATCGTGGCGAGATCGGCGACATACATGGCGATGTAGATGATCCGAAGCGTTATGAACAGCACCGCCAGGATGTCGAGGCGCGCCTGGACCGCGCCGAGCTGGTGCGCGATGATCACGGCGCCGATGAAGAACGGCAGCGCCTCGAAGCTGTTGGCCTGCGCCGCGTTGGCGCGGGCGCGCCAGTCGGTCTGCCGCGCCAGCCAGCCGCGCGGATCGTGGTTGTCGAAGCCGCCCAGCTTGCGCGGCTTGCCCATCCCGTGCGCCTTCGCCAGCCACGTGCATGCCAGCGGCAGCAGCGCAGCGGCCAGGACACACCAGTACGCCACGGTGAAGCGCGCGAATTGCATGTTCATTGTTGTTATCTCCTGTCCACCAGGGCATGTGCGATGGTGCCCAGATCCACGTATTCCAGCTCGCTGCCGGCCGGCACGCCCCGCGCCAGCCGCGTGACCTGCAAGCCGCGCGCCTTGAGCGCTTCGCCGATCACATGCGCGGTCGCTTCACCCTCCGCGGTGAAGTTCGTCGCCAGGATCACCTCCTGCACCTCGCCGTCGGTGGCGCGGGCGAACAGCTTGGACAATCCGATGTCCTTGGGCCCGATGCCGTCGAGCGGGCTGAGTTTGCCCATCAGCACGAAATAAAGCCCCTTGAACGCGGCCGTGCGCTCGACTGCGGCCTGGTCGGCGGGGGTTTCCACCACGCACAATTTGCTGCGGTCGCGGCGCGGGTCCAGGCAGGTCGCGCAGATGTCGTTCTCCGTGAACGTATGGCAAAGGCTGCAATGCCTCACCTGCGTGGCCGCCTGCTGCAGCGCTTGGGCCAGCACCTGCGCGCCGGCGCGGTCGTGCTGCAACAGGTGAAAGGCCATGCGCGACGCCGACTTGACGCCCACACCCGGCAGGCGCCGCAGCGCTTCGATCAATGCATTGAGAGCGTTCGTGTCGGCCATCAAGGAGTACGCGGCCTTCAGGCCGCGTTATCGTCCGCCCTAAAACGGGAACTTCATGCCACCCGGCAGGCCCGGCATGCCGGCGGTGATCTTGCCCAGTTTTTCCTGCGAGGTTTCCTCGGCCTTGCGGACCGCCGCATTGAAAGCCGCCGCGACCAGGTCTTCGAGCATGTCCTTGTCGTCGGCCAGCAGGCTCGGGTCGATCGCGACGCGCTTGACGTCGTGCTTGCACGTCATCGTGACTTTCACCAGGCCCGCGCCCGACTCGCCGGTGACTTCGATGGTCGCCAGTTCGTCCTGGGCCTTCTTGAGGTTGTCCTGCATGGCCTGCGCCTGTTTCATCAGGCCGGCGAGTTGTCCTTTGTTGAACATGGATTTCCTTTGAAAGGTTGCAATGAATTAACTGAGCGGCTTGA
>JAGRPN010000084.1 GCA_019449555.1 Ramlibacter sp.
AGCTGCACCTCGCCGAACATGCCGCGCGTCTTCACGTTGGTCAGCACGCGCTGCAAGTCGCCCACGCCCTGCGCGAGCGTCTGCATCTCGCCCAGGCCCTTGTGCACCTGCTCCAGCCGGTCGGCGACCTGCTTGAAGCTCTCGCCCAGCCGCGCTTCCAGCGTGGTCTGCAGCTTCTCGTCGACCGTGCGGCGCATCTCTTCGAGCTTGGCCGCGTTGGTCTGCTGCAGGATCGTCAATTGGGCTTCGAGGGTGGCGCGCACTTCGGCCATCCGCCGCGCGTTGGATTCGCCAAGACTCTGCAGCTGCAGCGTCAGGGTGTCGGACAGCGACTTCTGCAGCAGCGTGAGCTGCTGGGCGAAAGCGTCGATCTGCGTATTCTGCGTGCGCGTGGCTTCGGCGCCCTGTTTCACCAGCGCCTCCTGGAACGTCGCCAGCGTGTGCGTCAACTCGGTGCGCGCGCCACGCGAGGATTCGCTGATCTCGCGCCGCAGTTCGCGTTCCAGCCGCTCGTTGGCGGCGAGCAGTTCGGCGCGCGCGGCGTCGTTCACCGGCGGTTTGCGCAGAAACAGCGCCAGCACCAGCACGAGGTTGGCGATGGCCAATGCGACGAGGGTCCACACTTCCACGGTGGACCCTTAAGCCAGCACTTCGGGATTCAGCGGCGTGAGCGCCTTGCCATTCACCAGGAAGCCGATCAGGTTGTCGGCAGCGAGGTCGGCCATCGCCCTTCGGGTGGGCACCGTGGCGCTGGCGATGTGCGGCGTGAGCACGACGTTGGGCACTGTGAGCAGGTCCGGATTCAGTTTGGGCTCGCCTTCGTACACATCGAGCCCCGCCGCCGCAATGCGCTTTTCGCGCAGGGCCGCGGCCAGCGCGGCGTCGTCGACGATGCCGCCGCGCGCGATGTTGACCAGGTTGGCGGTGGGCTTCATCCGTGCCAGCTCGGCGGCGCCGATCGCGTGGTGCGATTCCGGCGAGTACGGCAGCACCAGCACCAGGTGATCGGCGGTCTCGAGCAACTCCTGCTTGCTCACGTAGCGCGCCTTGCATTGCGCCTCGACCTGTGGCGCGAGCCGCGACCGGTTGTGGTAGATCACGTGCATGCCAAAACCGTGCGCGCCGCGCCGGGCGATGCCCTGGCCGATGCGGCCCATGCCCAGGATGCCGAGCGTCGTGCCATGCACGTCGGTGCCGGCGAACATGTCGTAGGTCCAGCGCTGCCATTTGCCGGCGCGCAGGTAATGCTCGCTTTCGGTCACGCGGCGGGCGGCGGCCATGAGCAGCGCGAAGCCAAAATCGGCCGTGGTTTCCGTCAGCACGTCGGGCGTGTTGGTGGCCAGGACCTTGCGCGCCGTCATCGCCGGCACGTCGAAGTTGTTGTAGCCCACCGCCATGTTGGCGCAGATCCGCAGCTGTGGCGCCGCCGCCAGCACGTCGGCGTCGATGCGGTCGCCGCCGCTGGTGAACGCACCGGCCTTGTCGCGCAGCCTGCGCACGAGCTGCTCCTTGTTCCACGGCTCGTCGGCCTGGTTGTGCTCGACCTCGAAGTGCTGCTCCAGGCGAGCGATGACTTCGGGAAAAACGGCGCGGGTGACGAGGATCTTCGGCTTGTTCATGGGCTCTAGAGGTTGGGCTTGAATGACAGCTCAAAATGGCATGGATGAGCACGGGCATTATGGCGCGCCGCCGCACTGCGCCACGGCCCGGCCGCGTCTTTTACACACGGCTGGGTCACCTCGGCCGTAGGCACTTTGCCTACGGCTCTTTCCTACGACTGTTGCCCCGGGCGTCCTACCGTTGCGTGCAGCGTGCAAACCTAAAGTCTGTGCACGCCGCGGGCCGCCCCGGTCTTGCGGTGATCATCAACTTCGGGAGCACGAAATGAACGACGACCGTATTGGAGGCAGCTGGAAGCAACTCAAAGGCAAAGTCAAGGAACAGTGGGGCAAGCTCACCGACGATGACCTTGACGTGATCGCCGGCAAGCGCGACCAGCTGCTCGGACGCATCCAGCAGCGCCATGGCCTTGCCAAGGATGAAGCGGAGCGCGAGATCGACAGCTTCGAACGCCGCAACCCCGACTTCAAGTTCGAGAAATCTGAGTGACGCGTATTTTTCACGCGGGAAGGACCAAGCCATGAAACACACCCTCATCAGCTTCGCAGTGGCGCTTTGCTGCGGCTTCGTCGGCAGCGCGGGCGCGGCCGGTACATCGGACGCCACCGGCATGAGCAAGGCCGACTACAAGGCGCAGAAGGAGCGCATCGACGGCGACTACAAGGCCGCCAAGGACAAGTGCGGCCCGCTCAAGGGCAATGCCCAGGACATCTGCAAGGCTGAAGCCAAGGGCAAGCACGATGTCGCGAAGGCCGAACTGGAAGAGCAGTACAAGCCCAGCCCGCGCAATGAGGCCAAGGTGAAGACCGAAAAGGCCGAAGCCGACTACAAGGTGGCCAAGGAGAAATGCGACGACGTGAGCGGCAACCAGAATGACGTCTGCAAGAAGGACGCGAAGGCCGCTTATGACAGCGCCAAGGCCGACGCCAAGGCCACCAAAACCGCCGAAAAGGGTGCAACCTCCACCAAGGCGGCCGGTGCTGCTGGCGCCGACGACTCGAAGAAGCCGAAATACTGAGTCGCCACCCTGAAGGTGTTGACCTGGGCCTGGACGGTGTCCTCGATCCGTGTGCCGTAGCCGCCGGCCATCGCGAAAGCGAGCGGCATGCGGCGCTGCCACGCCCAGTCGAACACGCGCCGGTCGCGCGCCTCCAGCCCGTCCCAGGTGAGCTTCAGCCGGCCGAGCCGGTCACCCTCGTGGGGATCGGCGCCGGCCAGGTAGATCGCCAGGTCCGGCTCGAAGCGCCGGTCGAGTTCGTCCAAAGCCGACTCGAGCGCGTTCAGGTACTCGTCGTCGCGGCAACCGTCGGGCAGGTCGACGTCGATATCGCTCGCTTCCTTGCGGAAGGGAAAGTTCTTCTGCCCGTGCAAGGAGAGCGTGAACACGGTTGGGTCGTGCCGGAAGATGCTGGCCGTTCCGTTGCCCTGGTGCACGTCGAGGTCCACGATGGCGACCCTCAGTGGCCGCGAGCAGGTTCGCGCGTGTTCCGCCTGCATCAGACGCGCCGCGATCGCGGCGTCGTTGAAGACGCAGAAGCCGCCCCCGCGCCCCGCGTAGGCGTGGTGGGTGCCCCCGCCGACGTTGGCCGAGATCCCGTCCGTGAATGACCGGCGGCAGGCCGCGATCGTCGCGCCGACCGAGCGCCGGGCGCGTTCGGCCATGGCCTGGCTCCAGGGGAACCCGATCTCACGCATGGCCTTCGGATCGATGGAGCCGGTATTGATCGCGTCGATGTAAGCAGGGCTGTGCACGAGGGCGAGCTCGCCGTCGCTGGCCGGTTCCGCCTGCATGAGTTCGATGCCCGGCAATTCGGCTGCCAGCCGATCGCGCAGCAACTGGTACTTGGCCATCGGGAACCGATGCCCGGCCGGCAGCGGCAGCACTTGGGTCGCGTAGAACACTCGCACCCCGCGATTGTGTCGCGCCGCCAACCGCAATTAGAGGATTTTTCCTAGAATGGTGCGCTGCAACAAAATATTGCTTGCAATAGGCCCCGGCACCTCTATAATTCCGTCTATGCTGCACTGCAACATAATGCATGGGCTGGGACCCTGGCAGTGCGCTACCCGATCAAGCCCCTTTTTCATTACCGGAGAATCCTATGTTGACCGCTGAGCAATTACTGGCCTCGCAAAAAACCACCGTCGAAACCCTGTTCGGCCTGACCAACAAGGCGTTCGAAGGCGTCGAGAAACTGGTCGAACTGAACGTGACTGCGTCCAAGGCCGCGCTCGCGGAAGCAGCCGGCACCACCCAGGCCATGCTCAGCGTCAAGGATGCGCAGGAATTGCTGGCGCTGCAGGCTGCGTTGTTCCAGCCGATGGCCGAGAAGACGGCCGCTTACAGCCGTCACCTCTACGACATCGCGACCGGTACCGGCGCCGAGTTCAGCCGCACGTTCGAAGCGCAGGCCGCCGAGGTGCAGAAGAAGTTCCTGTCCGTGGTCGACAATGCCGCCAAGAACGCGCCGGCCGGCTCCGAAACGGCTGTTGCCGTGTTCAAGAGCGCCGTGGCCGCCGGCAACAACGCGCTCGAATCGGTCCAGAAGGCCGTGAAGCAGGCCACCGAAGTGGCCGAGGCGAACTTCAACGCGGTGGCGAGCCAGGCCGTCAACGCGGCCAAGACCACCACGGCCGCGAAAAAGCGCTGAGCGGGGCTTGAAACCCCAGTTCCCGCCGCCAGTTGAATGGTGTGGGAACTCTACCTTTTCTTGAGTATCTATCGGACACTCTTCGTTATTGACGAGAGTTCTTCAGGTTGTCTCCTCGGGTCCTTTCGACACCCTTCACGGGTTCAGGGATCCTTCAGCCCCAGTCGCAAGACTGGGGCTTTTTTTATTGCGCCCCCTGGGGGCGAGGGAGCGCCAGCGACGCTCGCCCCAGTCGCAAGACTGGGGTTTTTTTTATTGCGCCTTCGCGGCGATCGCCGCCTTCAGCTGGGGCAATAGCCGCTGCATCGCGGCGCGGCCGGCTTCGATCGCCCGCCGCCGTGCGCTGAAGTCGGCACTGCCGAACCCCACCAGCGCCGGGCGGACGACCACATCCGCGTCCCGCAGCTCATAGCCGTTGATGCTCTTGCCCATGATCGCGAACGTCTGCAGCAGGATCTGCATCGGGTCGCCCGACGGGTTGCCCTCCGGGGCGCTGGAGATATCGACCGCGATCACCAGCTCGGCGCCCATCTGCCGCGCGTAGCGCACCGGCGTCGGCGAAACCAGGCCGCCATCCACGTACTCCTGGTCCCCGATCTTCACCGGCAGGAACACCGCCGGCACGGCGCTCGAGGCGCGCACCGCCGTACCGGTATCGCCGCGTCGGAACAGCACGCCGGCCCCGGTGCCCAGGTTCGTGGCGACAATGCCCAGCGGCAACGGCATGCGCTCGATCGGCTTGCCGCCGACGTTCGCGTTCACGTAGCGCGCCAATGCTTCGCCGCGGAGCATGCCGCGATTGAAGATCGGCAATGTCCAGTCCGTGAACGCGGCTTCCTCCATCGTTTCGGCCGCCTGCTGCAATTGCCGGCCGTCGCGCCCGCTTGCGTACAGCGCCGCCACGAGGCTGCCCGCCGAGGTGCCGACCACGAGGTCCGGCCGGACGCCGGCTTCTTCCAGCACCTGGATCACGCCGACATGTGCAAAACCGCGGGCCGCTCCGCCGCCGAGTGCCAGCCCGATGCGGGGCAACCGCTGCACGGCCGGCTGCGCGGGCGGAACCGCCACTTCGGCCGGCGGCGGGCGTGAAGCACAGGCCGCGAGCACGGCGGCGCCGCAGATTGCCGCGATTCGTGCAAACGTCCGCCCCCATCGCCCTTGCCCTGCTACCGGTGTCGCCATCGCCCGCTTCTCTTCCTTTTTTTAGAAATTGCCCGCTCCGCTCCTGGAAATCCGCCTGCAGGGCCGGGCTTCCCCTCGGCAAGTTGACCGGCCATCGGTGCGGTCGAACGCGACGAATTATCGCGGTGCGGCGCGTCCGCGATAATGACGTTTACGTCAACGTCAATTAGAGGAGCTCTCCATGGACATCAAAGGCAAGGTATTCATCGTGACCGGCGCCGCGTCGGGCCTCGGCGAAGGCACGGCCCGCATGCTGGCGGCCAACGGCGGCAAGGTCGTCATCGCCGACATGCAGGTGGAAAAAGGCGAAGCGATCGCCAAGGAAATCGGCGGCGTGTTCGTGAAATGCGACGTGAGCCAGGAAGCCGATGCGCAGGCCGTAGTGGCGAAGGCCGTTTCGCTCGGCAAGCTGATGGGGCTGGTCAACTGCGCGGGCATCGCGCCGGCGGAACGCACGGTCGGCAAGAACGGCGCGCATTCGCTGGCCGTGTTCAGCAAGACCATCATGGTCAACCTGGTCGGCAGCTTCAACATGATCCGGCTGGCCGCGGACGCCATGTGCAAGAACGAGCCCGAGAGCACCGGCGAGCGCGGCTGCCTGATTTCCACGGCATCGGTCGCGGCCTATGACGGCCAGATCGGCCAGGCGGCGTACAGCGCGTCCAAGGGCGGCGTGGTCGGCATGACGCTGCCCATCGCGCGCGACCTGTCGCGCAACGGCATCCGCAACATGACGATCGCGCCCGGCATCTTCGGCACGCCCATGCTGTTCGGCATGCCCAAGGAAGTGCAGCAGGCGCTGGCTGCCAGCGTGCCCTTCCCTTCGCGCCTCGGCACACCCGAGGATTACGCGAAGCTGGCCAGGCACATTTTCGAGAACGACATGCTCAATGGCGAGGTGATCAGACTGGACGGCGCGATCCGGCTCGCACCGAAGTGATCCGCTGCGGCGGCGCTCTGCTCCTGGCGCCGCGCTGATTCGCGAGCTTTTGGATAACATGCATCTCCGCTTGCGAGAGGAGATGCCATGAGACGTAACCTCGCGCTGCTCGCCTCGGCGGCCTTGCTGGCCGCGTGCGCGAGCGCACCATCGAATTTCAACTACACGGCACCGGCGCTGCCGGAGGCGCCTTCCGGCTACAGCGCCAAGCCCGGCTGGGCG
>JAGRPN010000009.1 GCA_019449555.1 Ramlibacter sp.
AGAAGAACACGGCGGAGAACATCGAGGTCAGGATGCCGATGACGTGCACCACCGCGAAGCCGCGCACCGGCCCCGAACCGAAAGCGAGCAGCGCGACCCCGGCGATCAGCGTGGTGATGTTCGAGTCGAAGATCGTGCCCCAGGCCCGCTCGTAGCCGGCGTTGATCGCCGCCTGCGCCGACGCGCCATTGCGCAACTCCTCGCGCACGCGTTCGTTGATCAGCACGTTCGAGTCGATCGCCATGCCCAGCGCGAGCGCCATGGCCGCCATGCCCGGCAGCGTCAATGTCGCCTGCAGCATCGACAGAACGGCCACCAGCAGCAACAGGTTGACCGCCAGCGCGATCCCGGAAAACAGGCCGAACAGCATGTAGTAGGCCGCCATGAACGCGCAGATCACCGCGAAGCCCCACGCCACGCTGTGGAAACCCTTCGTGATGTTGTCGGCGCCCAGCGTGGGGCCGATCGTGAGTTCCTCGATGATCTCCATCGGCGCGGCCAGCGAGCCGGCGCGCAGCAGCAGCGCCACGTCGGCGGCCTCGGTCGTCGTCATGCGCCCGGAAATCTGCACCCGTCCGCCGCCGATCTCGCTGCGAATGACCGGGGCGGTGACCACCTCGCCCTTGCCCTTTTCGAACAGCAGGATGGCCATGCGCTTGCCGACGTTCTCGCGCGTGATGTCCCGGAAGATGCGCGAACCCTTGGCGTCCAGCGTCAGGTGCACCGCCGGCTCCTGGGTCTGGTTGTCGAAGCCCGGCTGCGCGTCCGTCAGGTTGTCGCCGGTCAGT
Organism: Ramlibacter sp.; assembly: GCA_019449555.1. Classification (GTDB taxonomy): domain Bacteria; phylum Pseudomonadota; class Gammaproteobacteria; order Burkholderiales; family Burkholderiaceae_C; genus Ramlibacter. Next base: position 789 of record JAGRPN010000009.1, read on the forward strand.
ATCACCTGCTTCTTCACCACGACGGCCTGCCCGTTGCGCTCCAGGAAGCGCTCGTCGCCGAACGGCACCGGCCCGGTCCCGAGCTCGGCGGTCCGCGCTTCCGAGCTCTCGTCCACCATGCGCACTTCCAGGGTGGCCGTGCGGCCCAGGATGTCCTTGGCTTTCGCGGTGTCCTGCACGCCGGGCAACTGCACCACGATGCGGTCGAGCCCCTGCTGCTGGATGACCGGCTCGGCCACACCCAGCTCGTTGATCCGGTTGTGCAGGGTCACCATATTCTGCTTGAGCGCCTGCTCCTGCACCCGTCGCGCCGCTTCCGGCTTGATCGTGGCCGTCAGTTTGTATTCGGTCCCTTCGGGTGCGCTCACGACCTGGAGGTCCGTGAACTGGTCGGCGATAACCGCTTTCGCCGCTTCCAGCGCCTGCGTATCGCGGAACCGCACCTCGATGGCCTGGCCGTTGCGATTGATGCCGGCGTGGCGGATCGTCTTCTCGCGCAGGATGCTGCGCAGGTCGCCCGCCATCGATTCGGCCTTCTTCGTCAAGGCTGCCTGCATGTCCACCTGGAGCATGAAGTGCACGCCCCCCCGCAGGTCCAGGCCAAGGTACATCGGCGCGGCGCGCAGGGCCGACAGCCATCCGGGCGAGCCGGACAGCAGGTTCAGGGCCACCACGTAGGGTGGGTCGGTCGGGTCCGGCACCAGGGCCTTCTGGATCGCCTCCTTGGCGCGCAGTTGCGTGTCGCCGCTGTCCAGCCGCACCTTGACCGAGTTGGCGTCCAGGGTGATCGCCTCGGGCTTGATGCCGGCCGCTTTCAGCGCCTGCTCGATGCGCACCTGGGTCGTGCTGTCCACCTTCACGGTGGCTTTGCCCGAGGACACCTGAACCGCGGGCGCTTCGCCGAAAAAGTTCGGCAGGGTGTAAATCGCCCCCACCAGCAAGGCGACCAGGATGATCGCGTACTTCCAGACCGGGTATCGGTTCATAACGGATGAGACACGGGTGCGGCGCACCCGTGTCTTGAATTATTTAATTGTTCCCTTAGGGAGAACCTGGACTACGGCGCTGCGCTGCAGTTGCACTTCGACCCCGTTTGCAATTTCCACGCCGACATAGACGTCGCCGAGCTTCGTCACCTTGCCCAGCACGCCGCCGGCGGTGGCCACTTCGTCCCCCTTGGCCAACGCCTCGATCATCAAACGGTGCTCCTTCGAGCGCTTCATCTGGGGCCGGATCATGACGAAGTACAACACCACGAACATCAGGACCAGCGGCAGCATGCTCATGAGTGAGGATTGCATATCGCCACCGGAGGTGGTTTGAGCAAAGGCGGAAGTGATGAACACGGCGGCTCCAGGATGGTGATCTTGTTGAAATATGCCCACGGTCGAGCTGGCGCAAGCCTGTGCGCCGAACGGGAGGCGTTCGATTGTAAGCCGCGGGATTCCGGTATTCACTTGTAACCCCGCCCGCCGGGGTCACACGCGCCGGGGAAAGCTCAGCCGGCCAGGCGCTCGCGCTCGGGCTGGGCCCACTGGGCCATCAGTTGCTGCCACTGCGCCCGGGCGACGGCCAGATTGCGCTCCTTCACGTGCCCGAAACCCTTGATCTGCTCCGGGATGCGGGCGATCTCCACGGCCTGCGCATGGTTGCCCGCCTCAAGGCTCGCGATCACCTGTTCGATGCTTGCGCGGTACTGGCCGGGCAGCGCGCGTTCGGCCCGGCGTTCCGCGGTGCGGCCAAAAATGTCAAGCGGGGTGCCACGCAACGCCCGCAAGCTCGACAAAACGCGGAAGGCGGTGAGCATGGCCGGTCCGTACTTCTTCTTTTGCAGCTCGCCCTTTTCGTTGCGCTTGGCGATCAGGGGCGGCGCCAGGTGGTAGTGCACCTTGTAATCGCCCTCGAACATCGCCGCGATTCTTTCCTGGAAGCCGGTCTGCGCGTGCAGCCGGGCGACTTCGTACTCGTCCTTGTACGCCATCAGCTTGAACAGGTAGCGGGCGACCGCTTCGGTCAGGGTGCTCTTGCCCAGCGGCGCTTCGGCCACCCGCACCTTTTCCACGAAGTCGCGGTAGCCGGCCGCGTACGCGCGGTTCTGGTACGCCGTGAGGAATTCGACCCGGCGCGCGACCAGGCTGTCCAGCGTCTCACGCTTCTTGAACTCGATCACCTGCGCCGGCGCGAGCAGCGCCTCTACTGAAGCCCAGTCGTGCGCGGCGCGGCGGCCCCACTCGAACGCCGCCTTGTTGTTGTCCACGGCGACACCGTTGAGCTCGATGGCGCGCAGCAGCGACTCGCGCCCGAGCGGCACCCAGCCGCGCTGCCAGGCATAGCCGAGCATCATCGGGTTGATATAGATGCTGTCGCCCATCAGCTTGCCGGCGACGATGTCGGCATTGAACGCGCCCACAGCCTCGGCGCCGACGGCCTCGGCGATGCCGGCAGCGCAGGCCTCGGCCGGGTTGGCCCAGTCGGCGTTCTTCACGAAAGCGGCCGTCGGGGCGCTGTGCGCGTTCAGCGCCACGCGCGTGCGGCCCTGGCGCATCCGCAGCACCGTCTCCTGGCCCGCGGTCACGATCGGGTCGCACCCGATGATCAGGTCGGCGCCCGCCATACCGACGCGCGTGGTGCGGATCTCATCCTGCTGCTCGCCGATCAGCACGTGACTCCAGGTCGCGCCCCCTTTTTGCGCCAGCCCGGCCGCATCCTGCGTCACGATGCCTTTGCCTTCGATGTGCGCCGCCATGCCCAGGAGCTGGCCAATGGTGATCACGCCGGTGCCCCCGACACCGGCCACGACGATCCCATAGGCGCCCGCCAGCCGCGGCAGGGCCGGCTCCGGCAGTTCGAGCCCG
>JAGRPN010000085.1 GCA_019449555.1 Ramlibacter sp.
GCTGCGCCAGCGGTTCATGGAAGGCGTCGCGCTGGGCCTCATGCGCCTGGCACTGGCCATTCAGGGCAAGAAGTATCTTTAAAAATGGCTTGCGGGACAGATCTTCAGCTCTGTCCTCAACTGACTGGAAGGCGATGCCTGAGCCGCGCACCCAAGACCTCGTGGTCCAGCGACCGGAAGGGCTGTACTGCCCGGCGGGCGATTTCTACATCGACCCGTGGCGGCCGGTCGCGCGCGCGGTCATCACGCATGCCCATTCCGACCACGCCCGCATCGGACATGGCCACTACCTCGCCGCCCAGCCATCTGAGCACGTGCTGCGAGCCCGCCTCGGCGAGATCGACCTGCAGACGCTCGCTTACGGGCAGCGCGTCGTCCACCATGGAGTGACGCTGTCGTTGCATCCGGCGGGCCACGTGCTGGGTTCGGCCCAGGTGCGGCTGGAACATGGCGGCCAGGTCTGGGTGGCCAGCGGCGATTACAAGGTCGCGCCGGATGCGACCTGCGCCGCCTTCGAGCCGGTTCACTGCGACGTGTTCATCACCGAATCGACGTTCGGCCTGCCGATCTACCGCTGGTGCCCGGACGACGAGATCTTCGCGGACATCAACGGCTGGTGGGCGCGCAACGTGCTGGCCGGCCGCGCGAGCGTGCTCGCCTGCTACAGCTTCGGCAAGGCCCAGCGCATCCTGAGCGGCGTCGATCCCTCGATCGGTCCGATCATCGCCCATGGCGCGGTCGAGCCGCTCAACCGCGCGTACCGCGCCGCCGGCGTCGATCTGCCGGATACCGTCAACGTGACCGAGGTCAAGGATCGGGCCGACCTCAAGCGCGCGCTCGTGATCTGCCCGCCCAGTGCCGCCGCGAGCCCGTGGATGCGCCGCTTCGGCGATGCGAGCACCGCGTTCGCGAGCGGCTGGATGCAGGTGCGCGGCACCCGCAGGCGCGGCGGCTGGGACCGCGGCTTCGTGCTCTCGGACCACGCCGACTGGCCCGGCCTGCTGCACGCGGTTGCCGCGACCGGCGCGCAGCGCGTGATCGTCACGCATGGCAGCGTTCCGGTGATGGTGCGTTATCTCGCCGAGCGGGGTTTGCGGGCCGAAGGCTTCGATACGGAATACGGCGGCGATGCGGTGGAGGCGGATACCGAGGCGGCGGCGACATGAGACGCTTCGCGGCGCTCTTCGCCGAACTCGATGCGACCACCTCGACCAACGCGAAGGTCGACGCGCTGCAGCGCTATTTCGAGCAGGCGCCCGAGCGCGATGCGGCGTGGGCCGTGTACTTCCTGGCCGGCGGCAAGCCAAGGCAGGTCGTGTCGATGGCGCACCTGGCGGGGCTGGCCTGCGAGGTGGCGGGCATCGACGGCTGGCTGTTCGACGAGTGCTACCAGGTGGTGGGCGACCTCGCGGAGACGATTGCATTGGTGCTGCCGCCGGGCAGCGAGCCGACCGACGTGGGGCTGGCGCAGTGGGTCGAGGAGCGGCTGTTGCCGCTTCGGGGCTCGAGCGAGCCGGAGATCGCGGCGCGCGTGAAATCGTATTGGAGCGAGCTCGACACGCCCGGCCGTTTTCTGCTGACCAAACTGGTCGGTGGCGGCTTCCGGGTCGGGGTCAGCAAGCTCCTCGTGCAGCGCGCGCTGGCGGCACACGCCGGGGTGGACGCGAAGCGCGTCGCGCAGCGGATGATGGGCTATACGGATGCCAAGGTCATGCCATCGGCGCAGCGCTTCCGGGCGCTGATCGCGCAACACGATGAGGGTGCGGCCGTGCCACAGGACGAGGGCCAGCCGTATCCGTTCTTCCTCGCGCACCAGCTCGACGCCCCGCCGGAAGTATTCGCAGCGCGCCTGGGGCCGGTCTCCAACTGGCAGGTGGAGTGGAAATACGATGGCATTCGCGGCCAGATCGTCAAGCGCTCGGGCCGGGTCTGGGTCTGGTCGCGCGGCGAGGAGCTGGTAACCGAACGGTTTCCGGAGATCGAGTCGCTCGCGCAAGCGCTGCCCGACGGCACGGTGCTGGATGGTGAAATCGTGGTCTGGAAGAGCGCTGAAAGCGGCGAAGGCGCTCCGGCGCCCTTTGCCCTGCTGCAGCAGCGCATCGGCCGCAAGAATCTCACCAAGAAAGTGCTGGCCGAGGCGCCCGTGACCTTTGTCGCGTATGACCTGCTCGAACAGGACGGGTCGGACATCCGGGCGCTGTCGCAACGCGAGCGCCGCGAGCGGCTGGAAGCGCTGTTGCGCGACACGCGGTTGCGGATCTCGCCGATCGAGATCGACTCCTCGTGGCTCGAATTCGCCAGGCGCCGCGAGCAGTCGCGCGAACGCGGCGTCGAAGGCTTCATGCTCAAGCACGTGGCCAGCGCGTATGGCACGGGCAGACAAAAAAGGGGTCAGAGCCCGAATTCCCTTGCGGCGAAATCGGGATCCGACCCCATTTTTGTCTGGTGGAAATGGAAGATCGATCCGATGACGATCGACTGCGTGCTGGTTTACGCGCAGGCGGGGCACGGGCGGCGCGCATCGGTCTACACCGACTACACCTTCGCGGTCTGGAACCGGCGCCCGCGCGACAAGGCGGAGGCGGACGCCGTGCTCGAGTCGATGGCCCGCCGCGAACCGCCGCAGCCGGGCGCGCTTCAGCTGGTCGCGTTTGCGAAGGCTTATTCCGGCCTGACCGACGAGGAGTTCCGGCAGGTGGATGCGATCATCCGTCGCACGACGCTGGAAAAATTCGGCCCCGTGCGCAGTGTGAAACCCTCGCTCGTGTTCGAGCTCGGTTTCGAGGGCATCAACCGCAGCGCGCGCCACAAGAGCGGAATTGCCGTGCGCTTTCCCAGGATGCTGCGCATCCGCTTCGACAAACCGCTGCACGAGGCCGACAGCCTGCAGGAGCTCGAGTCGCTATTGAAACAATAGCGAGAGGGGCGCGCCGCAGCAGGGCAACCGCAAAAAACCTTGTCAAACGCCTTGAAAGCGGGCAGTGTTACGATTTCATATGCTCATGAAAGCCCAATCGTCCATGAAAGAAGCCGAAGGCGACGCCGGCACGCCGGTTTCCGTGAAGATCCGCGAGCGCATCCTGGCCGCGCGCAAGCGCTTCCATTCGAACGACAACATCGCGGAGTTCATCCAGCCGGGCGAGCTCGAGCAGCTCCAGCTGGAGGTCGAGGGGAAGATGCAGGCCGTGCTCGA
>JAGRPN010000086.1 GCA_019449555.1 Ramlibacter sp.
AGCTTCCAGATCACCAACATCTTCCCCAAGCTCAGCGTCTTCGAAAACCTGCGCTGCGGCGTGCTGTGGAGCCTCGGGTACAAGTACACGTTCCTGAAGTTCCTGGCGGACCTGGACGACGCCAACGAACGCGCCGAGCAATTGCTGGACATGATCAAGTTGCACAGGAAACGCGACGTGCTCGCCATCAACCTGACTTATGCGGAGCAGCGCGCGCTCGAGATCGGCATCACGATCGCCGGCGGCGCCAACGTGATCCTGCTGGACGAACCCACCGCCGGCATGAGCAAGAGCGAAACGCGGCGCTTCGTGGACCTCATCAAGGAAGTCACGGTCGGCAAGACGCTGCTCACCGTGGAACACGACATGGGCGTGGTGTTCGGGCTCGCCGACAAGATCGCCGTGGTCGTCTATGGTGAAGTGATCGCCTTCGACCGGCCGGAGGCGGTACGCGCGAGTTCGCGGGTGCAGGAAGCGTACCTCGGCTCGCATGTCGCCGACGCGCAAGTGGAAAACCGCTGATGCTCACAGTCGAGAACCTGCACGCTTACTACGGCAAGAGCCACGTGCTGCACGGCGTGCATTTCGACGTGGGCGAGGGCGAGATCGTGGCGCTGCTGGGCCGCAACGGCTCCGGGCGTTCCACCACCGCCAAGGCGATCATGGGCATGGTCGAATGCACCGGCGTCGTGGACTGGAAAGGGCGCCACACGCTGGGCATGAAGCCGTACGAGATTGCACACCTTGGCATCGGCTACGTGCCCGAGAACCGCGACATTTTCCCGAAGCTGACGGTGCACCAGAACCTGATGCTCGGCCAGAAAAGCGCCAAGCAGACTGGCCGCTGGGGTTTCGACGAGATGTACGCCATGTTCCCGCGGCTGAAGGAGCGGCAGCACACCGAAGCGGGTGTGCTGTCTGGCGGCGAGCAGCAGATGCTGACGCTCTGCCGCACATTGATGGGCGACCCCGACCTCATCATCATCGACGAGCCCACGGAAGGGCTTGCACCCAAGATCGTCGAGCTGGTCGGGCAGTACCTGCAAAGGCTCAAGGACCGAGGCATCTCGGTGCTGCTGATCGAGCAGAAGCTGACGATCGCCATGGCGATCTCCGACCGCGCGCTCGTGATGGGGCATGGCAGCATCGTGTTTCAAGGCACGCCCGACACGCTGCGCGCCGACGCCTATATTCGCAAGGAATGGCTCGAAGTCTGAGGCTGGTGCGGACCTCCGCAGTCCGTTTCTCGCCCTTGTCCCGCCCGTGACAAAACCGCTCCTGCGGTGCAACATCGACACTCTAAAATCAAAAATAGAACGATCGTTCTTTTCAATTCTCAAGGAACACCCGCATGACCGCTGAATACAAGCTGCACGGTGACGTGGCCGTGATCACGATGAACAATCCGCCCGTCAACGGACTGGGGTATGCGACGCGCGTGGGCCTCGCCAACGGGCTCGACCGCGCCAACGGCGACAACTCCGTGAAGGCCATCGTCATCACCGGCGCCGGCAAGGCGTTTTCCGGCGGCGCCGACATCAACGAGTTCGGCTCCCCGAAAGCGAGCGCGGAGCCCAACCTGCACTCGGTGATCCGCATGGTCGAGAGCTCGGACAAGCCGGTGGTGGCTGCGATCCATTCCGTCGCGATGGGCGGCGGGCTCGAACTGTCCCTCGGCTGCCACTACCGCATCGCGGCGCCGGGCGCGAGCATCGCATTACCGGAAGTGAAACTGGGCATCCTGCCCGGCGCCGGCGGCACGCAGCGCCTGCCGCGCGTGCTGGGCGTGGAAACCGCGCTGAACATGATCGTGAGCGGCGAGCCGGTCAAGAGCGAGCTGCTGGCGCAATTGCCGGGACAGAAATTGTTCGACCGGATGGCCGCATCGCAAGCGTCGCTGCTCGAAGAGGCGATCGCGTTCGCCCGCTCCGTCGCGGATGCGCGGCCGCTGCCGCTGGTGCGCAACCTGCCATGCAAGCATCCGCAGGGCGACGCGTACTTCCAGTTCGCGCGCAACATGGTCAAGGGGATGGCCAAGAATTTCCCCGCCCCGGCAAAGTGCGTGGACGCCGTGGAAGCATCGACGCAGGGCCGCTTCGAGGACGGGCTGGCCAGGGAGCGCGAGCTGTTCGTCTATCTGGTGCAGACACCCGAGAGCGCGGCGTTGCGCCATGTGTTCTTCGCGGAGCGCGCGGCGTCGAAGATCCCGGACGTGCCGGCGGACACGCCGCAGCGCGAGATCAAGTCGGTCGCCGTGATCGGCGCGGGCACGATGGGCGGCGGCATCTCGATGAACTTCCTGAACGCCGGCATTCCCGTGACCGTTCTCGAGATGAAGCAGGAAGCGCTCGACCGCGGCGTCGCCACGATCCGCAAGAACTACGAAGCGCAGGTCAAGAAGGGCAAGCTCAAGTCCGACAAGTACGACCAGCGCATGAGCCTGCTCAGCACCACGCTCGATTACAAGGAGCTGAAGGACGCCGACCTGGTGATCGAGGCGGTGTTCGAGGAAATGGGCGTCAAGCAGAAGGTGTTCGAGACCCTCGACGCCGTGATGAAGCCCGGCGCGATCCTCGCGTCCAATACATCGACGCTCGACGTGAACAAGATCGCCTCGTTCACCAAGCGGCCGCAGGATGTGGTCGGGATGCACTTCTTCAGCCCGGCGAACGTGATGAAATTGCTGGAGGTTGTGCGCGGTGCCAAGACGGGCAAGGACGTGCTCGCGACGGTGATGTCGCTGGCCAAGAAGATCAAGAAAACGGCGGTCGTGTCCGGCGTCTGCGACGGTTTCATCGGCAACCGAATGATCGAGCAATACGGCCGTCAGGCCGGGTTCCTGCTGGACGAAGGTGCGACGCCGCAGCAGGTGGACAAGGCGATCGAGAAGTTCGGCTTCGCAATGGGGCCGTTCCGCATGGGCGACCTCGCGGGCAACGACATCGGCTGGGCGATCCGCAAGCGCCGCGCGGTAGAGCACCCGAACATGCTCTACAGCCGCACGGCCGACAAGTTGTGCGAACTCGGGCGCTTCGGCCAGAAGACCGGCGCCGGCTGGTACGACTACCAGAGCGGCAAGCGCGACGCGATCCCGTCGCAGCTGGTCGTGAAGATGATCGAGGACCATCGCAAGGAACTGGGCATCACGCCGCGCAAGATCGCGGACGAGGAAATCGTGCAGCGCCTCGTGTTCGCTCTGGTCAACGAAGGAGCACGCATTCTCGAGGACGGGATTGCCTCGCGCGCCAGCGATATCGACATGGTGTACTTGACGGGTTACGGCTTCCCGCTGTATCGCGGCGGCCCGATGCTCTACGCCGACCAGGTGGGCCTGTTCAACGTGGTGCAGGCGATGAAGCGGTTCCAGCGCAACCCGCGCGACGACGCGAAGTTCTGGGAGCCCGCGCCGCTGCTGGCCCGGCTGGCTGCCGAGGGCAAGACCTTCAACTAACCGCATCCACAAAAGGCCCATGCCATGACCAACGCACTGATCGTCTCCACCGCCCGCACGCCCCTGGCCAAGAGCTGGAAGGGTTCCTTCAATATGACCCATGGCGCCACGCTCGGCGGCCACGTCGTCAAGCACGCGCTCCAGCGCGCCGGCCTGGAGCCGGCCATCGTGGAAGACGTGCTCATGGGTTGCGCCAATCCCGAGGGCGCCACGGGCGCGAACATCGCGCGGCAGATCGCGCTGATGGCGGGCTGCCCCGTGACGGTGCCCGGCATGACCGTGAACCGGTTCTGCTCCTCCGGCCTGCAGACGATCGCGCTGGCATCGCAACGCGTCATCGCGGGCGAAGGCGAGGTGTTCGTCGCCGGCGGGGTCGAGAGCATTTCCTGCGTCCAGCAGGAGATGAACACGCACATGCTGCGCGATCCGGAGCTCAGCAGGATCAAGCCGGAGATCTACTGGTCGATGCTGCAGACCGCCGAACAGGTCGCCAAGCGCTACAACATCGGCCGCGAGGTGATGGACGAATACGGTGCGGCCAGCCAGCAGAAGGCCTGTGCCGCGCAGGCGCAGGGGCGGTTCGACGCCGAGATCGCACCGATCACGGTCAAGGCCGGCGTGGCCGACCCGGTGATGGGCCTGCGCACCAAGGAAGTCACCGTGAACAAGGACGAGGGCACCCGCGAGGGCACAACGAAGGAAGGCATCAGCGGGATCAAGCCCGCGCTGCCGGGTGGGGTGATCGCGGCCGGCAATGCCAGCCAGTTCTCCGACGGCGCCGGCGCGTGCGTCGTGGTGAGCGAAGGGTACGCGAGCCGCAACAACCTGAAACCTCTCGGCCGTTTCCTCGGCTTCGCCGTCGCCGGCTGCGAGCCCGACGAGATGGGCATCGGCCCGGTGTTCGCCGTACCCAAGGTGCTCAAGCAGCTGGGCCTGAAGGTGGGCGACATCGACCTGTGGGAACTGAACGAGGCCTTCGCCGTGCAGGTGATCTACTGCCGCGACCGGCTGGGGATCCCGAACGAACGCCTGAACGTGAATGGCGGCGCGATCGCCGTGGGCCATCCCTACGGCGTGTCGGGACAGCGCCTCACCGGCCACGCGCTCATCGAGGGCAAGCGCCGCGGCGCGAAGCGCGTACACGTGACGATGTGCATCGGCGGTGGCATGGGTGCGGCAGGGGTCTTTGAGGTTCTCTGAATCGCGTGGGCAAAGCGCCCGACGCTCGTGCTTTCCGGATGGCCTCGCCAAGAACGCTGGCCTGGGTCGAGCGGCTCGTCTGGATCCTGATCTATGGCGGCTTGCTCGCGCTGGTGCTCGGCCTGGCCACACGCGCCGCCAAGCCGGTGTTCGGCTGGTCGATGATCGCGGGCGGCGCCCTCATTGCGGCTGTCGGCGTGGTCCTGATCTGGGTGCGGTCACGCCTGCGCCAGGCACCTTGACGCGAACGGGATATCGCTGCGGCGACACACAAACCCGCGCGGCCACCGCACAATGAGCGGCTGTGCCACTGCAAGGAATCTCGACATGACTCGTACCGTTTCGCAGCTGTTCGACCTCAAGGGCAGGACGGCGCTCGTGACCGGCGGTTCGCGCGGGCTCGGGCTCCAGATGGCCCATGCCCTCGGCGAAGCCGGGGCGCGCATCATGCTCACTTCGCGCAAGGCCGGCGACCTCGAAGAAGCCGTGGCTCAGTTGCAGGCAGCGGGGATCGATGCGCGCTGGATCGCCGCCGATTGCGCGAAGGAGGACGAGATCCACCGCCTGGCCGAGGAGACCCTGCAGCGCATGGGCGACGTGGA
>JAGRPN010000087.1 GCA_019449555.1 Ramlibacter sp.
CATGTAATGAACAAAAAGGCGGCGCCGGTGCCGGCGCCGCCCCCCTGCCGATTTCTGTGCTTATCTGGACTTGGACGAAGACGACGAGCCGCTGCTGCCCGTGCCGCTCGTGCCGCCGCTGGACCCGGTGCTGCCGGCGCCGGTCGAACCCGTGCTGCTGCCGGTGCTGCCGCTCATCGCGCTGCCCGCACTGCCCATGCCGCTGGTCCCGCTGCTGCCCATCGATTCCGTGCTGCCCGATGAACCGGTCGAACCCACACCGCCCATGGACCCGCTCGAACCCGCGCCGCTGCCGCCCTGGCCCTGCCCGCCGCTGCGGCTTGCACGCCAGCTATTGAACTCGTCCGAGAACTTCTTGTAGCGGTCCTGCCGCCAGCTGTGGTAATCGTTGTCGAGATTGCGCATCTGCTCTTCGCGCCACTGGTGGTAATCGGGGTCGTGGTGCGTCGCGTAGCTGCTGGAACCTTGTCCATAGCCTTGCGTGCCGCCGTAGCCACCTTGGCTGCTGCCATACCCGCCGCCCTGTTGCTGGCCGTAACCCTGGCTGCCATACCCGCCGCCTTGCTGTCCGTAGCCCTGCGTACTGCCATAGCCCTGGCCGCCCTGCCCATAGCCCATGCTGCCCTGGCCGTAGCCACCGTAGCCGCCCTGCTGCTGGCCATAACCCTGTCCGTAGCTGCCCATGCCGCCTTGCCCGTACTGCTCGCCCATGCCCTGGCCATATTGGCCACCGCTCATGCCGCCGCGGCTGCCATAAAGGCCTTGGCCATACGTGTCGCCCTGGCCCGGGTACCCGCGGGTGGGCTCGCTGCCGCCCGACGAGCCCTGGTAGCTCTGGCCGCCCCAGTCGCCGCGCCCGGCCTGGCCGCCCCAGCTGCCTTGGCCGCCGCCATAGCCCTGGCCGCCACTGGAGCCGCGGCCCCACCCGCCGCCCTGCCCGCCGAATTCACCGCCACCGCCGGCGAACTCGCCGCGTCCGTAGCCTTGGCTGCCGTAATCGGAGCCGCTCGTGCCGCGGCCATAGCCGTGGCCTTCGCTGCCGCCGCCGTAGCCGCCGTAGCCACTGGACTGCTGCGACCCGAATTCGCCCGACTGCTGCCCATAGCCCTGTGAGCCGCCCTGGCGCGAGCTCCCCTGGCCCCAACCGCCGCGCGACTCCCCCTGGCCCCAGCTGCCGCGCGATTCGCTGCCGTAACCCTGGCCACGCTGCTGGCCCTGTCCTTGCTGTTCGCTGCCCCAGCGGCCTTGTTGACGGTCGCTGTCTTCGTAATCACGTGATGCCATTCGAGATGCTCCTTTGGATGGAATGACGTTGGAAATGAGACGGGGACGAGCCCGTCGCAGCCACTGACGTTAGGCTGGCGCGCCGAGCCCTCCTGTGGGACAAAACCGATATCGTGTAGGACTGCTCGGCCTTGCTCGCAGCGCCATTGCTCACGCGCCGCGAGCAAAGGATTCACGGCAGATTTACGCGAGCCCCGAATCATCAGCACATCGAAAAACATGCACATCCGCGCAAAAGAGACGCTCGCGGCCATGCAATGCGGCTCGAGTCCGCACTGACGATTCGCCGGGTATGCGCGGGTCGGCCTGCCGATCACTCGCGATCGGTCTTGGCCTTCGTCTCGGCGCGCGCCTGGTCGCGCAACGCCTTGATCATGTCGTGGTTGCGCTGCGCGCCTTCGAACTGGCGCTGCACCATCGCGTGGATGTCGTGCGGCAGGTTCTGCTTCAGGGCCTTGCGGTAGCGGGCGACGGCGGCGTCCTCGCCGCGTTCGCACTCGTTGAGCATGGTCTCGTCGCTGGCGCCGCCGAACAGGCCGCGGATGTGCACCCAGACGCGATGCGCCGCGCCGGTGACGGTGCCGCCCTCATCCACTTTGCCGCCGAGCCGCTGAATCTGCTCCTGCAGTTCGGCGGCGGCCTCGCGGCACGTATCGGCCCGGCGTCCGAACAGCGCACTCAGGCGCGGCGTCTTCGTGTGCTCGGCGGCCTCGCGGAAACCCAGTTCGCCGTCGCGCGAATTTTCCAGCAGGTCGTTCAGCGTCTCGAGCACCTGCTCACGGCTCGCGCTGCCATTGGTCATGAAGGATCGTGCGTTGTGCGCGCGCTGCCAGGCGGCGCGCGAAGCCGGCCGCGCCTCGTTCCATCCCAGCGTGGACACGCCCTTGCGCATCTCCCAGTCGTTGGCCATCACGCGATCGGCGGCATCGAACTCGCCGCCGTACACGGCGAAGCTGATCCACCCAATTTCATACGCGGGGGCGTAGTCCTCGAAGCCGCGGCCGTCTTCGTAATACGGTTCGCGCGCATGGACGTCGCGCCAGTAAGCGGCCTCGCTCTCGGGATACGCCGCATCGGGCCGGTCTCCCGGGCTCAGGCTCACCGCCTGCGTGTCCTGCTGCCGGGCCTCGTCCGCAGCATGGGTGCCGTGACCGGTGACGGGGTCATGCGTCAGGTCTCTGTCTTCAGCCATGAGTGCTCCTTGCTCAGTTGCGCACGTTGCCATGTTCCGCGCCGCACCCGTCATGATGGTCGGCCGAGGGCGCGCGGTGGCGTAGGACGGGGCCGACTCGTGCGCAGTCGCGGGGAAATCGCGTGCGCGAATCGAGCTAATGAATATGGGCGAAGGCGCTGACGAGCGTCACGAGCGCGATGCCGACGAGCAACCAGCCGATCTGCGCCCCCGTCTCGCGCGCCGACAGCCGTCTTTGCAGCTGGGGGATCAGGTCGGCCAGCGCGACGTAGATGAAGCTGCTGCTGGCCACCACCAGGAAGAACGGCAAGTACTCGTGCAGCCGATCCACCAGCCACCAGCCGGTGAGGCCGCCCAGCGGCGTCACCGCGCCGGCCAGCGACACCTTGACCAGCGCAGCGCGGCGGTTGCGGCTCGCCAGGCGCAACACCGCCAGGTCGCCGATGTGGTGCGGCACCTCGTGCGCGAGGACAGCCAGCGCCGCGACGAGCCCGAGCCGCGCGTCGGCCACGAACGCGGACGCGATCAGGATGCCGTCGCCGAAAGCGTGCACGCTGTCGCCTGTCAGCACCGCCCAGCCGCCGGAGCGCAGCGTGCGATGCGCGTGGTCGTGCACGTGGCCTGAGTGCTCGTGTTCGTCGGCGCCGCCGCCGCTATTGCGATGGTGCTCGTGCCCGTGGTGCCACAGCTCCGCCTTGTCGAGGAGGAAGAAGAACACGAGGCCCACCAGCAACGTGGAAAACAGCGCCTTGGCGCCCGCCGGGCTTTCGAAGGCTTCGGGCAACAGGTGCATGAAAGCCGTGGCCAGCAGGGCCCCCGCCGCGAGGCTGAGAAGGTTGGATGGGCCGGTGTGAACGGCCTCCTGCGCGGCACCCACCGGCAAGCCCAGGCGCATCAGGGCCGCGGCCAGCCAGACGCTGCCGATGCCCGCGGCCAATGTCGCGACCAGGATGGCAATCAGATTCATCGATGAACGGCCCGCCGGCACGGGCGGGGCCGGGATTCCCTCGCAAGGCGGCCTGCACCGGCCGTTTCTGGCGTTCATCTTAACAATCGCGCGGCCCGTCCGCGCTCACGGGCACAATGCCGGTTTCTGCAAGACAGACAGGAACGCACATGCCCACCATCCGCGTCGAACTCATGGAAGGACGCACCCCGGAACAGAAGAAGAACCTCGTCAAGGCGCTGACGCAGGCCGTCGTGGAGACGCTGGGCACTAAACCCGAAGCGGTCGACGTGCTGCTCTACGACATCAAGCGCAGCGACTGGGCAACCGGCGGCGAGCTCTGGTCCGAGAGGAAATGAGCGTTCGAGCGAAAAGCGTTGCCGCTCAGAGCGGCTTGTTCAAAGCGTGCTTGCTCGCGTAGGCATACAGGTCCAATCGATTGGACAGGCCCAGCTTGCTGTAGATCGAAGTCAGGTGGTTGCGCAAGGTGTGCTCGCTGATGCACAGCCGCCCTGCGATCACCTTCCCCGGTGCCGCCGCGTCGCTCGCGAGCGCCACGATCGTCTGGCGCTCGCGCAGCGTGAGCGTGGCGATCTTCGACTTCTCCGGATCGTTCTTCTCCGCCGCCTTCTGCCGGGCCATCTCCATGAAGATGCGGCTCGTCGCACTGCGATCGATCCACAGCTCGCCTTCGTATACCTTCTCGATCGCCTTGATCAGGATGAGGGGCGGTTCGCGCTTCTTCACCACGCCACGCACGCCGCCCAGCACGGCGCGATCCAGCATCGCGGTATCGGGCGAACCGGTCAGCACGAGCACCTTCGCCCGCGACTGCGCCTGCAGTTCCGACAGGGCATTGAGGGGCTCTTCGCCGTCGAGATCCAGCACCAGGACGTCCGTCGCCTGCCGTTCGAGCATAGGCATGATTTCGGCCATGCAGGACGCCATGCCGGCAACCTCCAGGCGAGGATGGGCGGTTTGCACCAAGCGTTCGAGGCCCCAGCAAACCAGGGGCTGCGCGACCAGGTGCACTTGTATGGGATGGGAGTGACCGATCAACATGGTGGGGCTCAGGTTGGGTAACAAGAACGCCATGATCGTAATCAGCTGTGCGCGACTGTGCGGCGAATTGCGTTGTTTTTGCAAATGCTTGCACTTTTTTTGAAATCGTTCATACCGTCGAGCATTCCAAGCGCGATGCATCTTCGTTACAAGGATGGCGCGTGACCCGTGACACCTGCCTAGAAAAACAGCCGAAACCACCCAGACTGAACTTCGCGCGGGGGATCAAACTTCTTCGCATGTTCAAGGAACATCGCGCCGACCCCCGGGAGCAACTCGCCATGGCGCTGCGTTTGCGCGACGGTAGCCATGCGGTCACACGCGACATCAGTGCAAGCGGGATCTTCTTCGAGATGCCCGGCGAACACCAGGTGCATGGGCTCGTCGATTTCGAGATGCAGGTACCCGACTTGAGGGTGAAGTTCACCGCAGTCGGGCGCATCGTTCGCGTCGAGCACCGCTTCGGCGTCACGGGCGTCGCGGTGGAGTTGCTCGCGCCGCGCCTCGAGCCTCTCGAGTAAGCCCTTCGCAGTGCGAGCGGGCACTAAACGCCTCGCGCGCGTTCGGGATTCCGCGGCTTCTTTCTATAAGAAGCGCATTCAGTGCGACCGGCCCGTGATGGCCGCAGCTCTACTTTGGCTCGCGCGCACTCACTCGATTTAGTGCGGTTTCTCACAACCGCCAATTTGGCAGGGAGCGTTGTCCTAGCCAAATCGGGAGGCATTGACCATATACAGCTCGTGTGGTGCGTCCATATTTGGATTCACGCAAATCACATGCACCTGGATGCACGAGAACCGCACATGAACAATGACGCCGCTGCTTCACTGTTGACACCGCTGGGCATGGCGATCAGCACCGGCGTGCTGATCGCCCTTCTGCTCGTGGCGGCCGTGATCGACTACCGCAGCTTGAGGATTCCGAACTGGCTCACCTTGAGTGGCATGGTTCTCGGCCTGGCTTTCAGCACCGCATTGGCTGCATCCCCGGTATCGGGTCTGCTCGGCGGGCTCGGCGGCGTCGCCGTCGGGATGCTGGTGCTGCTGCCGCTGTATGCCATTCGCGTGATGGGCGCCGGCGACGTCAAGCTGATGGGCGCTGCCGGGGCGTTCCTCGGGGTGTCCGGCACGCTGAATGCATTGCTGTTCATCGCCATCGCTGGCGGCATTGCCGCGGTGGCAGTGTCGCTGCACCGCAGGTCATTCCGCCGCATGACCAGCAACCTCGGCGAGGCTGCCGTGCAGATGCTGGTCTTCGCCACCGTCGGCGGACAGCGGCCAGGCGACGCCCTCGCCGCCCATTCGGTCGGAAAACTTCCCTACGGAATCTGCATTTGCGCTGGAACCATCGCGTACGTGATCGCCAGGCAATTCATCGGCCAGGCCTGACGGCCTTACTTCGTTCAAAGGAGATCTCGAGATGAAAAACATCAAGGCGATTGGGCTATTGGTTCTCGCGGTGGTCGTCGGCCTCGCCGCCGCGGTGTACGCGGCGGGCTGGGTTGCGCAGCGCAGCAACATCGCGTCCACCAAAGTGGTGGTCGCGGCGGTGGACATCGAGCTGGGCAGCAAGATCAATCCGCAGATGCTCACGACTTCCGATTGGCCGAGCGAATCGGTTCCGGCGGATGCGTTCAAGGACATCAAGGACCTGCAGGATCGCGTGGTCAAGGCCAGCGTGCTGCGCGGCGAGGCCATCGTGGATCGCAAGCTGTCGCCGGTCGGAACGCAAGGCGGACTGTCGGCCGTCATCGCGGAAGGCAAACGCGCGATGACCGTCCGCGTCAATGACGTGGTCGGGGTCGCCGGCTTCGCGCTGCCCGGCAACTACGTGGACGTGATGGTCAACGCGCAGCAAG
>JAGRPN010000088.1 GCA_019449555.1 Ramlibacter sp.
GAGAGCTGCCGGAAATCGAGTCCCGCCTGCGCCGCATCAACCCGCTGGCCCCCATCCACCGCGCGCAGCGTGCGCAGCTTTCGCTCGACCGGATCCTGGGGCGCGGCGGGTTCGATCTGAGCCGCATGCAGTCGCTGGAGCCGCAGTTCCCCGGCGCAGGCGAGCCGGGCGATGCCGGCCATGTGCACGACGAACATTGCGGCCACGAAACGCCGGGGCACGAGCACCGCCACGACGACGACATCACCAGCGTGAGCCTGGCTTCGGCGCGTCCGATGGACCGGGCGGCACTCATCGGTTGGCTGGAGGCACTGATCGCCGCGCAGGGGCGCAACATCCTGCGGCTGAAAGGCATCATCGACCTTCACGCAGAACCGCAAAGGTTCGTAGTCCAGGGCGTGCACATGTTGCTGGAGGGCGAACTGCAGCGGGCCTGGAAGCCGGGTGAAGCGCGTGCCAGCCGGCTCGTGCTGATCGGCCGCAAGCTCGACGCGCCCTCGCTCCAGGCCGGATTCGACAGCTGCGCGGTTGCGTAGGACAGTGCGTCTCCCGAGCGGTCGTTCGCTCGGGAGACGGGGGTTACTACTGAGAGATCCGCATTGACACCCAGGGAGGCGCTCTCTACATTATCGTATCTCTATGCGGACCAACGTTCCGCATGTAGGAACCAAAAAAACATGATGGATGCACCTGCCGGAGGCCCGGCCCGCGCGCTCGACCGGGTCGCGGCGATGGCGACGGCCGCGCCGCCGCCCCGCGCGTTTTCGATCAGTTTGAAATGGGTCGTGATCGGCGTGTGCGTCGCCTTCACGCTGTACATCGCGGTGATCCCGTTGGGGTTCCTGCTGTGGCAGAGCTTCTTCACGCCGCAGACCGCGGCCAAGGCCGCTGTCTTCACGCTCGGCAACTACCTCACGGCATACAGCAGTTCCGAAACGGCCCGGCTGTTCTGGAATTCGCTGCGCTACGCGGTCGGCGTCGCATCGTTCGCTTTCTTCGTCGGCACCGGGCTCGCCTGGATGAACGAGCGCACCAACACGCCGTTCAAGTCGCTGTTCTACGCGCTCTCGCTGATTCCGCTGGTGATCCCCGGGATCCTGTTCACCGTCGCATGGATCCTGCTGGGCAGCCCCAAGATCGGCATCATCAACCTGATGGTGATGGACTGGTTCGGCCTGCAGTCGGCCCCGTTCGACATCTACACCTTGTGGGGAATGATCTGGGTCGACGGCCTGCATTACTCGCCGATGGCGTTCCTGCTGATGACCGCCGCGTTCCGGTCGATGGACCCCTCGCTGGAAGAGTCGGCCACCATGAGCGGCGCCAACGTGTTCCAGGTGATCTGGTACATCACGCTCAAGCTCGCCTGGCCGGCGATCTTCGCCACCTTCCTGATCCTGTTCGTGCGTGCAATCGAATCGTTCGAGGTGCCCGCGCTGCTCGGGTTGCCGGTGGGCATCCAGGTCTTCACGTCGTCGATCTACCAGGCCATCCACCGCTACCCGAGCCAGGTGGGTCTGGCGTCGGCCTATGCGGTCACGCTGCTGCTCATCACCAGCGTAGGCATCTTCTTCATCTCGCGGCTGTCGGCCAGCGGTTCGAAGTATTCGACGATGACCGGCAAGGGTTTCCGTCCGCGCCAGATCGACCTGGGCCGCTGGCGCTGGTTCGCGGCGGGCATCTTCTTCGTGTACTTCAGCCTGATCGTGCTGCTGCCGTTCCTGGTGCTGCTGTGGTCCTCGTTCCAGAAGTTCTATTCCGTGCCCTCGATGGAGGCGCTGAAAAGCCTGACGCTCGACCCCTATCGCTTCGTGCTGAGCTACCCCAACCTCAGCCGCTCGGTGTGGAACAGCCTGTTCCTGTCGTTCGGCTCGGCCACGCTCATCATGCTGATCACCTCGGTGATCTGCTGGATCGTGGTCAAGACCAAACTGCCGGGGCGCTGGCTGCTGGACAACCTGGCTTCGCTGCCGATGGTGTTTCCCGGCCTGGTGCTGGGCCTGGCGCTGATGATCTTCTACCTGAACGTCGACATCGGCGTGTACGGCACGATGTGGATCATGTTCATCGCCTACGTGACGCGCTTCATGCCGTACGGCCTGCGCTTCAACACCACGTCGATGATGCAGATCCACAAGGAGCTCGAAGAGTCGGCCGCGATGAGCGGCGCCTCCTGGGCGACGACGTTCTACCGCGTGATCCTGCCGCTGCTCAAGCCGGGCCTGCTGGCCGGCTGGATCTACATCATGATCGTCTCGATCCGGGAGCTTTCCAGCTCGATCCTGCTGTACAGCCCCGGCACCGAGGTGGTCTCCATCGTCATCTGGGAGCTGTGGGAGAACGGCCAGTACGTCGAGCTGTCGGCACTGGGCGTGCTGTTCATCCTGCTGCTGTTCGGGCTCGTCATGGTCGCCCAGTACATCGGCAAGAAGTTCGGCATCAAGGAGCACTGAGTGAAAGCCCACCCCCGAAGCGCCTTCGGCGATGCCCCCTCGGGCTTCGCCCTCTCCCCCTCAAGGGGCGCCACCAGCGGCCCGGCAAAGCCGGTGCCCCCGAACTGCGCGCGCGCGTTGATGCCTCGCGAGTCGCGCGCCGGGCAGTGGAGCAAGTGAGATGACCCAGACTGAAATATTCCGGAGCGCATCGCATGCTTAACATCCACTCGCTCTGCACCGAATACACCAATGAGCTGGGCCAGCCCGTGAAGGCGGCGCAGGACATCAACATCGAGGTGCCCGAGGGTCATTTCTTCACGCTGCTGGGTCCCAGCGGCTGCGGCAAGACCACCACCTTGCGTTCGATCGCCGGCCTCGAGCGGCCCAAGTCGGGCGAAATCACGGTCAGTGGCGTCACGGTGTATTCCGGCAGCCGCGGCGTGTTCGTGCCGCCCAACCAGCGCGGCTTCGGCATGGTGTTCCAGTCGTACGCGATCTGGCCGCATATGGATGTGTTCACCAACACCGCGTTCCCGCTGCAGGTCGGCAAGGCGCGCTACAGCCGCGCCGAGATCGAGGCCAAGGTCATGAAGGTGCTGGCGGCGGTGCAACTCGATCACCTGCGTGATCGCGAGGCGACCAAGCTCTCGGGCGGCCAGCAGCAGCGCCTGGCGCTGGCCCGCGCGCTGGTGATGGAGCCCAAGTTGCTGCTGCTCGACGAGCCGTTGTCCAACCTCGACGCGAAGCTGCGCGAGCTGATGCGCTTCGAGCTCAAACGGCTGCAGCGCGAGCTGAGGATCACCACCGTGTACGTGACCCACGACCAGAGCGAAGCGCTGGCGCTGTCGCACCAGGTGGCTGTGATGAACCAGGGTCGGATCCAGCAGATCGGTTCGCCGCGCGACATCTACGAGCGGCCGCAGAACCAGTTCGTCGCCGATTTCGTGGGGTCCACGAATTTCGTCGAGGGGATCGTGCGCAGCTGCGAGAGCGAGGCCGATTGCTACGTGATCGAAACCGAGATCGGCGCCTTGCGTTCGGTCTCCGTCGAGCGGGTCAACGTCGGTGACAAGGTGGTCCTGTCGATCCGTCCGGAGGACGTCCAGCTGACCGACGAGAAACCCGCGGACGTCGGCGTCAACTCCTGGCAGGCGATGGTGGCCCAGAAGGTCTTCCTCGGCGAGGCCATCGACTTTCGCATCACGATCGCCAACCGCACGCTGCTGTCGCGCACCCACCCGTCGGTGCGCACGCCCATCGGCCATCCGATCTGGGCCTACGTGAACCCGAACAAGAGCGTGGCCATGCCGGCCGTCGCGAGCTGAAGGATCTATGGCCAAAGAAGAATTCGACCGCGTCGAAAGGCCGAAGAAGACCCCGGCCGCCACCAAGCCCAAGGAGCGCTGGGGCGCCGACGTGATCGTCGACCTGCTGCACCGCTACCAGTTGCCCTACGCGTCGCTGAATCCCGGCGCGAGCTACCGCGGGCTGCACGACTCGATCGTCAACTACGGCGGCAACATCCCGCAGATGATGCTGTGCCAGCACGAGGAAACAGCGGTCCAGATCGCCCACGGCTACGCCAAGGCGAGCGGCAAGCCGATGGTGGCCATCCTGCACAACCTGGTCGGCCTGCTGCACGCGAACATGGCCGTGTATTACGCGTACATCGACCGCGCGCCGATCTTCATCGTCGGCGCCACCGGGCCGATGGACGAAACCAAGCGGCGGCCGCGGATCGACTGGATCCACTCGGCCCAGTCGCAGGGCGCGGCGGTGCGCGATTACACCAAGTGGGACTATCAGCCGACCACGGTGGAGGGCGTGCCCGAGGCGTTTGCGCGAGCCTACTCGGTGATGATGAGCGAGCCGCGCGGTCCGGTCTACATGTGCTACGACGCCTGGCTGCAGGAGAAGAAACTCGACGAGCCGGTGCCGCTGCCGCCCAAGACCTTCCAGACGGTGCCCGCGCCGATCGCGGCGGACCCCGAAGCGCTGGCCAGGGCGGCCGATACGCTGGTGGCGGCCAAGCGGCCGGTCATCCTCACCGAATACCTCGGGCGCGATCCGAAGGCGTTCGACTCGCTCGTCAAGCTCGCGGAAACGCTGGGCGCTGCCGTGTACGACCTGAACCAGCGGCTGAACTTCCCCGGCAACCACCCGCTGAACATGAGCATGTGCAAGGACATCTTCCGCGATGCCGATGTCGTGCTGTGCCTCGACGTGCGCGACTGGGAACGGCCGACGACGACGCTGACCAGCACCACCCGCGAACTGGTCAGCCTGACGCCCAGGGGTTGCCGGTGGATCGATATCGGCTTCGGCGACCTGAACATTTCCGCGTGGGCGATGGACTACCAGCGCCTGCTGTATGCCGACCAGCGCATCGTGGCCGATACGACGGTGGCCGTCCCGGCGCTGACTGCGCTGCTCAAGCAGCGCGCGCGCAAGGACGAGAGCTTCACCGGCCGGACGGCGAGGCGGGCTGCCGCCACGGGGCGCAAACACGCCGCCTTGCGGGCCGAATGGGCGCAGGAGGCCGAACGGGATTGGGACGCCAGCCCGATCACGCTGCCGCGCCTGGCCAGCGAGGTGTGGGAGCAGATCAGGAACGAGGACTGGGTGCTTACCGCCGGGACGCTGGAAGACTGGACGCGCAAGCTGTGGGACTTCGACAAGCCTTACCGCCACGCCGGCAAGTCGCTGGGCACGGCCACGCAGTTCGGCATCTCGCTCGGCGTGGCGCTGGCGCACCGCGGCCAGGGCCGGCTGGTGGTCGACATCCAGCCCGACGGCGACCTGATGTTCGACGCCGGCGCCTTGTGGGTGGCGGCCAAGCACAAGATCCCGATGCTGGTCGTCATGTACAACAACCGCGCCTACTTCAACGACTGGGAACACCAGATCCGCATGGCGAAGCACCGCGGCACGCCGGTGGACCGCGCCTACATCGGCATGGACCTGGACGACCCGCCGCCCGACTTCGCCACGCTCGCCCGTTCAATGGGCTGGTATGCCGAGGGGCCGATCGACCAGCCGGGTGATATCGCGGCAGCCCTCAAACGCGCGATTGCCAAGGTCAAGGCAGGGCAGCCGGCCCTGCTCGACACGGTCACGCAGAAACGATAAGGGACCATGACAATGAAACCTGTCGTTGGCGTCATCG
This sequence comes from Ramlibacter sp., assembly GCA_019449555.1. GTDB lineage: Bacteria > Pseudomonadota > Gammaproteobacteria > Burkholderiales > Burkholderiaceae_C > Ramlibacter. The sequence goes on from JAGRPN010000088.1 coordinate 5,602, forward strand.
GGGCCGGTCGCATGGGCGCCCCCATCATCGGCCACCTGGTGCGCAAGGGGTTCGCCACACATGCGTGTGACGTCGATCCCGGCCGCCAGAAGCTGGTGAGCGGCTACGGTGCCGCCTGGGCCGAAGATGCGGCCGCGCTGGCCGGCACCTGCGACGTCTTCCTCGTGTGCGTCGGCTTCGACGCTCAGGTGCGCGCGCTGCTGGCCGACGGCGGGCCGCTGCGCTCGGTGCGCCTGGGCAGCATCGTCGCCATCCTCAGCACCATCCACCCCGATACGGTGAAGGAGCTCGCGGCGCAGGCCGAGCCGCGCGGCGTGCATGTGGTGGACTCCACGGTCTGCCGCGGCGGCGAGGCGGCCGACAACGCCACGCTGCTGTCTTTCGTCGGCGGCAGCGCCGAGGTCGTCGCACGGCTGACGCCGGTGCTGCGCGCCTACTCCGCGGACGTGGTGCACACCGGCGGCATCGGCACAGCCCAGGTGGCCAAGGCCGTCAACAACCTCATCCTGTGGGCCTGCCTGGTGGCCGACCACGAAGGTTTGGCGCTGGCTCAGCACTACGGGGCCGACGTCGAGGCGCTGCGCAAGGCATTGATGATTTCCAGCTGCGCGAACGGCCCGCTCGAAAAATGGGGGACCCAGACCATGGCCTGGGCCGAGGACGACATGGCCATCGTGGGCGAGATGGCCGCCAAGGCGGGGATTTCATTGCCTCAGGCCGGATTGAACCGGGAGGTGTGTCGCGCCCTGAAACCCAAACGTTATCAACTGGAACTCTATGGGAAATAAACGTCAAGCCGCGGGGCCGGACCCCGACAGCGTTGCCACCGGCAACGAATCGCATTACCACAGCAAGAAGGACCGCGTCTTCGTGCGCGGCATCCAGGGCCAGTACAGCCTGAAGGAAGAGCTGGCCAGGCTGCGCGCGATGCCGCGCGTGCGCAAGGGCTCGGAGATCAAGTTCAACGACGGGCCGCAGGCCTTCAGCCGGCACTACGTCGAGCCCAAGGACGGCATCACGCAGACGTTCCACCTGCACCTGGAGGAATACGGCCCCGGCGGCCGGTCGCAGAAGCACGGCCATGTGAACGAGGCCGCCTTCTACATCCTCGACGGCGAAGGCTACGAGATCCACGACGGGGTGCGTTACGACTGGAAGGCCGGCGACATCGCGATCGTGCACAACAACTGCGTACACCAGCACTTCAACGCCAGCAACACCAAGCCGGCGCGCGCGCTCGTGATCAAGACCAAGCCGATGTACATGTTCATGAACATGCTGTTCCAGCAGCAGGTCGAGCCGCGCCCCAGCGAGCCCGCGCCCGGCGGCGAAGGCTTCCAGGTACGCGAATCGGAAGACGACTACAACCATGGCGACTGAGCGCTACAAGGAGAACCAGCATGGCATGGAGTGAAGCCAAGGCGTGGCTGCAGGGCAGCGCCAACCAGAACCTGTATCAGGAATTGCTCGACGACGCCGCGAGTGCGCCGGCACGCAATGCAAGGCGCAAGAAGATCGTGCGGCCGGCCGACATGCCGTGGGAAATGTCGCGCCAGGGGATCCTCAAGCACCTGCTCAACGAAGCGATGAACACCCGCATGGAAACCGTCGACGCCTACATGCAGATCATCCCGCCGGGCAGCCGCTCGGGCAGGCACCGCCAGCTCGCCGAGGAATGCCTGTACGTGCTGGAAGGGCGCGGCTGGGACCTGCACCAGGATTGCGACGTCGAGATCACCGACACCTACCACTGGGCCCCGCAGGCCGAGATCAAGCGCTACGAGTGGGAAGCGGGCGACGTCATTTACGTGCCGCCGAACACCATCAGCCAGCACTTCAACGCCAGCCCGGACCGGCCGGTGCGCCTGATCTCCGCCGTGAACCGGATCTTCAAGGCCAGCGGCCTGAACGACCTGGAGCAGCTCGAGGACGCGCCGGAATACCGGCCCAACATCATTTTGACCGCCGAGCTCGTCGCCCAATACCTGGGCCGCGCGGTGAAGACTCCCCAACCGGCCTGAAGCGCCAGCCAAAGCACACACCATGACACAGAACAGCAGCAGGAACGCGCTCGTCTCCGACGCCGTCGCCAAGAAATTCGAAACCGAGAGGGAGACTCCCTACACCCGCTGGGTGGGGGCGCAGGGGCTGGACATCCTCGACGCGATGTACGTGCCCGACCTGCATACCGTGGAGCTCAAGCCTTGGGCGCGCCGCGGCGGCCGGGGCGTCTACCTCAACCACGACGCTTCGCGCACCTCGAACGACTGTTATGTCTGCGAGATCCCGCCCGGCAAGCAGCTGGAGCCGCAGCGCCAGCTGTTCGAGGAGATGGTCTATGTGCTGGACGGCCGCGGCTCGACCACTGTCTGGAACGACGCCGGCCGCAAGGTCAGCTTCGAGTGGAAGGCCGGCGCCATTTTCGCGATCCCGCTGAACACGCATCACCAGCACTTCAACGGCTCGGGCAAGGACGCCGCGCGCTTCGTTTCGGTCACCAACGGCCCGATCATCATCAACTCGTTCGGCGACACCGATTTCGTGTTCGGCACGCCTTACGACTTCAAGAACCGCTTCGCGGGCGAGAGCGACTACTTCTCCAACAAGGGCGAACAGAAGGGACTGCTGCTGGACACCAACTTCGTGGCCGACGCGATCAACCTGCCGCTGATCCCCGCCAAGGAGCGCGGGGCGGGCGGCGGGCACATCCGCTTCAACATGGCCAAGGGGAGCATGAACAGCCACATCTCGCAGTTCCCGATCGGCACCTACAAGAAGGCGCATGCCCACGGCCCCGGCGCCCACGTGATCATCCTCAGCGGCGAAGGCTTCAGCCTGATGTGGCCCGAAGGCGAGCAGCCGCGCCGGTTCGACTGGAAGGAGGGCAGCATGATCGTGCCCCCGAACATGTGGTTCCACCAGCATTTCAACACCGGCACGACACCCGCGCGCTACCTGGCGTTCAAGGCCGAAGGGGTCGCAATCCGCAATGCGCAGGGCGTGCCCAAGGCCTGGATCAGCCGCCGGGTCGGGGGCGACCAGATCGATTACGCGGACGAGTCCCCTCTGATCCGCGAAAGTTTCTCCGCGGCACTGGCCAGGGCCGGCCTGGCGCCGCGCATGGAGGAGGCATACCAGTCGGAACTCGCCGATCTGCCGCCTGCGCGCAACATCCGGGCCGACACTCATTGACGGCGGACGCGGCGGCCCATAGAGTTCTCCTGTTCTTATTGGCGGACTACTGTCCCACATAGAGGAACAAAAGAGATCTTCCGCACCCAGGTGCAAGGCAGGCGCTACCTCACTCGGAGACTAACGATGAAATTGAAGAAACTTTCCCTGGCTCTTGCGGTCGGCACCACTCTGGTGGCGCCGGTCGCGATGGCGCAGGATACGCTGCAGCTGTACGGCAAGCTCTATCCCTACCTCAAGTACGAGAAGGGCTCGGGCGCCACGGCCGTGGGCACGCCGGTCTCCACGCTGGCGGCGTCGCCGACCGGCGTCAACGGCATTGCCCGCACCACCGGCATGGTGGCCGGCAATTCGCGCTTCGGGTTCCGCGGCTCGGAAGACCTCGGCGGCGGACTGAAAGCCCACTTCCAGCTGGAGAGCCAGGTCAACGTGGACGACGGGTCCGGCTCGGGCGACGGCCTGCAGTTCAACCGCAACACCTATGTCGGCCTGCAAGGCAATTGGGGCGAGGTGAAGCTGGGCAACCACGACACCATCTTCAAGGAATACGGCGACACGATCGGCATCCTGGGCATCAGCAGCGGGACTTTCATGTCGACCAGCAACGTGCTGCGCAAGACCGGTTTCGGCACCAGCAGCGCGTCGAGTTTCCACCTGCGCCGCGCCAATTCCGTGATCTACGAAACGCCGGAAATCGCCGGCTTCCAGGGCGGGCTGCAGTGGTCGACCAACGAGGCCAAGACTCCCACCCGCGACCCGCGCGTGCTCTCGATGGGTGTGAAATGGGAGAACGGCCCCTTCTATGTGTCGCTGGCGCACGAGATCCACTACGACCTGTTCGGCGGTTCGGCCAACGCGCCGTCGTCGCAGCGCAATAACGCGGCTGCCGACCCGACCACTTCCAAGGACAAGGCGACCCAGCTTGCGGTGGAATGGCGTCCGCTCAAGAACCACAAGTTCGAGTTCGATGCGATCCGCAAGGAATACAACGAAAGCGCGGCGGTCGCAGGCCGGTTCAGTTCCTACCGCAACATGGCCTACCTGCTGGCGATGGAAAACCGGTGGACCAACCAGTTCCGTACGTCGGCGCACATCGTGATGTCACGTGCGGGCAGTTGCACCCGCGTCGCTGCCGCCTGCAACACCGATGGTCTGGACGGCAAGCAGGTCACGATCGGCGCGGCCTACTACCTGAGCAAGCGCACCTTCCTGTGGTCGGCGGTCAGCCGGCTCATCAACGGCAAGTCGGCGCGCTACAGCAATTCCGACTTCGACGCGAGGCCGAATCCCGGCGAGGACATCAACCACTTCGCGCTCGGCGTCACGCACAGCTTCTGAACGCCGGGGCGGCGCGGGCGCTGTGGCGCCCGGCCGCCCTTCTTTTTTTGCAGGACCAAGATGACCCATACCCGAGCTGTGAATTCCGTAAGGCGCCAGCTGATGGCGGCATCGTTGGGCCTGCTTGCCGCGCCGGCCCTCCTGGCCCAGGACCCTGCGGCGCGCAACCGCGACTTCTACCTGTACAAGGGCGCCGACCGCGAGGCCAAGCTGCTGGAAGGCGCCAGGAAAGAGGGCCAGGTCAGCATCTACACGTCGCTGAACACGCGCGACTCGGGCCCGATCACCCAGGCGTTCGAGAAGAAGTACGGGGTCAAGCCGCTGCTCTGGCGCTCGAGTTCCGAGAAGGTGCTGCAGCGTGCCGTCACCGAGGCCAGGGCAGGGCGTTTCCTGTGCGACGTGCTGGAGACCAACGGCCCCGAGATGGAGGCCCTGTACCGCGAGAAATTGCTGGCGGAATTCGTCAGCCCCTATTTCAAGGACCTGCCCCCCGCTGCTTTTCCCAAGCACCGCCATTACGTGGCCGACCGGTTCAATTTCTTCGTGATCGGCTACAACACCAAGGCGATCAAGCCCGAGGACGCGCCCAACAGCTACCTCGACTTGCTGAACCCGCGCTTTGCCGGCAAGGTCGGCCTGGAAGCGGGCGACACCGACTGGTTCGCGGCCGTCGTCAAGTTCATGGGTGAAGAAAAGGGGATGGACTTTTTCCGCAAACTGGCCGCCACCAAGCCGCAGATGCGCAGCGGCCATACCTTGATGGCCGAACTGCTGTCGTCGGGCGAAGTCCCGCTGGCAGCGACCATCTACAACCACAACGTCGAGAAGATGGCCCTGCGAGGCGCGCCCGTGAAATGGAAGGCGCTGACGCCCACCTTCGGCCGGCCGAACGCCGTCGGCGTGACGGCGCATGCCCCGAATCCGCATGCGGCCTTGTTGTTCGCCGATTTCATGCTCTCGCCACAGGGGCAGACGCTCATCAAGGAAGTCAACCGCGTTCCCGCCAGCCGCGCGGTGGACACACCGCTCAACAAGTTCCCCTTCGAGATGATCGATCCGGTCATCACCCTCGACGAAGCCGACAAGTGGGAGAAGCTGTGGTCGGAGCTCTTCCTCCAGGGCCAGAAGGTCAAGAAAGAGGGCGAGTGAGCCCGGGGCCGCTCGTCATGCCCACAACACCACACGTATTGCCCATATGAACAAGAGAGAATTCCATCGCCTGCTGCTGGCCGCGGCCGGCGTGCTCGCACTGCCGGGCCGTTCGTTCGCCCAGGGACCAGCCAAAGGGGCCATGGCCGACCTGGCCCAATACACCGGGGCCGATCGGCTCCAGAAGCTGACCGACGGCGCCAAGAAAGAGGGCGCCCTGAGCATCTACACCTCGGCCCAAGGCAGTGACATGGGTCCGCTGGTGGCGGCGTTCGAGAAAAAATACGGCGTCAAGGCCGAGATGTGGCGCGCCGGCTCCGAAAAAGTGCTGCAGCGGGCGGTCACCGAGGCTCGCGCCAACCGCTTCACCGTTGACGTGATCGAGACCAATGGCCCCGAACTCGAATCGCTGCATCGCGAAAACATCTTCCAGGCGATCAAGTCGCCGCACCATGCCAACCTCATGCCCCAGGCGCTGCGTCCGCATGGCGAGTGGGTGGGCACCAGGTTGAATGTGTTCGTACAGGCCTACAACACCAAGGCAGTGAAGAAAGAGGAACTGCCCAGGATCTGGGAAGACCTGCTCAAGCCGAGCTGGAAAGGCCGGCTGGGGATCGAAGCCGAAGACCAGGATTGGCTGGCCGGAATCGCGAGCGAACTCGGCGAGGCCCGCGCGGTCAAGTTGTTCAAGGACATGGTTGCCACCAACGGCGTGTCGGTGCGCAAGGGCCATACGCTATTGACTCAACTGGTCGCGTCGGGCGAGGTGCCATTCGCGTTGACCGTCTACAACTACAAGGTGGAGCAGCTCAGGCAAAAGGGCGCCCCGATCGACTGGCTGGCCATCGGCCCTGCGATCGCCCGGCCCAACGGCGTCGGTGTGGCGCGCCAGGCCCCGAACCCGCACGCGGCGCTCCTGTTCTACGAGTTCGAGATCAGCGAAGAGGGCCAGAAGATACTCGCCAGCCGGGATTTCGTTCCCACCAATACAAAGGTTGAAAGCGCGATCGCCAAACAGCCGATGAAGTTCGTCGACGCCGCCATGATCCTCGACTCCGGCGAGAAGTGGGCCAACCTGTACCAGGAAATCTTCGCGGTGAAAGCCCGTTGAGTCATTGCGGAGAAAACCGATGAGAACCCTCCTGAACATCGCGCTGTCGGTGGCCGCAATCGCTGCCGGCAGCATCGCCTTCGCGCAGACGCCGCTGGCGACCTACGAAGGCCCCGACCGCATGGAGAAGATCGTCGCGGCGGCCAGGAAGGAGGGCACGCTCACCCTTTACACCACGATCGCCGAGAAGGACCTGCCCGCGCTGATCAAGCCCTTCGAGGCCAAGTACGGGGTCAAGGTCAACGTCTGGCGCGCTGGCACGGACAAGGTATTGCAGCGCACGCTGGCCGAAGCGTCGGCCAACCGCCACGACGTCGATGTGGTGCATTTCGGTTCGCCGGAAATGGAGGCCCTGTCGCGCGAAAAAGTGCTGCAGCCGGTCAATTCCCCGGCCTATCACGACCTCGTGC
>JAGRPN010000089.1 GCA_019449555.1 Ramlibacter sp.
ATGGTGAAAGCGAGTGCGCCGGAGTCGCCGGCCAGCGCGCGCAGGCCGTGCGGCAGCGCCGTGCCGAGCACCAGCGCACCGATCAGCACGCCCATCGCGGCGCCCAGGCGCTCGCGGTACCAGCTCGCCGCGATCTTCATCCCGACCGGGTAGATGCCCGCGAGCAGGAAGCCGACACCGAAGCGCAACGCCACCAGCCGCGCGAAGTCTCCGTTGACGAAAAGCGTCCCCATGTTCAGCACGGCGCCCAGCACGGCACAGGCGCAGAACACGCGCGGGGGCGGGAACCGGTCCGCCAGCATCAGCACCGCGAAGACCAGCGTGCCCGCGACGAAACCCAGTTGCACGGCCGACGTCAGCGTGCTGACCGCGGCCGCCGGCAGGCCCCAGGCCTGCTGCAGGTCCGGCATGATGGCGTTCACGGCGATCCACAGCGAGGTCCCCGCGAACTGCGACAGCACGATCACCGGCAGGATCCGGCGCGGAACGGAAATGCCCGTCGGTGCAGCAATCATCGAAGCAGGATATAAGAACTCCTCGCGCCGTGCCCGCGATCAGGAACGACCCCGATGATCCCTTTCTCCATCCTCGACCTCTCGCCGATCGCCGAAGGCAGCACAGCCGCGCAATCCTTCCGCAATACGCTCGATCTCGCCCAGCACGCCGAGCGCTGGGGCTACAACCGCTACTGGCTGGCCGAACACCACGGCATGCCCGGCATCGCGAGCGCTGCCACGGCCGTGCTGATCGGGCTGGTGGCGGGCGGCACGCAAACGATCCGCGTCGGCGCGGGGGGCATCATGCTGCCCAACCATTCGCCGCTGGTCGTGGCCGAGCAGTTCGGCACGCTCGAGTCGCTCTACCCGGGCCGTATCGACCTGGGCCTCGGCCGCGCGCCGGGCTCGGATCCCGCGACGGCGCGGGCGCTGCGGCGCAACCTCATGTCGGACGCCGACGAGTTCCCACAGGACGTGGTGGAGCTGATGGATTTGATGTCGGATGCGCCGCGCGGCCGCATCCGCGCGGTGCCGGGCACGGGCCTGAAGGTGCCGGTGTGGATCCTCGGCTCCAGCCTGTTCGGCGCGCAGGTTGCGGCGATGCTGGGCCTGCCTTACGCGTTCGCCTCGCATTTCGCGCCGGCGCAGATGATGGAGGCGATCGAGCTGTACCGGCGCAACTTCAAGCCCTCGGCGCAGCTCGCCAGGCCGTATGTGATGCTGGGCTTCAACGTCTTCGCGGCGGATACCGACGAGGAGGCGCAGGTCCGCGCCACCTCGGCGCAGCAGGCGTTCGTGAACCTGCGCAGCGGCCGCCCGACGAAGTTGCCGCCGCCGCGGCCCGGCTATCTCGACCAGGTCGGGCCGGCCGAGCGCGCGCTGCTGGCCAACGTGCTGTCGTGCGCCGCCATCGGTTCGCTCGATACGGTGCGGCAAGGCCTGCGTGATTTCATCGATCGCACAGCGGCCGACGAACTGATGATCACTTCGCAGATGTTCGATCATCCGGCCCGGCTGCGCTCGTACGAGATCGCCGCGCAGGCGCACGGGCAGCTCGCTTCGCAAGCCTGATCCGCCGGGCATGCACAGCGCCGAACAGTCCGCCCTCGCCCCCCCCACCGGCCAGCGCGCCGCGTGGGTCATGCTGCTCGCGCTGGGCACCGCCTTTTCGCTCAGCCAGGCTTACCGCACGGTCGGGGCCATGATGGCGAACCAGCTGCAGCGCGACTTCGCGTTGTCGGCGCAGCAGCTCGGTCTCTTCGCGGGCATCTTCCACTTCAGCTTCGGCGGGCTGCAACTGGTGATGGGTATCGGGATCGACTTCCACGGCGTGCGGCGCACCATCCTGGCCGCGTTCCCGCTGACGATCGCCGGTGCGCTGCTGTCGGCACTCGCGCCGCAGTACGGATGGGTCGTGCTCGGGCAGGCACTGATCGGCATCGGCTGCGCGCCGGCATTCCTGGTCTGCACCGTCTTTATCGCCAGGCGCTTTCCGCCTTCGCAGTTCGCCGCCGTCTCGGGCTTGGTGATGGGCCTGGGAGGCGTGGGCATGCTGCTCACGGGCAC
>JAGRPN010000090.1 GCA_019449555.1 Ramlibacter sp.
CCGGCAAGCGCTTTTCCGACGTCAGGGCCAGCAGTCTCAACCTGCCGCTCGCGATGTGCGCGTTGGCCGAGCTCAAGGTCATGAACGCCGCGGGAACCTGGTTCGCGACCACGTCGGTGACCGCCGCACCGGCGCCTTTGTAGCTGATATGCACCATCTTGAGCTTGGTGGCTGCGCGGAACGCTTCGCCGAACAGATGGGCATGGGTTCCCGTGCCGGGCGAGGCCCAGCTGATGCCCTGCGGTTGCGCCAACACGTACTCGATGAAGCCCTTGACGTCCTTGATCGGCTGCTCGGCATTGACGACCATCGCGACCGGCGGCCCGGCCAGCAGCGCGATATGGGTGAAATCCTTCATCGGGTCGAAGTGGGTGCCCTCGATGGGCGCGATGACATGCGAGCCGATGCCCGAAACCACCAGCGTGTAGCCGTCGGGCGCCGACTTGGCCACCATCTGCGAGCCGATCATTCCGCCTGCCCCCGCCTTGTTTTCCACCACGACCGGCTGCTTGAAAGCCTCGGTGAGGTGTCTGGCGATCATGCGGCCCAGCGTGTCGGCACTGCCGCCCGGCGCATACGGGGCGACCAGACGAATCGGCTTTTGCGGCCAATCGCCTTGCGCGCGGGCCAGCTCTTGAAAGGACAGGACGCCCCCTGCGGCCATGAGGCAGCACGCTTTGGAAAAATTGCGGCGCGAGAGTGTGCGGCGGCCGGCCTCGGGAGATTGGAACTGCATGCGATGGTGTTGAAGGTTGAATGAATAAACTGGAACGCCGAATGCCCGGCGCAACCGGCGGCTCAGGCGGCCGAGGGCGGATTCTTCAGCGCGGCCAACACGCGCTCGGGGGTGAACGGAATGCGGCGCAGGCGCCGGCCCGTGGCGTCGAACAGGGCGTTCCCCAGTGCCGCGCCCATGGGGCGCGTGGTGGGTTCGCCTGCGCCATAGGAACGGCCCGGCTTGTTGCCCACCAGCACCACGTCGATCGCGTCGGGCACCTCCGTCATGTCGAGGATCGGATAAGTGGCCCAGTCGACGCTGCGGACCGAGTGCTCGTCGAACCGCACCTCCTCGTGCCGTGCGCGGCTGAGCGACATCAGGATGTTGGATTCGATCACACCCGCGAGGCTGCGCGGATTCACGACCATGCCGCAGTCGTGCGCCACGACGAACCGGGTCGCACGCCACTGCCCGCTGGCAGCGTCGACCTCGACCTCTGCGACGACCGCCACGACCGCGCCATTGCGGGGCGCATAGGCGATGCCGCGGCCGCGCAATACTCCGGCCGATGCCGCGGCTTGGGGCCCGACCCGCGGCGTCCAGCCGGCGCGCTCGGCGGCGGCTCGCACGACGGCCGCGTGCCTTGGCTCGCTCAGGTGCCGCAGCCGGAACTCGACCGGATCCGCGTGCGCGGCGAATGCCAGTTCGTCGACGAAACTTTCGCTCGCGAAACAGGTGGCCATGCCGTCCGGGTCGCGCAGGTGGGCCGTGCGCAGGCCGGTGGCCAGCGACTGGCCCCACGGCAGCAGTTCGCCGCCGACGCGCTTGTGCTCGAAGTCGTAGCCGTCCGCGGATATCTGATAGAGCGCTTCGCTGTGTGTCTGGTGCCCCCCGATCAGTTGCGATGCCAGGCTGTCGCCGAAGTGCGAGGTGCCCGAAGGACGCGTGCGGCCCGAAAACCCGCGCGAGTGGAAATCGAAAGCGCAGACGCGCCCGCCGGCATCGAGGCCGCCGCGCATGCGAAACACACCGGGCGGGCCCTTGGGATCCCAGGCCGTGGCGTCGGAGCGGTCGTACTGCACGCGCACGGGCCGGCCGACCTCGCGGGCAATCACCACCGCATCGATGGCCGCATCGTCGGCATCGTTCGCGCCATATGAGCCCGGGCCCGGCAGCCAGATCACGCGGACCTGCGCCTGCGGGCGGCCCAGCAGTTCGGCCACGGCCTTGCGCAAGGGATACGGCTTCTGGCCGCCCATCCACACCGTGACCGCCTGGTTCTCGATCTGAGCCACGGCGCACGCCGGACCCATGGAAGCATGCGACTGGAACGGATATTCGTACCAGGCTTGCACTGTCCGCGAAGCGGTCTTGAGGGCTGCGTCGACGTCGCCGCTGCTGCGATCGACCTTGCTACCCTGCGCCGGCCCGGTGCGCAGCGTCTGGTACAGCGCGTCGTAAGTCGCCGGGAATGCGAAGGTCGGCTCCGACCAATTCAGCCTTGCCTGTTTGGCGGCTTTCACCGCCTGCGCCTCCTGCTCGCACACGACGGCCACGAAATTTCCCAGCGTGACGAGTCGGATGAAGCCCGGCGTCTCCGGCATCGTTTGCACACCGAGCAGCCGGGCACCCGCGGTCGGCGGCCGCAGCACGCGCGCATGCACCATGCCCGGCAGCCTGAAGTCGACCATGTAGCGGAACCGCGCAGTGGCCTTGGCTTCGATGTCGGCCCGCGGCAGTGGCCGGCCGACGTATCGGTACTCGCGTGGATCCTTGAACGCCGGCTTGGCGTGGGCGTCGACGCCGATGTCGAAACGCCCGTTCGCCAGCAGTTCGGCGTAGGAGAGTGAGCGGCCGGGGTCGGCCTTGACCAGCACCCGTCCATCGCGGGTCTGCAACTGCTCGACCGGCACGGCCAGGCGCTCGGCGGCCCTGGCGAGCAGAAAGGCGCGCGCCTGCGCCGCCGCCAGCCGCAGCGCCGAGCCGCCGGTGGTGATGCCGTTGCTCGAACCGGTACCGCGCTGGTCGACGGTCGTGGCCGTGTCGCCCATGCGGATGTGGATGCGCTCCATCGGCACGTCGAGTTCGTCGGCCACGATCTGCGTGAAAGCGGTCGGAATGCCCAGGCCCGCGTCGATCTTGCCCACGGACGCGGTCACATTACCGTCGGCACCGACGGCCAGCCACGAGTCCAGCCGCTCCGCGTTGGGACCTGCCGCTTCCTTCTCCGCAGCGTCCGCCCCGATCGGCAGCGCCAGCGACACCACCAGCCCGGCCCCGCCGGCGAGAAAACCGCGTCGTGGCAGCGGCAGCATCGCGTCGACGCCGGTCATGCGCGTGTCCTCGATTCGAGCAAGCGGCCGGCAGCGCGCTTGACGGCGCGCAGCACACTGACCTGCGTGCCGCAGCGGCACTTGAGGCCGCTCAGCCCTTCGCGCAATTCGGCGTCGCCGGCCTTGGGCCTTTCGGCGAGCAGCGCTGCCGCCGTCATGATCCAGCCGTTCACGCAGTAGCCGCACTGGGCCGCCTGCTCGTCGATGAAGGCTTGCTGCACCGGATGCAGCACCGCCGGGTCGGCGATCGCGTTGCGCTGTCGGTAGCTCGCCGCCAGGCCGTCGAGCGTGGTGACGCTGCGGCCTTCGACGGCGCTCGCGGGAATCACGCACGATCGCGTCGCGACACCGTCGATGTGGACGGTGCAGGCGCCGCACTGGGCCAGGCCGCAGCCGAAGCGCGGGCCGAACTGCCCCAGCTCGTTGCGAAGCACGTATAGCAGCGGCGTTTCGCCGCCGCTCGAGCTCTGCGCGGGCTGTCCATTGAGTTCGAATTTGATGGCGGTCGACATTGAATTGATGAGTAATGCGATGATCTTGGCGCACGTCGCGGCACAGCCCGGGGAGTTGCGACTATCAGCACAAACATGGTGGCCGTCAACCATGGAAGACCGGAGTTCTTGCATACGGAACGTGGAGAAGCCACTTTGGAAAAAGGTTTCTCCGTTGCTGGAAAACCCGAGGCAACACGCGCGAAGGTGTCTGCTAGCCTCGCCGCACCACGCCGCTTTGCGCCTGAGCATTTCCCGGAACCCGAGTATGGAAAGTGCCGAACAGAACCGGCTATTGACACAGGCGGGCCGCCGGACTGAGATGGGTGAAGTGCTGCGGCGCTATGGCAGCCGATCGGCGCTCTGGCCGAACTGGACGAGCGCCAGAAGCGCCACGATCGGGATGGTTTTGCCAGCCTCATGCTGCGCACCCGCGCAAAGTACTCGCCCATCGCCGACGAACCGGCGCGGATTTTCAAAAGGCCGGCGCCAGCCGCAGACCGCACATGAACACAAGGAACATCCAATGATTGCAGATGAAGCGCGCGAGAAACTGATAGCCGCCGGCCGCATCCTCGATGCCGCAGGCCAGGGCGACCTGACCCGCGGCCATGTGTCGGTCCGCGTGCCGGGCGATCCCACCCACTTCTATATGAAGCCGCACAGTTTCGGCTTCGAAGAGATCACGCCGGAAAACATCGTGACCTGCAGCCTCGACGGCGAAAAGATCGCGGGCGGCGGCCGCAAGCACAGCGAGGTCTACATCCACTCGGAAATCTTCAAGGCGCGAGCGGACGTGATGAGCGTGATCCACGCGCATCCGACCTACGCCGTCGCCTGGTCGGCCACGGGCCGCCCGCTGCTGCCCATCAGCCAGCCTGGCATCGCGTTCGCCGACGGCGTGCCTTACTTCACCGACACCGTGGACCTGATCCGCAGTCCCGACATGGGCGCCGGCTTGGCGCGCGCCTTGGGCTCGCACAAGGCCGTCCTGATGCGCAACCACGGTGTCGCCGTGGTGGGCGCTTCCCTGGAGGAGTCGACCATCCTCACCATCTGGCTGGACAACGCGTGCCAGATCCAGCTGCTGGCCGAAGCCGCCGGCGGAGCCGGGCCGATGTTCGACACCGATGTCGTCCAGCGGCTGCATCACAACATCACTCAGCCTGACCAATACGCCATCAATTTCGAGTACCTGCGCCGCCGCGCGCAGCGCCAGCTCGCGTAGGTCATGGAAAGCCCGGCGAGCAAGGCGGGCTCGCTCGAAAAAACGCCGCACACCACGGTCGCTCCTGCTCGAGCTGGATCTTTGAGTCGCGGATCGCGCCCGCCGCCGCGTCCAATGCTTGTCTCCACGTCGGAGGTTAAGCCGGGCTCGATTCCATAGACCGGAAGCGGTCGGTGGCGGCAATCAGTTGTTGCGCCATCGCGCCATCGCTGGACGCATGGCCGGCGGACTCGAGTTGCAGCAGCCGCGAAGCCGGCCAGGCGCGATGCAACGCCTGCGCAGCCGGCGGCGGCGTCACCAGGTCGCGCATGCCCTGCATGATCACGCCGGGCACGGCGCGCAGTCCTGCAGCCTGCCGCAGCAGCTCGCCCTCGCGCAGGAAGAAACCGTGTTGCGCGAAGTGTGCGCCGATGCGCGCGGCCGCCAATATCACCGCAGGCTCCCGGGACGACCGCTGCACGGCCAGCGCACGGGGCTCCTGCGCCGGTTCATTCGCTTCGAAATCCATCAGGTCCTGTTCCCATTGCAGCCAGGCTTGGGCTGCCGCCTGCTCGACACCCGCATCGCCGCAATTGAGGCGGACGATGGCCGCCTCGATGACGTCGCTGTCCTCCGGCGCCTGCATTGCCGCCGTCAGGCGTTGCCAGGCCGCGGGGTGCACGAGAGCGGCGCCATCGGGCGTGTACAGCCAGCACCGCTCGTGCACGGTGGCGGTGAACACGCCGCGCAGCACCAGCGCGCTCACCCGCTGCGGGTGGCGCTGCGCATAGGCAAGCGACAGCGTCGCCCCCCAGGAGCCGCCGAACAGAAGCCAGCGCTCGATCTGCAAGTGCGCGCGCAAAGCCTCGATGTCGCGCACCAGGTGATCCGTCGTGTTGCCGCGAACTTCGCCTTGCGGCCGGGAGCGGCCGGCGCCGCGCTGGTCGAACAGCACGATGCGGTAGTGGCTCGGATCGAACCAGCGCCGGTCGTCCGGCGCACAGCCGGCGCCCGGCCCGCCATGCACGAACAGCGCCGGCGCGCCCATCGGATTGCCGCAAACTTCCCAGTAGATCTCGTGGCCTTCGCCGACGGCCAGCCAGCCGTGCGCATGGCACTGCAGCGGCGGATACATCGACTGCCAGGCGTGGGCGGCACAGGAGCTCATGGCGTTCAGTCCGGCGGCGCTCCGCCCATCACGGCGCGGCGGGCGCGACGCTGCGTCCGAGCGCCGCATTGTTCGGGAAAACCAGCGACTTGATCACCACCGGCACCGCCCCCGACGTGTCCATCAGCGCGCCGATATCGATGAAATCGAACTCATGCAGCACGATGCCGTCGATCGAGACGATCGGGTTGGCCAGTTTCAGTTCGGCGTGGCAGTGCAGGCCGACCAGTCCGCCGATGTCGCCCTCGCCCACCAGCACCAGCGGCAACCCTTGTTCCAGCAGCGGCGCCAGGCCGCCCAGCGCGCCGCGGCAGAACGCGTCGAGCCGCGCGTAAGTGGCCGAGCCCTGCCAGCGGTAGCACACCGCGACGGGACGTTCGCCCGATTGCAGATCCATGCGGCGCAATGCGGCCGCGATCGCCTCGGCAATCGCCTCGATGTCCAGCACTTCGCTGTCCAGAGGCAGTGCGGGTGCGATCACCGCCACGTTGCGCAGCGGCAGCGTGTCGTGCGGCTCGACGAAGATCGTTGCCCCGCTGACCTGCACCGTGTACTGCGATGCGCCGACCACCGTGGCGCGAATGCCTTGCGCGGCGATCGCCATGCGCACGCCCGTCTCGTGCACCCGCGCGACGATGGCACGCGCCAGCGGAGATCCGAGATCGCCGAAGTCGCGCGCTTCGCGGCCAGCAATGTACTCGGCGACACCGCCGGAAAAACACACCACATCCGGCGGTCGCGTGCCGCTCAGGGGGTCCAGCCGCAGCAGGGCCGCGGTGGCCGGACCGACTTCGTCGCCGCCCAGCATGGCCTCGAACAGCCGTTCGGCCATCGTTTCGACCAATTGCTCCAGATCTTCCGGCGATGGCGTCGCGCCGACGGCGAGTCGGATGCCGAGCTCATTGGCGAGCGCCAGCGCCGCCGCTTCGATCCGTTGCACGCGGCCGTCCGGATCCAGGGCCAGAATCCGTGCGCCGATATCGATGGCGCTTTGCTCGACCACCGCGCCCGCCTCGCAGACCGCGATCTTGGAAGTGCCGCCGCCGATGTCGACGTTCATCACGCGCACCTCGTCGCGGATCGACATCGCCGCGGCGCCCGAGCCGAACGCGGCGAGCGTGGTTTCCAGCGCATCGCCGGCGCTCACCGCGACGAACTTGCCCGCCTGGCCCGCGAACAGTTCGCCGATGGCGCGCGCATTGCGTCGCCGCACTGCCACGCCGGTGAGAATCAGCGCACCGGTGTCGATCTGTTCGGGCGTCAACCTGGCAAGCGCATATTGCCGGTCCACGAACACGCGCAGCGCGTCGGCATCGATCGACTGGTCGTCCAGATACGGCGTCAGCAGCACTTCGGATTCGTGCAGCACCACGCGCTCCGAAACGATGTAGCGGTTGTCGGTGCGCTCCAGCACCAGGCGCGAGAAGACGAGGTGCGAAGTGGACGAGCCGATGTCGACGCCCACGCTGGCGAGGACGATCTGGTCCTCGAATTCGAGGCTGCGCCGGACGTTGCTGAAAAAGACGCGGCCGCCCGCGGGTTCACTCACGGCGCCGCCCGGCAGTCATGCCCCGCCGCTGCGCGACACGACCACCTCTCCCTTGGATGCGCCTTCGGGCTTGTCGTACCACGCCGGATCCATGCGATTGGCGACGCCGTTGCGCGCCAGCGTCGCTTCGTATTCGCGCCGCAGGTACGGGTCTTCCATCCAATAGGGAATGGCGCTGCCGCCTTCGTTCACGTCGATCGCGGTGTAGTCCGTGTGCTTGGCGCCCGGCGCCCCGGGATCGCGGCCCGGGTTGTGCGGGCCGAACCAGGCGGTGAGCCGCAACGGCTCGGCGCCGGCGCTGAAATGCTGGTGGTACCAGCGCGCGCCGCCTGGCGCCGCAGTCACCATGCCGAACGGCTCGTAGTCCACCCTCTTCACCTGGTCGGCATGGCCCGATTCCCAGGGCCGTTCGCCGATGCGCTCGGGCCACGAATAGGTATAGCCCTTGCCGGTCAGGCAGATCAGTACGGCCGCCGATGTATGCGCATGGGCCTTCGAATAGCGGCCGTTCTCGTGCTGGCCGATCCAGAAGTAAAAACAGTTGCCGGTCATGAACGGCTCGACGCGGCGCCAGCCGAGAGAGCGCCGGTTGTCCAGCGGCAGGTCGCAGTGCACCACGTCGGGGATGAAGTTGGTGCGCCGCATCGCCAGGCCGCGGACCGGATCGGGCTCGATCTCGTCGCGAGCCTTGAAGAAATCGTCGGCGCCGTTGAAGCGGTCGCGGAAGATAAAGTCGTTGTTGAACACCGCGTCCACGTTGTTGAGCATGTTGAGCACGTTGGGCGCGGTGTTGCCGGCCAGCAGCAGCGCACCGCCCGAGGTCGCGTTGACGATGCGGAACCACGCGTTGATGGGAATCGAGAACATCGACCCGGCCTGCCATTCGAAGACGTGCTTCTTCTTGTCGCCCTCCTGCCAGACCTCGGTGGTGCCGCGCCCTTCCACGACGAGGTAGATTTCCTCGTACATGTGCTTTTGCGGATGCAGCGCACCGGCCGGCGGCACTTCGACCACGAAGCAGCCCCACTTCGTTTCCGTGCCGTAGAGCTGGATGAAATGGCCGCGCCCGCCGGTGCGCCTCCACGGCATCAACGGCAGATTCTTCACCGTGGAAATCCCGAGGTCACGGAACACCGGGATGCCCTCAGACTCCATGAAGGCGTCGTAAGGGGTGGGCTGCTTGCGGAATTCGCCGAATCCGGCTTTCTTGGCCCCGGCCGGTTCGTGCCAGTGGGTCAGGTCTTTGTCGTGGGGCATGGGGCTCCAGTTTCTCGCGAAATAAGTGAACAATCGCTGTTCCGTCATATGGAACAATGTTCTTGTATTTGAACCGCTGGGGATTTGACCATACACTGTCTGACCTGTCAAAAACCTCGGCATGCCGCTGCACAAACCCGTTTTGTGACGCGGGATTCCACGGCCGGAGACAACCGAGGAGACGATGAATGCAAACGAGATGGATGAGTAGCGTGGCCCGTGCGGCCCTGATCGCCGCCGCGCTGGCAGTGGCCGCCGCAGCTCAGCCGCAAACCGCTGAGCCCAACCAGGCCGTGCTGATGTACAAGGGCGCGGACCGCGACAAGCGCGTGCTGGAAAAAGCGAAGCAGGAAGGCACTGTCTCGGTCTACACCTCGCTCTCCCCGACCGACGCCAAGCCCATCGTGGCCGCGTTCGAGGCCAGGTACGGCGTCAAGGTCGAGATGTGGCGCGGCCAGAGCGAGGGCGTGGTCCAGCGCGTGCTCTCGGAGGCACGCGCCAAGCGAAGCGGCGTCGACGTCGTCGAGACCAACGGGCCCGAGATGGAGTCACTGGCGCGCGAGCAGGTCCTCTCCGAGTTCTACAGCCCGAGTTTCAAGGATCTTCCGCCCGAAGTTTTTCCCAAACACCACCTGTGGGTTCCCGACCGGCTGAATTTCTACGTGGTCGCCTATAACACCAACAAGGTGCGGCCCGAGGAGATTCCAAAGACCTACGAAGGCTTCCTGGACCCCAAATGGAAGGGACGCCTGACGCTCGAAGCCAACGATTCCGAATGGATGGGAGGTCTCGTTCACGTCTGGGGCGAGAAGCGCGCCATGGATTTCTTCCGCCGCCTGGTCGAACTCAAGCCCGAATTGCGCAAGGGCCACATCCTGCTGATGCAATTGATCGCATCCGGCGAGGTCGAAGTGGGCCTGGCCGCCTACTACGGCAACGCGGCGTCGGCCAAGCTGCGCGGCGGCGCGGTCGGCTGGGCGGCGGTGGACCCGGTGATCGCGCGCCCGCAGGGGATCGGCATCTCCCGCACCGCACCGCACCCCAACGCGGCACTGCTGTTTGCCGACTTCATGCTGTCGCCCGAGGCGCAGAACATCCTCGGTGAAAGAGGCCGGGGCCCAGTGAGCCGCGCGGCGAAATCCGACACCAGTTCCATGAAGTACGTCATGTCCGACCCCTCCCTCATCCTGGACGAGAGCGGCAAATGGGAGCCGCTGTGGGAAAAATTTTTCATGAGCAAGTAGCCGGGCGATCCGTTCGTCCAGGCGTTCGATGACCGCCAACAGGAGTACCCCTTGTCACAATCAACCGATAAGCATCCCGACGCCCCGCCGGTCTCCGACGACGCAGGCAACTGGGAACGATGGTCCAAGAAGCGCGTCTTCGTGCGCGCGCTCGAAGGCACCTACGGCGAGCTGTACCACGAACTGTTCAGCCAGCCCCGCGTCTATCCTTCCAAGGACTGGAAGTGGAAAGGCGGGCCGCAGAATTTCGGCAAGAAGATCATCAACCCGCAGGCCGTGAAGGTGGCGCAATCGATCGAGGCGCATCTGGACGTCTATGCACCCGGCGGCTACGGGCAGAAGCACGGCCACATGAACAGCGCTGTGTTCTTCGTGCTCAAGGGCAAGGGCCACGACGTGCACGACGGTGTGCGCCACGACTGGGAAGCCGGCGACGCACTCATCGTCGAGAACGGCTGCGTGCACCAGCACTTCAACGACAACCCGGATGACGACGCGATCGTGCTGATCATGAAGGCCAAGCCGCTGTTCCTGTTCATGCACATGATCTTCCAGAAGGTGGTTTCCTACCCGCCCAAGGACCCCTCGCCGGGCCACGAAGACTACACGCCGCCGTCCCACCTGTAACGAGTCCCTCGCCATGAACAACATCGTCGACCCCATCGAACGCCAGCGCGCCCATGCACCCACGACGCAGGCCAACTTCTATGCCCAGGCGCTGGAGATCTCCAGCCGCTTCCGCGAGGACTACAAGAACCGCCTGAACGTCGTCAAGGCCAGCCAGATGCCGTTCGAGCGCTCGCCCGACGGGCTCATCAAGCACATCATCCACGAGGGCATGAACACCAAGGAGTGCTGCCTCGACATCTACATGCAGTTCTTCCCCCCGGGCCAGGCCAGCGGCAAGAGCCGGCACCTGTCCGAGGAGATCATGTTCGTGGTCGAGGGCAGCGGCTACGACCTGCACTGGGACGTGAAGTTCGACTGCAAGGAAACGATCGAATTCACGTGGGAGGAAACGCCCAAACGCTTCGAGTGGAAACAGGGTGACTTCGTCTACATCCCGCCGTATTGCGGGCACAAGCGCTTCAACAGCGACCCGGCCAACGAGGCGCGCGTCGTCGTCATGAACAGCCGCATCATCAAGCCGATGGGCTTCGACTGGTTCGAGCAGCTCGAGCGCGCCGAAGGCTTCTGATTCATTGAACGCTGCGGCGCCGCCGTGCCTCCGCGCAGCAAACCAGCGATTCGCATCGCCTGAAGCGTTCAAGCACGATGGACCGGGGTCACACTTCACAGTGGAGAAGATATATGAGCTGGATCCTCGGTATTCATCATTTTCGGGCTCTGGGACTGGCGATGGCGCTGCTGGCGACAGCGTTACCCGGATTGGCACAAGACGCATCGCTGCTAACTTACGCCGGGCCGGATCGGGCGCAGCGAATCCTGGCGGCCGCCAAGAAGGAAGGCACCCTCACGCTCTACACGACTCTCGCGGCAAACAACTTGCGTTCCCTGATTGGCCCGTTCGAAGAAAAATACGGCGTCAAAGTCACGATCTGGCGCGCTCCGACCGAGAAAGTGATGCAACGCACG